>JBMYQW010000450.1:0-3970 GCA_049601735.1 Spirulinaceae cyanobacterium
TCTCCATCGTGGGGAGTAGCAACGTCTCTTCAATCTCTTTTACCGTTTGGGGCTGTACTCGCATATTGCTAATGCATTCGACCAGCAACTTATTAGCATTGTAATATTGCCGTAGGAGGGCGCGTTGGTCTTGATTGAATTGCCAGTCGTAGCCAATATTACGATGTTCAATGATGATCAGACGGAGTTTTTTTGTCCAGGTTTGGCAATGCTCTTGCCACCATTTTTCGTAACTAGGGCTACTACGACTGGGGATTTCTTGCTTGAGTCGCTGCAAAACATCTTTGAGTTCTGGGTCGATCTTCAGGCGGCGGTCTTCAGCGTAGGTCATAAAGAGCTTGAGGTCGTGGGCTAATGTCACTAGCAAACAGTTCAAAATCAAGTCCACGATAAACTCAATATGCAGCTCTTCAATGACGTTGTGGTTAAAGGCATAGTCAAGATCGCGATCGAGCATACAGGCCAATGACCAATCATGGAGGGACGATCGCAGCGCCCGATTCACTGCATGGGAGAAGTCAATTGGGTTAGAAATGCGAGGGTCAAACAGATGGTCGATCGCCTGGGAAAAATAAAATGCTCGTACCGCCGTGATGCTATAGGGTACTTTGACCAAAATGGATTTTTGATTAATCCAAGACAGAAAGATTTGCACCTTCTTGTCTTTAGCGACAATCTGATCAATCTTATGCTTAACGTGCAGCAGAAAATCATTGATATGCTCCATCTCCTGGGTTAAGCCCGAGAAGAGTTTATACCAGGGGCGAGGGATCGGGGCTTCTAGGGTGCGATATAAATTGTTGGGATCAAAGTTCTTGAGCAGATAATGACCAATTAAAAACTCATGGACGCTAATGCTCTCAAAGGTATAAAGTCCCTCACTCCGCTCGAAAATCAGACCATGCTGCTCTTCGATTTCGGCAAGTACCAAGGCTGAATATTGGGCTAGGGTTTTTCGCCCAGTGGTGAAGCTCGGTAAACTCTTGAGGTACGTGCCGATATATTGCTTGGCTTTTTTGAGGTTAAAGAAAATCTCTTTATTTTCAAAGGTCTGTACTGCAATATAACTGAGCAGACGATACCGTTCCGACAGATTTAGTTCAGCATAAATTGTGCTCTCCGGTGGGACATCGTCTTGCTCCGGCATCGGGCTGGGTTGCCAGACTTCCAAAATTCGCGTGATCCCCAACTCATACAGGCTAAACTGGCTCTTGGGTAAATGCCCTAAATATTGAAAGATCCAGCAGAGCAAATGTAAAATCATCGGGCGGCTGGCCCAATGGGAGAACCGCTGATTTTTGGGGAACTGCAACTCAGCCATGAGCTGTTGGGCCAGTCCGGTGGTTTCGACCGGGGAGTTCGCCTCTGCTTCTTGAAACCAATGCTGAATGAAGGTTTCAATTTGGACTTTGTTGAGTGGGGCCAGTTCGATTTTGCGAAAAGTGGGAAAGGTGTAGTCCGTAATCTGTGTTCGACAGGCCGCAATAAAGCGATTTTGATAGTAGCGTTGGGCAAAAATACGCAGTTGAAATTGGATGTTGCGACGGGCTTGGGTGGGGATGCGATCGAGGTCGTCGATTAAGATCAGAAAATGTCCTTTTTCAAGCAAGGTTTGGGTTAATTCCAAGTCATGCAGATCGAGGATTTTTTGAATAATGGTTTCCAGCGCATTGGGCTGCTCCAAAACTTCCGGGCTGTAATGACGAAGGTTAATCAACACCGGAATGTGGTGGATAAAGGCATCTCCCTTGGCACAGGCAACGGCAAGCCGTCGGAGCAAGGTGCTTTTGCCTGAGGCGGGGCGTCCGAGCAAAAGTAACCGCTTGTATCGCTGCACGATTTGCAAGGCCGGGAGCCGTTCTTGGCGCTCACCGAGACCAAAGCGTTCAAACTCCTGCCGTTGGTCAAATTGTTCGAGGTAGCTACCTAAATTGACATAGATATCACGTGGTAAGCCTTTGAGCAGATACACCTCAAATTGGAGCGTCTCTAGTGAAATCAGTTCCTGATTCAGGAGGGGCAGAAATTGATGCTCCTCGACAACTTGCCGCCCCAACTGATAGCGCAGCTCGAGCCAGAGGGGATTTTCGGGCAAAGAAACCTTGCCATTTTCAAGGGGCTCTGACTCTGGCAGACCATCATCGGGGGGTTCGGCGACATCTTCCCAATTGAGTTCGAGGGTTTGGCAAATTTTGTGAAACAGTTCCTCGGAGATGGGCTGCCCGGTTAAAAACTGCTGCATGATCGCCCGTGAAACCTGGAGATCTCGCAACTGATTCACCTTGTGCGTTGAGCTAAGACAAACGGATTTCGCTTGTTCGATTCCCCATACTGAGGCTCGGAGAGAGTGCTGTACGTGATCCGCCATATTTCAGCTTGCGAAAATTAGCCCAGATGAAGAAATGCTGCTGTGACCGCCAATTGAGCGTTAGGGGCGCGTCATCAATTAATTCTAGAAGCCTGATGGGACAAGCGATAGATTGGCCGCCCCCCAAAACAACAAGAGGGTCTGTAAGCTAGCTATAACAAGGCTTTGAAGTTTAATATAATGACAGATCCTCGCTGCCGATCGCCACGTTGCCCGTGAATGTCTAAGATACCAGGATGCTTTGGGAGCTGGCTCGGTCTAAGCTGAGTTTACCCCCTGCCTGACGCTTCGGATGGGCGGTAAGGTGGAACCTGTGAATCCATCTTAAATTTTATTTTCTCTGACGGCGATAATTATGGCTGGTTCGACCCATTCCCCCCTCGCTACTCCCGCCCGGCTCACGGCGGCAGATATTCAAGCTTTTGAAGCACTCCTGGGTGCAAATAAGGTGATTCGTCGTAAGGAAGAACTCTTGACCTATGAATGTGATGGACTGGCGGCCTATCGGGAGCGTCCAGCATTGGTGGTCTTGCCCGGCAGTACCGCTGAGGTGGCTGAGGTGGTGCGGCTGTGCGATCGCCGCAACTTGCCCTGGGTAGCCCGCGGCGCTGGCACGGGGCTCTCGGGCGGAGCGTTGCCGAATGGCCAGGGCGTGCTGATCGTCACGGCGCGGATGAACCGGATTTTAAAGCTGGATTTAGAGAATCAGCAGGTGGTCGTGCAGCCGGGGGTAATTAATAACTGGGTGACACAAGCGGTGACAGGAGCGGGTTTCTACTATGCGCCCGACCCCTCCAGCCAGATTATCTGTTCGATCGGCGGCAACGTCGCGGAGAATTCCGGCGGCGTCCATTGCCTGAAATATGGCGTCACGACCAACCATGTTCTAGAGCTTACGGTCGTGACAGCCGAGGGGGAAATTGTTCAGCTCGGTGGGCAAGTACCCGAGCTGCCCGGTTACGACCTGCGAGGGGTGTTTGTGGGTTCAGAGGGAACCTTGGGGATCGCCACGGAGATCACGCTTAAAATCCTCAAAACACCTGAAGCGATTCAAGTACTGCTGGCGGACTTTGCCACGATCGAGGCCGCAGGGCAAGCCGTTACGGCGATCACCAGCGCCGGAATCATCCCCGCGGGGATGGAGATGATGGATAACCTGAGTATTAATGCCGTCGAAGATGTGGTCGCCCTGGGCTGCTACCCTCGGGATGCTGGGGCAATTTTGCTGGTGGAACTCGATGGCTCTGATGTTGAGGTGGCGGCGAACATTAAGCAAGTGGCCGCCCTGTGCCATGAGCAGGGGGCGCGGAACCTGACGATCGCCACCGACCCAGCCGAGCGGCTCAAACTGTGGAAGGGACGCAAGGCTACCTTTGCCGCCGCCGGGCAGATGAGCCCCAACTATTTTGTTCAGGATGGTGTTGTGCCCCGCACCCAACTGGCGCGGGTACTGCGGGAAATTGAAGCCCTCAGTGAACGCTCGGGCTATGCGATCGCCAACGTCTTTCATGCCGGGGATGGCAACTTGCACCCGCTGATTCTCTACGATGAAGCCCAGCCCGGTGCGTTTGCCGATGTGGAGCGCGTCGGCGAAGAGATTTT
>JBMYQW010000451.1:0-3949 GCA_049601735.1 Spirulinaceae cyanobacterium
ACCGCAACCTGCTTGATTACGGCGTTATAGCCTCCTGAATCTGTCCGGAGTGTTGATCGACACTCTGATTATAAAAACCCATCGAGAAAACCCAAGCGAGGCCCAAAGCACAATTGCCTACCTAATAACCTATACCAACCAACAAGCCACCGCCGCCCGTGCCATTGCAGGCATCACCGCCGAAACCCTGCAACAATGCCAAACCCCTGGCGACATTGCCGCCACACAAGCCAGCCTCGCGGGGCTCCCCGCCGATCTTCTTAAACCACTGGTAGAAATCCTCCCCAAATTCCGAGACATCAGCCAAGATGTCAAATCTGCTCTGCAAAGCAAAAACCCTTACCGCCAAGCCGAATTTCTCAGCACCCCCATCCGTAAACTCGAACAACTCAACACAAATCTTGCTACCCAATCTACCCATCTTGCTATCACCTTTGGTTCCAGTGCCCGTCACTGGCTCCGCATTCTCCAAGACGCTCAAACCACCCTTCAAAAAACTACTAGCAACGAAATCCCTTCCGCCTACCTCGCCGGCATAGCCCTCGACCCCGATCGCGCCACCACCCGCTTTAAGGGCCGCCAAGATATCTTTGACCAAATTGAAACCCTTTCCCTTAGCAACTCACCGCCAATTTTTCTACTCTGTGGCGGCCGGCGCATTGGCAAAACCTCGTCGCTGAAATATTTGCCAGAGAGAATGGGCTCAGATATTATCCCTCTATTTGTGGGTATGCAGGGTCTCCAAGCTGACGACCCGCGTAGCTTTGTCACCCGTTTTGCTCAAGAGATCCAAACCAGTGCCCGCACCACCCGCAACTACAATTTGCCCCCCATTGATGCCGAAGCCGTCCGACGCGACCCCTTTCCTGCGCTGCAACAATGGTTCACTGAAGTCGAGAACTGCATCGATCGCACCAAACGCATCCTGCTCTGCATTGATGAATTTGAACGACTCGACGGCATTTTTAACGAGCAAATCCATGCCCCGCTCAACTTTTTCCGCCATGTCATGCAGCACCGCCAACGCTGGATCTTGCTCTTTAGCGGCTCCACCCATCCCGACGACCTGCAATCCCATTGGAACGACTGCCTGATCAACGCCCGCAGCCTCCACGTCAGCTACCTCGACGAACCCGCCGCCCGCGAACTGATCCGCAAACCCATCCCCGACTTCCCCGACATCTACGACCCCGCCACCGTAGACCGCATCATCCACCTCACCCATTGCCAACCCTTCTGGGTGCAAACCCTCTGTTCCGCCATTGTCGAGATCTTGAACAATCCCCAAAACCCGCGCACCACTGCAACCGTTGAGGACGTGGAAACAGCATTGGGGGTGGCGATGGAACGGGGGCGCACTACCCTCAATGAACTCTGGGGCAAACTGAGTGATGGTGAGCGGGATTGTTGCGATCGCATTTTGCCTGTTTCACAATCTTTGCCAATGTCGATCGCTTCACTGGCTTGTGAGCCGGAACCGTAATTTTTAAGGTTTCTTGCGATAGTGCTTTCTCTAGCCGAATGTGGCTCCCCTTCTGACGCACCACCTGCCAACCATCCCGCTTTAAAGCCGAGATTATTTTGGTGTAAGACAAGCTGGGAACCTTGCTCATACCACCAACTCTCGAACAATCACTCCATCCTGAGCGGCGAGATCATCATCAATGGGCTCTAAATACAACTCGATCGCCTCCTGAATATTACTCAACGCCTCATCCAAATCGTCCCCCTCACTGATGCACCCCGGCAACGACGGCACAGAAACCGTGTAGCCCCCTTCCTCACTGGGTTCTAGAACAACTTGTAGCTTCATAAGTCAATTTCAGCAACGCGATCATCCTCCAATCCTAAGCTAAAATTCAACCCTGCTACTCACCCAAATCCATCCCCACCCTGCACCTCTCCCCCACCGCCCGCGAAATCCAAGCCAAACTCCCCCAACTCAGCCTCAGCGAGCAAACCTGGCTCCTAGAACACCTCGCCCAACAAATCCGCCAAACCCTCACCCCCCAACCCGACTGGACAGACGACCTCGCCGCTATGGCCGCCGACCCCCAAATCCAAGCCGAACTCACCGCCATTGATGCAGAATTTGCCCCCACAGAAATGAAATGACCATGCCTAACCCCATCATCAACGCCCGCACCGTCCTGCTCTACCCCGACGAAGACGGCATCTTCATCGCCGAAGTCCCCAGCCTGCCCGGCTGCATCAGCCAAGGCGAGACCCGCACCGCAGCCCTCACCAACATCAAAGAAGCCATCGACCTAAACATCGAAGTCTTGCAAGAGCGCGGCGAACCTGTCCCACCCGATGCTATTGAAGTGGTGCAGGTATGAGCAAACTGCCCTCACCTCAAGCCTCTAACCCCATATCCGTAATAATGAAACTTAAGTCATCAACCCCTCGACATGGGAACTTATGCCTTCACAGACGAGGCAATTTTGGACATTGCCGTTCTGCTCTACCCCGACAAAGGCGACACTTTCATTCGCCCAGAACCAGAGTGGTACGATGAACGGAACGGAAGAGAGTATAAGGGTTTAGCCCCGTGCGTCGTCAGGACAGACGGGTGGTGCTGGAGTCAAGTCTGGCGATCGGTCGTCAATCGTTAGAGAATAGGGCATTAGAGAATGAGGCTTCGGGCAAATCATTGAGGAAAACAACCGTGGGAGGGAAGATGCGCTTATTCAAGCCCGGATCGCTCCTTGCTGATTTGCGAGCATTATGGCAACACATCTCCCCGCGACGGCGGCGACAACTCTCTCTGCTGCTGGTTTTGATGCTCATCTCCGCCCTGAGCGAGATGGCTAGCCTTGGGTCGATCGTCCCGTTTTTGAGCGCCTTGAGCAACGCCGAGCAGGTGCTGGCGCATCCCCAACTGCAACCCTTCGTCAGGGCATTTGGCATCACTACGACTGCCGACTTAGTTGTGCATCTGGCGATCGCCTTTATCATCATTGCGCTGCTGACCAACCTGCTGCGGATCATGACGCTCTACTGCCAGACCCATCTCGCCGCCCGCATCGGCATCGACATCGCCTATCTGGTGTACCACCGCACCATTTTGCAGCCCTATCGCTTTTATTTGAGCCACAACAGCAGCGACCTCATTTCCCTTGTGGCCTACGACGCCAATGGTATTGGTGGTGGCGTGGTCATGCCCTGCCTCATGGCGCTGGCCAACAGCTTTGTGATTCTGGGGCTGGTGATCAGTCTGTTCTGGATTGATGGGCGCGTGGCCGTGAGTCTTTGCCTGATTCTCGGCACGATCTATGGGCTACTCTATCGCTGGCGGCGGGCAACCCTGGCCCAGAATAGTTACCTGATGTCGCGGCATCATCAGCAGCGGATTCAGGTGATTCAAGAGAGCTTGGGCGGCATTCGGGAGGTCATTCTCGACCAAACCCATGGTTTTTTCCAGGCGATCTATGCCGAATCTAACCGGATTAACCAAATTGCCAATGCCGCCAATACTGTGACCTATCTCGCTCCTCGCTACGGCATTGAGATGGTCGCCATGACCGCGATCGCTCTCCTGGCAATTAGCCTGGGTCAAGACGGCGACTTTAGCCAGGCCGTACCCGTGTTGGGGAGCCTGGCCGTGGGAGCGAATCGACTTCTGCCCAGCCTGCAACAAACGTTCGTGGCGCTGGCTGGTTTGCAAGGCTCACGGACATCCCTGCATCGTGCCCTCACGGCCCTCGCACGCCCCACCCCACCCCCGGATCATGGACAGCCGTTGCCGCCTCTGCCCTTTGAACAGGAACTCCGCTTGGAGCGGGTTTGGTTTCGCTACAACCCTGACCAAGCCTGGATTCTGCAAGATTTGAACTTGGTCATTCAACCCCACACCACCGTGGGCTTTGTGGGCACAACGGGTAGTGGCAAAACCACAACGGCGGATCTGATTTTGGGACTGCTCCACCCGGAACGGGGACAGATTCTA
>JBMYQW010000452.1:0-3903 GCA_049601735.1 Spirulinaceae cyanobacterium
TCAAGCAGGAAGTCGGGCGCTTGATTGATTTCTCTAATGAGCTGTTCCTTAGTATTCATGATTTCCTGTCACTCTCTGTCGATTTTTCTAAATGGATATAGATTTAGCTTAAAGTCTAGGGTGTGTATTACCCAAACTTGCAATTCTGAGGTATGGAAGAGGGAGAAAACCGTATCTCAGATATCCAGTCTGCCACTGATCAACATTTTCTTAGAACCTCTCGTGACAAACACTAACATTCAACTTACGGTGATTATTCGATCGCGCCTAGGGCCTTGATCACCCCTTTTTGTGCTTCCGTCATCCCCGTGACACCATTAATGTTCATGCGCTCGTAGGGGCGTTCACTCTTGAGCGTCTGCAAGGGGTTCCCGCCAGGGAGTGACCAGAGCTTGACCATGCTATCACTGCTGCTGCTCGCGGCGGCTTGGCCATCGGGGCTCACCGCCACCGTCCAGATATGCTCGCCATGGGCGTTGACCGTGGTCAGGCAATCCCCCGTGGGCACATCCCAAATCCGCACGGTGCGATCGGTGCCGCCGCTGACCAGTTGGTTGCCTTGGGGTGTAAAGGCGATCGACCAAACCAAGCTGGTATGACCCGTTAAGGTTTGCAGGCAAGTGCGGGTGGCTACATCCCAAAGCCGAATGGTTTGGTCGGCGCTGGCACTGGCGAGAATCTTGCCATTGGGGCTAAAGGTCACGCACCAGACGCGACTATTGTGCCCCTCCAGCACCCGCAGACATTTGCCCGTTTGCATCTGCCACAAGCGAACTTCCGAATCATCACTCCCCGTAGCCAACCAGGGTTCTGTGGGGTGAAAGGCGACCGACCAGACCCGGCTCTGATGCCCTGTGAACAGACGGTGACAGCGGCCCGTGCTGACCTGCCAGAGCCGCACTGTCTTGTCTTCACTGGCGCTGGCCAGCCATTGGCCGCTGGGGTCAAAGGCGACCGACCAACTGCGGTTCGTGTGACCTGTGAGCGTATTCAGGAGGCTACCGCTGGCCACATCCCAGAGCCGAATCTGGCCGTCATCGCTGCCGCTGGCGAGACGATCGCCCGCCGGATTAAAGCAAACGGCACGGGTTTTGACGGTTAGGCCCGGCAACGTTTTCAGGCATTGCCCGCGACCCGCATCCCAGAGTTGCACGCCCTGGTCGTTGCCGATCGCCAGTAAATCGCCGTCACAGTCCGCGATCGCGCTGTTTTGCGGGGCATAGGCCACAGCCCACATCACCGAGGAATAGCCCCAGATTGTGCGCACGGTCTGCCCGGTCTGCACATCCCAGAGTGTGATCGTCTGGTCATCGCTGCTGCTAGCCAGGAGGCTGCTATCGGGGCTAAAGGCGATCGACCAAACCCGGTTGGTACGCTCGTTGACGACTTTGCGTAGCTTGCCCGTAGTTGCATCCCAGAGGCGCGTGGTCTGATCATTGCTATTGCTGGCGAGGATCCGGCCATCGGCACTAAAGACCAGAGACCAGACCAGCTCACTGTGTTCGGTCAAGACGTAGCGATAGCAGCGTTTTTCGAGATCCCAAAGACAGACCTTCCGGTCAAAGCCGCCGCTGGCGAGCGTCGTGCCATCAGGGCTAAAGACGACCGTCTTGACCGCATCCGTATGCTCAGTCAGGGTCTGGTGGCATTGACCCGTAGCCAGATCCCAGAGTTTCACAAACCCGTCGCTGCTGCCGCTAGCGAGCGTCGCCCCATCTGGACTAAAAGCGACCGACCAAACCCAATCAGTATGGCCATCCAGCACGCGCTGACAGCTTCCCAGGGCCAGATCCCAAATGCGCACCGTCTGATCATTGCTACCACTGGCCAGGCGCTGACCCTCGGGACTAAAGGCAATGGCCTTCACCCAGTCCGTATGGCCCTCAAAAACCTGGATCGTCTCACCGGTCGCCCCATCCCAGAGGCGTACGGTGCGGTCTTGGCTGGCGCTGGCCAGGTGACGACCATCGGGGCTAAAGGCGATCGCCCAGGGCCAGTCCGTATGCCCATAGAAGGTCAGCAGTTGCTCCCCATCCGCCACGCGCCAGAGGCAGAGCCGCCCGTCCGCGAGTCCGGCAGCCAGGGTTTCGCCGTCGGGGCTAAAGGCGACTGCCGAGACCGTGCCAAAGGCTTGGTTAAAGGTCGAACGAGACAGGTTCGCCTGGGCAAAATTCACCTCAGGCAGCGCCCAGCCCTGGAGGTACGCCTGCCAGACCGCCAGCCGCGAAAAATCGTAGCCGCGTACATCTAGCTCCAGTTGACGGCAGAGATTGAGCAGATTACCCGCCAGATATCCCGGCTGGCTTGGCCCTTGCTGGCGATGCAAGTGGAGCAGATGTTTCAGGCGTTGCTCAATCTGGCTGAGGTTGCCCAGCCGCACGAGCAGACGGGATTGGATCGGCTGGAGGTGTAGGTAAGCCTGCTGCTCCCGGACATAGTCCTTGGCGGTGGCCTTGAGTAGGGCATGGCTGTTGAGGAAGGCGATCGCTTCGCTTTCAATTTCGCGGCAGGCCTGGTCGATAATCTGCTCCGTGAGGTATTCGATCAGCACGGGTTGCAAGCCAAACGTCGTCCGGCTCCGTTCCAGGGGCAAACGCCGTTGTAGGGTTTGCAGGGTTGAGGTCAAGGCGGCTTTGGCATTGGGCAAGACTAGATCCTCTCGTAAGCCCACCAGGGTGGAGGGCTCCCGGTTAATTGCCAGCCATTGAATCACCGCTCTTTCTGCGGCGTTGAGGCGGTTAAAATGCCAGTCCAGCAGTTCCCGTAGATCATTAAAGACGGGGCGACCGGACTGTAAGAATTCGCCGAGATCACCAAAGAAGACATCCTCAATGTGGCGAGCAGCCAGCTCCAAGGCGAGGGGGTTGCCGTCGTAAAAGGCCACCACATCGCGCCATTGGTCGGGCGACCCGGTGAAGTTGCCAATTTCTTCAAAGATCTGACGGCCGTCTTGATCATCGAGCCCCCGCAGATTGAGCGATCGCACCGGCCGGGACTTGCCTTCGAGTTGAGCGACTTCCTTGGGCTTCTCCCGACTGGTGATCAGAACACAGCTCTGGTGGGGGGTGCTGCCGATCTGCTGGAGCAATGTACCGTAGTCGGCGTAGCCCTCACGATATTGCCCCGCCTGATCTTGGCCCTGCAAGATGGTTTCAAAGTTATCGAGCATGAGCAAGCAGCGGTGCTCACTGAAGTAATGCACCAGGCGCGAAATTAGTCCCTCGGCAGTTTTGGGCAGGTTCAATTCCTGCTGCCCCGAGAGGGTCTGGATCACATCCGTGAGGATTTCGGTGAGCTGGGGTGCGTTGAGGAGCTTGCGCCAAATCACAAACTCAAACTGGTCTTGGATGCCTCGCGCTAGAGTTAGCGAGAGGTCGGTTTTGCCAATACCACCCCGCCCCAGTCGCAGGGACAGACCCGTCTTGCCCACGCCACGAATGCCCAGGATCGACACCAGACGGCAGCGATCGTCCACGACCCAATCTTTGAGCAATTCCAATTCATCATTGCGCCCAAAAAATACGGGCACATCCGGGGCATCGCCCCAGTCTTGCTGGGGTTGACCGCTTGCCGGGAGGGGTGTTGCTGGGAGGGGCGGCGACGGGGTGGCGATCGTGGGGGCTGGCGCAGCTGGCGTCAGGGATTGAATCGGCGGCAGAAACTTGCCCAGCACTTCAAAGGCGAAGGCGGCGGCATGGTGAGATGCGATCGCCTGATACCCCGTCTGATCCACTTGCGCTTTGCCCTCGATCAGGTCGGAAATACCGCGAATCACCATCGCGGAAACCTGGGCATTGGCGCGGGCTGATTCGAGAAAGCCCAAGCCTTCCATTTCCACAGCCAGGGCATCGCTATAGTTCGCCCGCAAAAAGGCAAAGACCTCGGAGGCGGTAGAAGATAAGA
>JBMYQW010000453.1:0-3898 GCA_049601735.1 Spirulinaceae cyanobacterium
CGCAGGGGGAGGTGGGTCGGCCCACTCAAACGCCCACCAGGAGTTGAATACAGCGTTAAGTTCACACCAGTGGCAAGCATTGCGTCCCTACCCAATAATCCGTACAATCCGCCAACCTGTAGGGGCGGACTGCATCCGCCCAGACCGACAGCAAGCATCATGATCTGGAGGAAGAGCCAGCGATCCGGCTACAAAACTTTATAATTGGCAATATTACTCCTCCTGACTCTTGCCTATGCAATGCATCATTCACCGCCGTGCCCAGTTCTCGGCCAGCCATCGCTATTGGCTCCCAGAACTCAGTGAAGCGGATAATCTTGCCCAGTTTGGCCCCTGTAGCCGCGCGCCGGGTCATGGTCATAACTATGTTCTCTACGTCTCCCTCTATGGTGAGCTTGATGAATATGGCATGGTGCAGAATCTCTCGGATGTGAAGTCTGCGATCAAGCAGTCCGTCACCCAAGACCTGGACTTTGCCTACCTCAATAACGTGTGGCCCGAATTCCAGCAGACCTTACCCACAACCGAAAACCTGGCGCGGGTGATTTGGCAGCGCCTTGCCCCTCACCTGCCCCTCGTCAACATCCAACTCTTTGAACACCCTGAACTCTGGGCTGAATACGCCGGAAATCCTATGGAAACTGCCTTGACCATTAGCACCCACTTTAGTGCCGCCCACCGCCTGGCCCTCGATACCTTGCCCTACGAGGAAAACCTGGAAATTTACGGCAAATGCGCTCGCCCCCACGGCCATGGGCATAACTATCACCTAGAGGTGACGGTGGTGGGCCAGATGGATGAGCGCACGGGCATGATTGTCGATCTGGTTGAGTTTCAGCAGGTGGTGGATGACTTGATTGTGGAACCCTTTGACCATACTTTCCTTAACAAAGACATTCCCTACTTTGCGCAGGTCGTCCCCACCGCCGAAAATATCGCCCTCTACATTGCCCAGACCTTACAACAGCCTCTGGCAGAGCTGGGTGTGGAACTCGATCGCATCAAACTGATTGAGAGCCCCAACAATTCAGCGGAGGTCTTTTGTCGTCATTCGTCGAATGTTCAGGAAACCCAGCAGAATGCGGTCGTCGCCACGGTTTGAACGCTGTAGGGGCGGGTTTGAAACCCGCCCCTACCCATACCGCAGGGTTGGCTTGGTCGAGCCCGCTCCTTTGCAACATTTCTTAAACTCGGGACGATTGTGACTTACAATACCCAAATAAAAATTGTTTAAGAAGCGTCTTTCCATCGATCTATGCAGGCGGTTGCCCCTTCCCTCCCCATTCACTCCGAGCCCACCCTGAAAATCCCCAGGGAATTTGTGGTTGCACCCGGTGGTGTTAATGGGAATGTTTGGCTTTGTGCGGGGGCGATCGCCCTGATGGCGCTTAATATCTGTGGCTACTGGCTCTGGGGCTGGTGGAACTGGGTCTGCTTTAGCTGTAGTGTGCTCTCGCTGCACCTGGCGGGCTCGGTGATCCATGATGCCTGTCATCGTGCCGCCCATAGTAACCGGATCATCAATGCCACGCTGGGTCATATCAGCGCCCTGATTCTGGGGTTTGCCTTTCCGGTGTTCACGCGGGTTCACCTACAACACCATGCCCATGTCAATGATCCCAAAAACGATCCAGACCACTTTGTCTCCACCTGTGGGCCGCTGTGGCTGATCGCGCCGCGCTTTTTTTATCATGAGGTCTTTTTCTTTCAGCGACGGCTCTGGCGCAAGTATGAGCTGCTCGAATGGTTCTTGAGCCGGCTCTTTCTCTTCACGATTGTCGGCTTGGGCATCCAGTTTGGCTTTATTGGCTTCGTGATGAACTTTTGGTTTGTGCCCGCCCTCGTCGTGGGCATCACCCTGGGACTGTTTTTTGACTATCTGCCCCATCGCCCTTTTGAATCGCGCGATCGCTGGCACAATGCCCGAGTTTATGCCAGCCCGGTCTTAAATCTGCTGATTCTGGGGCAAAACTATCATCTGGTGCACCATCTCTGGCCCTCGATTCCCTGGTACAAGTACCAGGCCGCCTACCGCGTCATGCAGCCGCTCCTCGAAACCAAAGGCAGCCCCCTGCGCTTAGGAATTTTCCAAGGTCAAGATTTCTGGGCGTTTATCTATGATGTCTTTGTGGGGATTCGCTTTAAGCCCCATGCGAAAACGGATTCCGCCGTACCCCAGAACGGATTAGATGCGGATGAACGTTCAACAGAACCCATCCAGCCAACAGCACCTTAAACGGCCTGCCCATCCCTCCCTATAATCAAGACGGGACAATCAATACGGATTCGCTGCGTTGTCAGCGGAAAAAGAGTAAACATTGTTGATCGGGAGTGGCATGAGCAGATCATCCGCATTGGGCATCGCAGTCAGTATTTTAATCAGCCCCTGGCTGGTGAGTGGCTGTCAATGGCTGCCCGGCGGGAATACCCCTGCCCCCAAGGTGCTCAAAGCCGATGGCCCGACCGAGGCCCAAGCAGATTCGAGTTGGATGCCGCCGTCGCCGCTGGTGGCGACCGAGCCCCACCGGATTTTGTTCGCCCTCAAAGATACCTACGACGCCGAGACCGATACCCATGGCGATCTTTACCAGGCTCAGGTGTGGCAGGGGGCAGTCGCCGCGGCCGAGGAGCTGGGCGTGGAGGTGGAACTGCTACCCAATGAATGCCATACCTGCGTGGAGTCACAAATCCGGGCGATCGCCGCCCGTCTAGAAGAAGGCGACCTCGATGGCATTGTCGTGATGGTTACGGACTCGGTGCGCCTAGCGACGATCTTGGAACGGGCGATCGCCCAGGGTGTCCCCGTGATTGCGATGGATACACCGGTCAATACCGACCAACTGCTCACCTTTGTGGTCTTTGATAACTTTACGGGCGGCAGGCTGATGGGCGAATGGTTGGCCTACCAGGTGGAGGGCCAGGGCAATGTGCTGCTGCTGGATGGGGCGCTGCAACAGCAGAATGCGATCGATCGCAAACAGGGCTTTCTGGACGGTCTGAGAACAGGAGAAATCAATGTGCTGGATACGCAGTCGGGGGACTGGTCGCAGGAGAATGCAGTCGCAATTACCGAAGATTGGCTGCAACGCTTTGAGCGCATTGATGCGATCATCGCCGCGAACTATGCCATGGCCCAAGGAGCGGCCAACGCAGTGCAAGCAGCGGGACGCGAGGACGAGATTTGGGTGACGGGCTTCGATGCCATGCCCGATGCCCTCACCGCCATTCGAGAGGGTGACATTGCCGCTACAATCAACCAAATTCCGGATCAGCAGGCCCGTCTCGCCTTAGAATTACTCATTCGTCACCTGGAAACGGGCGAAACCTTTCCTGAGCGCATCTTTCTACCCGAAATCCACCTGATCGATCAGGGTAACATTGGAGAGATGTCGATGCAGACCACTGTTGACGAGTAACTCCGCGTAACCTAGGTACACTTTGAAGATTTGGTCTTGGTTTGGGCGTCAATCGACTCAACCCACTACGGACTCCCTCAGCCGCCAGGTCACCTGGCGGAGCTTGGTGCTGAGTGTCATTGGTGTGGTGGGTCTGGTGTTAGCGATGTCCTTGGCCCTGACGACGAATGTCGAGCGCGCCAAGCGGAAGCTCGATCGCGCCAGCACCCAAGCGGCGCTCTCCTTTGACCTTTTCATTCTCAATATTCAGAGCGATCTGGTCGCCACCGGAGCCTCCCTCAGTACTGCCGCCAACACCCAAGCCGAGCAAGCGGTGCTCCGCCAGATACACTTCACCCATGCCGCCCTGCCCGAGGCAGCGCACCAGTCGGTAGCTGCCGAGGTCTCGGAGTTCTGAACGCGTCGGCTAAGGGTGATATCGCATTGGCCGTGCGCATTGCGGCGGCACGTGAGGCCGAAGAAGAGTGCGGCTTGCGTCCAGA
>JBMYQW010000454.1:0-3896 GCA_049601735.1 Spirulinaceae cyanobacterium
AGGCTAAACCACAACCCCCTGCCCCGCCCCTGCCCCTCACGCCGGCCGAAGAACGAGTCTTTTGGGAGGTGATGCAGGGCTACAAAAACAAGGAAATTGGCGACCATCTCTATATTTCCCCCCGCACTGTGCAGTCGCACCTGAGCAACATCCTGGCCAAACTGGAGCTAGAAAACCGCTCCCAACTGGTACGCTACGCCTACGAGCAGGGCTATCGACCCCCTGAGTCGGAATAGACGAGTCAGCTCCCGTTTGAAGTTGTGAACCCGGGCAACCCAATACAGGGTAGGGGAGGGTTTCAAACCCTCCCGTATGCTTTGTATCCTTGAAGTTGTGCAATACGGAATGCAGTATTCAGAATCGGTATGGAGGCACAACCCGGCAACGTCCCCTTCAAGACACCCATCCTGCGCCTCTTCACGCAGGCGATCGCCGTCCCCATCCCCTCGGAGATTATCGCCCGAGCCCAAGCCTTTGCCGCCCAGGTGACGCCCACCAGCGGCACACCCGGCAAGGGCTATCAAGATACCCAGCAACGGAACCTGGCGAAGATTCAGCACGATCACTTTGTGAGCAAGGTGGGCGAAGAAGCCGCCAAACAGGTCTGGCAACGCTTGGATCTGCCCGTGACTGGCCCCGACTATCAGGTTTATGTGGGCGCTCAAAAATCCTGGGCCGCCGACCTCGTGGTGGCCGGTATTCCCCTAGCGGTCAAAACCCAAACCCAGGCCAACGCCGCTCGCTACGGCTTGTCTTGGACATTTCAATCCGGGACCCAGCGTCGTGATCCAATTTTGAACCAGCCCGAAGCCTGGGTCTGTTTTGTCCGGTTTGATGTACCGCGCCAAGCCTGCCAGGTCTATCCCCCCTATCAGATCCGAGAGCTGCACTTTGGTGAGCCCCGCCTGAGCCACCTGCGACCTTACAAGCGGGTGGTCTATGCTGCGCAGTTACCCCGGCTTGACCCCTGATATCCAATCCGAACGTTAAACTCGAAGCATTCTCCTGCCTGTAGGAGAGGCTGGGTTTCCCTGACCTGCGAGATGTTTTTTTGCTGCATACACATCGAATTTAGTCCGATGCGGGCTTGGACTAGAGGGGCAACTCGATGAGCGGCACAGACCCCGTGCTACGTTGGCCGTATAGGGTGATTTGATTGGATTTAATCTATTAGCCGAATCGGGGGTGATCACAGTTGTCCTGATGCGTTGGAATATTCTCTGAAGACAAACTAGAACCCGACCGTCCCGATATGCCTTGACCAGAGAAAAATAGGCTAGAGTGGAGAGAATATCCAGCTTTTGTTGCGGGTCGGAAGTTCGCTGCTTGCAGAAAACGACCAAGATTTAGGGGTGCAACACATTGAAAAACGTGAAGAGGGTCGCCTGCTTCATGTCGGTATGTTGTATTACAGAAAGACCATGAGCCAGAAGTTATCAAAAATGGACGCCACAGAACTGAAGCAGCGCTACGGGGCGGGAGAACGAGAGTTTCAAAAAGTAGATCTGCGTAATGCGTTTCTCGGTGGTGTTGACCTCTCTGAAGCAAATTTTCGAGAAAGCGACCTCAGTGGCGCTAATCTGATTGGGGCCAAGTTGGTTCGAGTCAATTTTCGAGAAAGCAATTTAACCGACGCCCACCTTGAAGCCGACCTCACCGAAGCAAACCTGATCAGCGCCAACCTGACGGGGGTGAATCTGACGGGAGCAACCCTGGTTGATGCGAGCCTACGCGCCGCGAATCTCTACGGTGCAACGCTGAAAGCCGTGGACTTTAGCTCGGCCATTTTGAGTGAAGCCGATCTCCGCGAAGCCGATCTCAGTCGGGCCAAGCTCACCGAATGCCACCTTGGCCGGGCCAAGCTGATGAAAGCCCTGGTCATGGAAGCCGACTTGCAGGGAGTCAACTTGACCAATGCCATCTTGAGTGACGCCAACCTTCATGGAGCCAACCTCACGGGGGCGATTCTTCATGGCGTCAACGCCACGGGCATGGATGCCAGCGATGCTGACTTTAGCCGGGCCCAGATCAACAGTGCTAATCTGGCGAACACCAAACTCCAGCGCGCGAATTTCCGGGCCACCAACCTCTCCTGGACGACCCTCCGCAGTGCCGACCTCACCGAAGCCAAACTCTACCGGGCCAAGCTCTGTTGGTCAAACCTGATCGGCGCAACCCTGATCAACGCCATGCTCATTGATGCTAATATCCATGAGGCCAATTTCCGTAACGCCAACCTCACCGGGGCGGTGATGCCTGATGCAGGTTCGGGTGAACCAGAGAAGCAAGTCGCGGCAACCCATGTGGCGGATCAACTCCGGGCGTTGCAAGAACAGATTAAGAGTCGGCAGTGATGATTGTGTAGCAGCGATATCAGTGGTTAGGACATTTTACGATCGCTTAAATCTTCAACTGGTGGACATTGCCCATCCTACGCGTTGAGTTCAGACAATAACCAGACCGTCTACAACAGTGCGGCGATCGCCCGCCACTATGCCCAACTCCAGCAACTTCAGGGCGCAGAGCAGGTTATTTTAGAGCGCCTGAGTCCGCAGTTAGGGCAGATGACCATGCTCGATCTTGGTGTAGGCGGCGGCCGCACCACCGGGCATTTTGCCCCCTTGGTTGCCCAATACGTTGGGCTAGACTATGCCCCGGCAATGATTGCCGCCTGTCGGGAGCGATATTCTAATTCACCGTACCCATTGCGCCTAGAAGTCGGCGATGCCCGAGATTTGAGCCGCTTTGCCGCGCAGACCTTCGACTTGATTCTGTTTAGTTTTAATGGCTTAGACTACATCTCCCACGGCGATCGCTGCCTTGCCCTCCAAGAAATTCACCGGGTCGGCAAACCGGGGGGCTATTTTTGTTTTTCTAGCCACAATCTCCAGGGCATTGAACCCTTGTTTCGCTGGCGCAACCGCCTCCGCTGGAACCCCTTGCACAACTATGTTGAGACAATCCTATGGGCGCTGTTACGGAGCGTTAACCGTTCCCTGACCCCCCAAGGGCTCACTCAACGGGACTATGCGATCATCAAAGATGAACCCCACAACTTCCAGTTGGCGAACTACTACATCCGTCCTTTAGCCCAGCTCGACCAGCTTGCCCCCAACTTTAAGGCGGTGCAGATTTACACCTGGCAAGCGGGAAACGAAATCACCGAGACCGAGGGTCTGCTCGATAATCGGGATCTTTGGCTCTATTACCTCTGTCGCCTTCGCTGACGCTAGAGGGACAATAATTTAAATCCCTGAACCGTCCAGAAATTCCCGGATCTCACGATCGCTCAAGGCACAACTTTGCGCGACTTGGGAGGATTGAATGTTGGGATGTTGGGATTTGGGCTTTTGAGCTTCCGCCTTCGCACAGTCACTCAGGGCCGCCTTCACCAGCGTGTTCGTGCCCACCTGCTGCTGCTTTAGGGCCGAAAGCTGCTGTTCAAGGCTCTCGATGCGATCGACCAAGGTGCGGATCACGGCCGCCTCAGAATCCGGTAGTTTGCCATGCTCCAGCGGGTTGACGCGGACTCCCGAGCGATAGACGATGCGGCCAGGAACCCCAACCACCGTGCAGTCAGAAGGCACATCCCGCAACACCACCGACCCGGCCCCGAGGCGAACATTGTTGCCAATCAGCAAGTTCCCGAGCACCTTTGCCCCAGCACCGACCACCACATTCTCACCCAGCGTCGGATGGCGCTTACCCATTTCCTTACCCGTGCCGCCGAGGGTGACGCCCTGATAGATCAGGCAATAGTCGCCCACGATCGCCGTCTCCCCGATCACCACGCCCATGCCATGGTCAATAAAGACGCCCGGTAAGTACAGTTAAATTAAATATAATGTTTTACTGAGTTATAACCTTATTATTTAATAAACAATCTAGTATTGGAT
>JBMYQW010000455.1:0-3892 GCA_049601735.1 Spirulinaceae cyanobacterium
CAGCACGGTGAATATCATAAAAGGTCCCATCGACCTCGTCCCAATAGTACTTCTGTAGAAGCGCATCGAGTTCCCTTGATATACCCTCATATTCTTTTTGAATATTGGGAAGTTCCGATAAACCTTCCGTTGCCCAAAATTCAGGATACTGGTTGATTCCAGCAAACACAACACTTGAAAGATTATTATTG
This sequence comes from Spirulinaceae cyanobacterium, assembly GCA_049601735.1. Classification (GTDB taxonomy): domain Bacteria; phylum Cyanobacteriota; class Cyanobacteriia; order Cyanobacteriales; family Spirulinaceae; genus SIO3F2. Next base: position 192 of record JBMYQW010000455.1, read on the forward strand.
GAGGTCGAATTAGCTTCAAATTGCGCACCAATGCTGACCGCTAGACTATGCTTCTGAATCAGATATTCATTGCCATCATATAAAGCAGCAAAGGGGAGCCCCTGTAAATAACCATCCACAACAAACACTAATGTTCCCTGGGAGGGCAAGTAAGGCTCTAAGGGCTGAATTAATGCTTGGTAAAGATTTTTCCCCGAGCGTTGCAGTGCTGTCAGATTAACGCGCTTGGCTTTGACATCTTGCTTAAAGTTGTCGATATCATTGTAAAAATCACTGATGTTAATCAACTCAGAGCAGCGTAGGGTTGTGGTATCCACTGGGTCACATGAGCCTCGTTGATCTATTTGCTTCACTACCTGACCATCGGGCAATTCTGCAATCAGCTCAAGACGATCGCCTAGCAAAATTGGATAAATAATCGTCGCGTCTGGGTGAGCAATCTCAATGAGCGGCTTGAGATCTGTAGATTGACAACGCAGAAAGTCCTCGACCTCTGCTAACTGCAAGTCCGTCACCACCTTCTCAGCTTGTTTCAGATTCTCCGGCGCACCATCATCGAGTAAAAGGGCTAAATATTCTCGATAAAATGGGCGCACATCTTGCAAAAACGAAAACTGCAAATCTTGACTCAGATGCACAAAGTTACGGCGCACAGTTGCCAACTTGGTGGCAGCATTGGCGTAATGCGCCAGCGCAGTCTTGGGTTGATTCGCTTGCTTTTCAATTTGCCCCAACTGCCAGAGCCATTGGTAGCCAAGATAGGGAGCCTTGAGGTTTTGCGCGATCGCCCAAGCCGCTTGAGTATAGTCCTGGGCTTGGGCTAAATCCCCCACCCGCTTTGCATAGTAACCCCCCAAATTCCCCATAGCTTTCGAGGCACTGTAACGATCTTGCAAGCTCTCAGCATGGTTTTGCGCTTGGTTCAGTAACCCCAACACCTGCCGCTGGTCAACACAGTTGATCGCTTTTGCCAGCTCAATTTCACGGCTCACCAGTTCTCGGCTCTCCATCAAACCCGAGAGCACAATTTGGGGGGCAAGCTGTTGGGCTCGGCCCTCTTGATGCGTTTTATAGAGAAGCTGGAGCAGCTGAATCTGAGCGGGGACTTTGAGGCTGGGGGAGGGCTGGCGATCGAGGATGTGCTGATAAATATCGATCGCCCGACCATAGTCAGCCTTTTGCCCGCTTTGATTGTCTGACAATTGAGCGCATTGCCAAGGAGAAACCGCCGTTTGAAAATAAGCATCCCCATCGAGGGTGCGATCGCCCTCATGCTGCCAGAGTTGAGCCAGTTGCAGTTGATAGTCTAGTTGTTCAGGGTGTCGAGCGGCTTGGGGTTCTAGGAAGGCGATCGCTTCTTTATATTTCCCCACGGTTCTTAAAAACTGTGTGACCTGTTGGGTAACGAGTTGCTGATTGCCTGTGGGCGAAAACTGGTTCTGGAAATTCGGATCGGCGATCTGTTTCTCTAGCTGTTCTAGGAGTTCATAATAGTTAGCGTGTTGACCTAGAGATAGATAGGCATAGGCCTGATTCAGTTGATTCGTGATTTGTCCAACTCGATCAGCAGTTTTCACATAAAGAGGTTGTGCTCTTTGCCAATCCTTCAATGCGTCTTGATATCGACCTCGGAAATAGAGCAGTTTTGCTCTAATATCCAAAGCCCTTGCCTCAACTTGAGGATGTTTGCTGATTTCTGGATTAGCTAAACTCGCTTCAATTACATCAAACGCTGCATCGCTCTGCCCTAACTTGTGATAAACCAGTGCTAAGTTACTTTGAACGATCGCCAATTGAAGTGGATATTGCCCAGAGCTGAAGAGCCGTTGGGCTTCTTGAAGGTTGCGCAGACTCTGGTTATAGTTTTGTTGATCGTAATATTGCTGTCCAAGCTGAAATTCCTGAACGGCTGCTTGATAAATGGGATCAGTTGAATTGCCTTGAGCTGGACTGTTAAGCTGAAATGTGAGAACCAGAATCAAACCACAGACAAAACAGAGCAATGACTGCCAGCGTGATGACCAATGATGCATTTTAAAACCCCAACCATTCTAAAGAAAAATGCAGACCGTTTTCCTGTAAATTATCCCGTTCCTCCTCAACCTCAATTAAAGGCAATCCCCAGTCTAAGCGCAAGGTGAGTGAATCTCTCACCCAGCGCAGCCCCAAACCCACTGACGCCAGTTGATTTGGGTTCGGCTCTGTGCGACCTGAACTGTTCCACCCCAAACTATAGTCAAAAAACGGCGTGAGTTGAACCACGGAACCCTCACCCAGCCTCAAAATGGGTAGCCAAACCTCTGTAGAAAACGCCAACCCGTTATCGCTAGAGAGCAGATCGCGGCGATAACCCCGAACGCCTAAACCGCCGCCATTACTAAATTGCTCACTAGAGAGCAAACCTTGATCGCTTAATTGAGCTTGTCCTCGGGTTAACCAGAGGCTATTGCGATCCAAAATTTTGATCCATTGGGCTTGACCCTGCCAAGACAAAAACTGACTATCAGGAATAAACCCGATGCCTGCAATGGGTTCGTTGATCGTGGCATCAAACCAGTCTAAACCGAGGTTAAATTGCGATCGCAGCGCCAGCACTTCCGTGGCACTCTGGCGAGTATAGTCCTGAAAAAAACGCAGCACCGTGGTTTTTGTCGTGCCATCACTTTCTGCACCTAAAGAGAGCGGAAAGGGAATATCCAGTAGGGAAGTTTGGCTATCCCGTAAAGAGAGGGTCAAGCCCAACGCCAATTCCTCAAAAAACGGGTCTTCTTCATGGTCTTCATTGTCTTTTTCTTCTTGATTGTCTTCATCTTTATGAATGCGTCGGATTAGGGGTTGGCGCAGCGTCAGGTCTGTGGTGACGGAGGAGGACTCAATATCCAGAATCGAAAATGGGTCTTCAATAATCCGGCTCTGACTGCGACTATGGCTGATGCTGACTGTGCCATTGCGGGGGTTGATCGGCAAGGTGTAGGCTACATCTAAACCATTGCTACCCGCACTGCGCGTGAGACCGACCGAGAAGCGATCGCCATTCCCCGTTGCATTATTCGTCTGGAAACCCATACGTTGCTCTTGGCTACCGACGCTACTCGAACGATTATTGTTGGCGGTGAATTGGGGGTTGAGCGTTTTGGCTTCTTTGATATTGACGATCAGGGTACTCTGACCCGGCGTGACATCGGTGCGTAACTCGGCTTGCACATTGTCGATCGTGGGGTCGAGGGCGAGGAGTTGCAGGGCTTCAGTTAGTTCGCGGAGGTTGAGGGGTATGGTGGTGGGCAGGCGCGATCGCACATAACTCTGGTGCAGTCGTCGCAGGCTGGGGGTGGCGATTTCCTCGTCGCCCTGCTCTCGCAGACCCTGAACAATAATTTCATCAATTCGGGTTTCGGTAATGACCACCTGAACCATTCCCCGTCCGGCGGCTTGGGTTTCTGGGGGGATTTCGGTGATGGCGTCAGTGATGCTATAGCCAGCGGTTTGGTAGGCTTGGGCGACGGCAAAGCCGAGGCGGATGAGTTGAGAACAGGAGAGCGATCGACCACGCTGGCCTTTCTTACCCAAATATTCATTTTTAATCTTTTCTTTTGCCTCTTCTGTCAGCACCGGATTATCGGCGATCACGTCAAAATCAGTGACAAAAATCTCGGTCTGACATTGGTTGGGGAACTGTGGCGGCTCGGGGGGTGAGGGGGTGA
>JBMYQW010000456.1:0-3881 GCA_049601735.1 Spirulinaceae cyanobacterium
TGTCGCCGCGTCGTCATTCCAGACCATGCTTAAACCAAACTCATGTTTAGCACAGCTTGACAGCGCCATTTCTACGCGAAAAAACAGTAGTAACGCTAAGATTTTTGCCTAGCACTACTACTGCCCATCTTGCATATCACATTGTTGGTCGAGTGAGCGCCCCCAAGCAACCCTCAAACCCAACAAAAGCAAAATCTTCTATCTCGTCTTTGCTTCATTGGCGTTAAACCGCTACAGGAGACTCCTGCTCCTTCTGAGCCATAACACGCATAAGATCAACCATACGATTCGCATAGCCCCACTCATTGTCGTACCAAGCAAGGATCTTAAAGAACTGATCATTTAGGGCAATACCTGCACCCGCATCAAAAATACTGGAGTGAGCATCGCTCGTAAAATCAGTCGAAACTACCGCATCCTCGGTATAGTCAAGGACACCTTTTAGTTCGCCGAACGCTGCTGAACGCATTGCCGCGCAAATTTCAGTATAGGAAGTAGGCTTCACTGTACGGAAAGTTAAATCAACAACCGAGACATCGGGGGTGGGCACACGCAGCGCCATGCCGGTGAGCTTGCCCTTGAGTTCCGGCAATACCAGCGCAACTGCTTTGGCGGCTCCCGTCGAGGCAGGAATGATGTTTTGACCCGCACCGCGACCGCCCCGGAGGTCTTTTTTGGAGGGGCCATCCACGGTGGGTTGGGTGGCGGTGGAGGCATGAACTGTGGTCATCAGCCCTTCAGTCAGGCCAAAGTTATCTTGAATCACCTTGGCGATCGGCGCAAGACAGTTGGTCGTACAACTGGCATTGGAGACGATCGCATCGCTGCTGGGGTCGAAGGTTTCATGGTTCACCCCCACTAGGAGAGTTTTAATGCGATCGGGGTCTTTGGTTGGCGCAGAAAGGATCACCCGCTTCGCACCGGCCGCTAGATGCTGCTGGGCCCCGTCATATTTGGTGAACAGCCCGGTGGATTCAACCACGTAGTCTGCGCCGCGATCGCCCCAGGGCAGCTCTGCCGGGTTACGAATAGCCGTACAAGGAATGGTCTTGCCATTGACGATGATCGCATCCTCGGTGGCCTCGACCGTGCCGTCGAAGCGCCCATGGGTGGAGTCATACTTGAGGAGATACGCCAAATTATGGGGTGGGACGAGGTCATTAATGCCGACAAACTCAATGTTGGGGTTTTTAATCGCACCCCGGAAAACCAAACGGCCAATCCGGCCAAAGCCGTTGATGCCTACTTTAATTGTCGTCATAGCGAAAGAGTCCTTTGGGTAGAGGTTTGCAAGGATACGCTGGGGTTGGATCTGACCATAGGGAAGCGAGTAGCAGAACCAATCGGGCCAGGCGATTTACTCTGCCCCTATCTAACCAGCGATTTTTCTAATTCGCCGAGATCTACGGTTTTCTTTTACAAGCCCTTAATTCCAAGCCCGCGATCGCCCCCCGCTGCGCTCCATCGCCCTCTACCCCAACATCAACTTGCTAGACTTTTCCTGGTCGTTTCCCCTATTGCTTCTGGCGAGCTGAATCCCCGTCCAGAACCGCTTCAGCCCCATTTATCCATTACGGGCGATCGCTTTCTTAACTCTTTCCGTTATTTTGTAGATTCCCTGACAAAACTGTCTAAGCTAAACCAGTAAGTGCTACATCTCTGCCGCGAGAGCGGTGACGGAGAATTAACGGCGCGACCGGGAATGGAGAGAGCAAAAGGGCCATGAACGACGCATTGGGCACAATTTTTGGTTTTTTAGGCGGCACGATTGTCTCTTGCACCGAAGGCTACCGGGTTCTGGAACATCCGAACCCCAAGCGGGTCTATCCGCGCCTTTCGGAGGCGAAGTGGTTCTTGGCCCTGCGCTGGTGTGAACAGTTGAGCACACCCGCAGGTATCTTAAATTACGAAGGGCATTTAGCGTTCTATAATGCCGCATCCCTGCGCGTGGGTGATGAGCAGTTTGTGCCCCACTATTACCGCACCCTGGTGTTCGAACAATGCCTCAAACGCCCGTTGGGGGAAGCCTTTCTTTACCCTTGCCCTTGGAATGTGGGGCGGCAAACCCTCCGGGTGATCGGCATTGAAATTGATCCCCGCTTTGGGCGTATTGCCTTGGTGCAGTCGATCGGTAGCCATCCGGCCTCGACCCAAACTGCCTCATCGCGGTTATAACGAAATTTAGACCTGCTTACTGCTCTTGCCTTGCCATGCGCCAGCTCTTTCTGAATCTCTCTCCTCGTTGCTTCTGCTTATTACTCGGCATGACGATCGCGCTCACGCTGCCGGCCTGTAGTTCGCCCTCCTCCTCAACTGATGTTGGCACCACCGCCAACGACGAGGAGAAGACCGCCACGACCGCTGATCCCCCCCCGGATAATTCTCTGCCCGAAGCCCCCGAGACCGACCCGAGCCCCACGCCCCAAGCGCCCCAGGGGACACCATTGACCACAGAAACTCGGCTCGGCTTGACGGGGTTTGGCCCGCTTGAAGTGGGCATGACGATCGCCGAAGCCGAAACTGCAACGGGTATGACCTTCACGTCCGAGAGCAGTGGCGGTGAGGAATATGGCTGCGAATATTACACCGTGGAGGCTTTTGAGGGCGTTACCTTGATGGTGACCGATGGGGCGATCGCTCGCATTGAGCTGCACCAACCCAATTTAGCCACGATTAGCGGTGCCACGATCGGCTTCACGGAGGAGCAAGTCCGTAATATGTATCCGGGACATATCGAAGAAGCGCCCCATGAATATGTGCCCGATGGCAAATATTTGCTGTACGTGCCCAAGGATGCAGCGAGCAAAGATTATCGAGTCATTTTTGAGACAGATGCGGCAGGGAAAGTGACCACGATTCGCAGTGGTCAGTTACCGGAAGTTGGGTACATTGAGGGATGTGTTTGAGCGGAGCCGCAATTGAGTTGATGGGAACATTATTTTTTTGCGAAAGATCCTCAAGTGCTCCATTTCCCTGAACCGGGCAAGATTGCCGCCAAGCCAAACAGCACAACTTGCGTCACCACAATGCTTGGCCCCGAGGGCCAATTTAAAAACGCCGAGAGCAGAATGCCCACCAGGGCACTGCCCGCCCCCAGCAGAGTCGAGAGCCCCACGAACATCGCGAAATTCCGGCTGATCAAACGAGCTGCACAGGCGGGAATCACGATAAACGCACTGACGAGCATGACGCCGATCGCCTTAATGGAAACCCCCACCACCAACCCGAGCAGGATGATAAACACCGTTCGCTGGGTGGCAACATCAACCCCACGAGCGATCGCCAGCGGTTCATGGAGCGTGATCAGCATCTGTGTCCGCAGCGTGAGCGTGATGAAGGCCGCGCAAACGATGAGAAGGATACCGCCAAGGATCAAGTCGGCGGTTTGTACAGCTAAAATATCGCCAAACAAGAGATTATTAATGCCCCCCTTATAGTCATCAATCGTGCTTAATAGGATAATGGCGATCGCCAAAGAAGCGGAGTGCAAAATATTGAGCAGGGCATCCGTCCATAATTGGGTTTTCTCGGACAAGTAAAGCACAATCCCGGCAAATAAAACCGCGAAGGGCAAGAGCGTCCAAGACGGATTAATTCCCAGCAAAAAACCAAAGCTAATGCCCAACAATGCCGAATGCCCCAAGGCATTACTGAAGAACGAGAGTTGTCGTAAAATCGTTAAGCTCCCGAGCAAGCCTCCCATTAAACCCGTTAAAACGCCGCCTACCAATGCCCGTTGCATAAACGGGAATTGCAACAGGTCGATAACCCGTGTCCATTCGATTGTTAAGGGCATAATCTATTTTAAATACTGGATCTGAGCTGTGTATCCCAAAAATAAAAATACGGTAGGGGAGGGTTTCAAACCACTGGTGTGAACT
>JBMYQW010000457.1:0-3869 GCA_049601735.1 Spirulinaceae cyanobacterium
AGCACCTTAGCCGGGAAGGAGGACTTGGCCTCGCGGGCAAATTGAGTGATCGTCGGTGAGGATTTACGATTCGCCGCTGCCTCAGAACGATAGCCCTCCTCTTCCAGGAGCTTGACAATTTTGGAGCTGGTAATTTTGGCGACGCCAGTCAGTTCGGCGATCGCCGGATAGAGCTGGCTATGGAGTTGTGCTCGAAAGTGTTCTCGGTCTTGCTTGATTTGCTTTGCCAACGCATTGCGACTGCCACAATGGAGGAGGCCCCGCAACCACATCTTTTCTTGGGGGGTCAGGGACTGGTGGCGAATATCACCGAGATCTTCGTAGAGTTGAGGTAAATTCCACTCTTGGCGAACTTCGGGAAACCATTTGTCATAGATGGCTTGCTTAGACATGAACCAAAAGTGTTGGCATGGGTGGGGCGAAGGGATTGAGGAGATGTTTCGACCAAATTTTAACCTGTGGTCTGGTTCTGTCCGACGCTCTCCGTAGATTTTGTCACGCTCTGCCCGCCAGAAACATCGCTAAATAGTTTGAACAATGAACAATACCGATCGGTTGAGGGTTTCAACTTGCTAAACTCTCTTGGCTGACTCTATCGCGGCGACTCTGCCGTAGCCGCGATTTATTCATCCAAATGCGTGTCAATTACGAATCTGGTGTGAATCTTGTGGATCTGGCTTAACAGAACCCGGAAACCGGCCGGCCGGGCGAGAAACAACAAGTAGCGTAAATTCGTTAGAGTTTTTAGAGTAGGGGAACTTGCTGGGATTGTAGCGCGACCCGTTGATTTGAAGACTGTCGGGGCATCGGAACATTATGCAGATTCAAACCTTCCAGCTTTCAGTGACGCCGCTGGGGAGCGATCGCTACTTGATCCGCACCGAGCAGGTGGAACCAGGTGTACCCTTGGCCGAAGCCCAGGTCACTTGGCCCGTCGCCGACTGGCTGGCCCATGCCCAGCAGGCCATGGATGACCCCTTGATGAGCCTATTGCAGGCCCAGCCCACCCGAGGCGGCGCGGCAACCCTCGATACACTAACGCTGGATCTGCGCCAGTTAGGTCAAGAGCTCTATAGCGCCCTATTTACCGATAGCCTGCGCGACAGTTGGGTTGCAGCCCAGAGTATTGCCCACCATCAGCAGGCGACCTTGCGCCTGCGGTTGGGTCTGCGCGGCGATCGCCTCAGTCGCCTGCCTTGGGAAGTGCTTCATGCGCCCCTTACCACAGCAACCGAGCAATTCCAGCCCCTGACCACGGGCACAGAAATCCTTTTCTCCCGCTACCAAGCGGCCACACCGCGTACGCCTGCGATCTTACCTCCCACCTCGCCCCTCAAGATCCTCATGGTGGTGACGCAGCCTGATGATCTGGGAAGTCTGGATCTGCCCCAAGAGATTCGTCACCTCAAGGCGGAACTGGAGCGCGGCCCGACGCCTGCCCAACTAACCCTCCTGGAGCAACCCAGCCGTCAGGATCTTGCCCAAGTGCTGGAGCAGGGCCAATATCATGTCTTTCACTACGCGGGCCACAGTGACCTCGGCAAGACGGGCGGCACGATTCATCTGGTTAACCCGAAGACGGGTGGCACGGAGTCCCTCACGGGTGAGGATCTCGCCGGACTATTGGTCAACAATGGGGTGCAACTGGCGGTTTTTAACTCCTGTCGCAGCAGTGATACGACCTTGGGTAGCGCCGATGCCCAGAGCCTCAGCCATGCCTTGGTGCAGCGGGGGATTCCTGCCGTGCTCGCCATGGCAGAGCAGGTTCCGGATGAGGTGTCCTTGGCGTTTACGCGTCTGCTCTACCGCAATGTGTTGCAGGGGCATTCTTTGGATCTCGCCTTGAGTCGGGCGCGGCAGGGGTTGCTCTCTAGCTATGGTTCTAGTCAGCTTTATTGGGCTTTGCCCGTGCTGTACCTGCAACCCCAGAGCCCCGGAATCTTAATTGCCGCAGGCACAACAGCCCCAGCCACTGCCGCAATTCCCCAATGGCTCCAGGAAGAGCTGGCCCAAGAAGCGCAAACCACTGCCCAGGAAGCGGGCCACCTTCCCACCCGTCCTGGCCCGAGGGCAAACCCAGACGCAGCGGCGGCGACCCTCGTGGAAGACTTGCTCGCGGAGTTTCCGCTCCCATCCCCCCCGCACTCGGCCGCGACAGCCACTGCATCCTCCGCAACGTCCCTGAGTCCTGCAACGGTTCCGGTCACGCTCAAAGCACCATCCCGACGCGCCAAGCTGCGATCGCGCCTCATTTTGGCCAGCACGGTGGCAGCGATCGCCCTCGCGGGCTCGGCCTTGAGCTGGCAGTTTTGGCAGAGTCGCCCTGATCCGGTTCCCCAAGCCCCCCAGAATCTGGGCGGGGCTGACCCAGCTAGCGGTGCAACCGCCCAGCTCACTGGACAGGCGATCGCCGCCATTAGCGCAGGCGACTATCCCCAAGGACTCGCCGCCGTTACAGCCTTGCTCGATCGCAATGCTGTGTCTTCAGCCCAGGCGGTCTTGGGCAATATTCCTGCTGAAGACTTGGACGAGCCCGCGATTAGCTATCTATACGGTCGCCTTGCGTGGCAGGCTTGGCAAAACGGAGAGGAGGTATTTCACCCCATTGATGCCCGGCGGTATTGGGCAACTTCTGTCAAAGGAGAGGATACGGTCGTGGCCTACGCTCTGGCCCTGGGTTTTGCCTATTACGAAGAAGGGCTACTCAATCAAGCGATCGCAACCTGGCGCGAGGCATTGGCCCAAGTGGAGCAACAGGAGACCCCCGAGCCCCAAGAGCAAGCCACCCTCTACGCGGGCTTGGCGATCGGTCTCAAGCGCCTGGCCGAGTCACCCAGTCCCGAGCGCAATGACCTGCTCCTCGAAGCCGAGCGGCTGCGCGATCGCGCTCTCCAAACCCATCCAGACGGTTTTACCGAAGCCGCCTTGGCGCAAAACTGGCTCTGGACAGAGCGGGCCATCCAAGACTGGCAAACAGGTTGGTCGCCTTAGGATTTGCTGTCCTGAACCGACCGTTCAAAGTCGCTCGCCGAATGACGCTCGGGGAGTTGTTGGGCTTCTGACCCCCAAGTGCGGTTCACCCGGCGGCCGCGCTGAACCGCTGGGCGAACATCTAGAACGTAAGGTGTGTATCGCCCTCCGGGCATAGCTTCACTAGAGGCGGGATTTTTGGGGTCAGTTTTTGTTTATTCAATATCCCGTCGTAACGCACCGATTCGGGGTTTATCTAGGATGGGTTGTAGTGGGCACTGCCCACCCTACAGCTCGATCGGCAACTATATTGAATCGTCACGCTCCTGAGTTGCTGTTTCTAAGGGAAGAATTTTGGTGTCTACGATATCCCAGATGATTTCTGGCTGGATGCTGAAATAGGCGTGGGCGAGAATATCCCTCAGTCCAGCGATTTTACGCCATTCCGTTGTTGGCGATCGCTCCCGCACAGAATCGGGGAGATTTTTAACCGCTTCGCCGATGATTTGTAGGTTTCGTGCTACGGCGTCAAAGGTAAGCTCATCGGTGATGAATTGCTCACAGTCCATGTCTTGGGTGTAGCGTTGAATTTTAGCGCAGCTTGTGAGGATATCTTCAAGATAGAGCTGAATGTTACGTGACATGGATGGCTTCGTTGAGGATGGTTTGGCGGATTGGTGGCTTAAGCATTTTGGGGTCAACGAGATCGACTTTTCGACCAAGGTTATCTTCAAGGTAGAATTTGAAGTCCATATAGCGATCGAACGTTACTTTGCCAGAGAATTCAACCAGAAAGTCAATATCACTGGCTGCTGTGGCTTCGTTACGGGCAACAGAACCAAACACAGCCAAGGAGTCCACGCCAAAAGCTCTAATCTGAGTTTCGTTCTTTTTAAGAA
>JBMYQW010000458.1:0-3867 GCA_049601735.1 Spirulinaceae cyanobacterium
AGGAAAACGTCCGTTTTCCTGGCTGCAAGGTCACTTTTTTTTCTTCCTTGATCCATGTCGTTGCAACCGATTCATCTGCCAGACTATCCCGAGGTGCGGATTATCGGTAATGTTCAGATTGATCCAACTGTCGCGATCGCTCCCGGGGTCATTCTTCACGCCGCGCCAGGGTCGCAAATCCACCTTGCAGCAGGGGTTTGTTTGGGGATGGGCGTGATTATCAAGGCCTATGGTGGTTCGGTACAGCTCGATGCGGGGGTAAGTTTGGGCCCCGGCGTGTTGATCATGGGGCCGAGCCACCTGGGCGGTAATGCCTGCATCGGTGGACTCTCTACCCTCTGGCATACCACCGTTGAACCGATGGCGGTGATTCCAGCGGGGACGGTCATGGGCGATCCCAGCCGTCAGGTGGATCTTGATGCGGTTGAGCCGAATGTCGTTGCACTCAAAAGTCAGGCGGCGGCAAGGGCATCCCAGCCCGAACCCCTTACTCCTGATCTCTGGGATTCACCCGCCACGCCCGCCGCGCCGGAACCTAAGGCTGAAGCGATCGAGTTACCTCTGAATGAGCCGGCTCATTCTGACCAAAACTCAGTGGCATCTGACTTGAATCCGGTGGTTTCTGACCCGAGTCCTGAGCCATCTAACGGTAAACCACCCGGTCAGCCTGCCTATGGCAAGGTGATGCTCAATCAGCTTTTGATTACTCTCTTTCCCCACGAAGAATCGAAACGGCGATCGCCCTAGCTCTTGCAACGATTCTTAACAAAAAAAAAGAACCCGTTTTTAAACCAACTTTGATCGCTAAAACAGCAGCTTTCTCGGTAAAAACAAGATCTGTTCTGGGTGCTGTGTGAGTGTTTGCTTACGTCAAATATACGATTTGTAACGAAAAAATCATCTCTAAATTCCCGTGGTTCGGCGATCGCCGCCTTGCCGCCGAAGCCCCAGTATGTTAGCCCTGCTGGGCTATTTTGCTATTGAGTAAGAGGGGACAATCACGCTTTTTAATAAAAGATTAATTTTGTTAATCAGTGGCACAAGAGATGGATATTGAGAAATCTGCATGAATCCCCCTGAAGGCGCTAAAAAGTTATGGCTTCGTGATAAGCTAACTCACGAAAGAAATTTTTACAGAATCTCTTAGATCGCTAACAGGCAATGCTGGCATCTCAAGGTTCAGAAGATTTTGAGGAGCGTCTTGAGTAACTCATTTTCCAGGAACCACAGCAGGGCAGTTGTGAACGACATCGAGCTTTCATTGCAGGCCTCACACCAACAGAGGAGGAATTGAGGAACATGGTACAAACCAAGCCAAAATTTGAAGCAGGGGTAAAGGATTACCGCCTGACTTACTACACCCCGGACTACACCCCCAAAGACACCGATCTTTTGGCCTGTTTCCGGATGACCCCCCAACCCGGTGTTCCGCCCGAGGAAGCCGGTGCAGCCGTCGCCGCTGAATCATCCACCGGAACCTGGACCACAGTTTGGACAGATAACCTCACCGACTTGGATCGCTACAAGGGTCGTTGCTATGACCTAGAAGCGGTTCCCGGTGAAGACAATCAGTATTTCTGCTTTGTTGCCTATCCCTTGGATCTCTTTGAAGAGGGGTCGGTCACTAACGTGCTGACCTCGATCGTGGGTAACGTGTTTGGCTTTAAAGCCCTGCGTGCCCTGCGCCTGGAAGATTTGCGCTTCCCCGTTGCGCTGATCAAGACCTTCCAAGGCCCGCCCCACGGTATCACTGTTGAGCGGGATATTCTCAACAAGTACGGTCGTCCCCTCTTGGGTTGTACAATTAAGCCCAAGCTCGGTCTCTCCGCGAAGAACTACGGTCGTGCGGTTTACGAATGTCTGCGCGGTGGTCTGGACTTCACCAAGGACGATGAGAACATCAACTCTCAGCCCTTCATGCGTTGGCGCGATCGCTTCCTCTTCGTTCAAGAGGCGATTGAGAAAGCCCAGGCTGAGACCAATGAAATCAAGGGTCACTACCTCAACGTGACTGCTCCCACCTGTGAGCAAATGATGCAGCGGGCTGAGTTCGCCAAAGAAATCGGCACGCCCATCGTCATGCATGACTATCTCACCGGGGGCTTCACCGCCAACACCACCCTGGCACGTTGGTGTCGTGACAATGGTGTGTTGTTGCATATTCACCGTGCCATGCACGCGGTCATCGACCGTCAGCGCAACCACGGCATTCACTTCCGGGTTCTCGCTAAGTGCCTCCGCCTCTCCGGGGGAGATCACCTCCACTCCGGTACGGTCGTGGGTAAGCTCGAAGGGGAACGCGGCATCACCATGGGCTTCGTTGACCTGATGCGCGAAGACTACGTTGAAGAAGATCGCTCCCGCGGTATTTTCTTCACCCAAGACTACGCGTCCTTGCCTGGCACGATGCCCGTGGCATCCGGTGGTATCCACGTCTGGCATATGCCGGCCTTGGTGGAAATCTTCGGTGATGACTCCTGCCTCCAGTTCGGTGGGGGTACGCTGGGTCACCCCTGGGGTAACGCTCCGGGTGCAACCGCCAACCGGGTTGCGCTGGAAGCCTGCGTTCAAGCGCGGAACGAAGGCCGCAACTTGGCTCGTGAAGGCAACGATGTCATTCGTGAGGCTTGCCGCTGGTCGCCGGAACTGGCTGCGGCTTGCGAACTCTGGAAGGAAATCAAGTTTGAGTTCGAGGCCATGGACACGCTCTAGGGCGAATCCTCTCGCTTTGGGGAAACCGGTTCTTTGACTACAGTTTCCCCCGGCGTCCTCTCCTAAGCTGGGTCTGGTTCGGACTCAACTTCTCCTCGGCATGAACCCTAAAGTTGTTGCCCACGAAACGGTTAAAACGCTGCAAACCTACCTGACGTATCACGCGGTGCGTGAGATTGTCCATCAGCTCTCCCAAACGAATCCGCCCCAAGCCAGTTGGCTGAGTCGGTATTCGGAAGGCAAATTGAAAGACTCTGATACCTATCTTCAGGGCTTGATGTTGGAAAAAAAGGAGTTGGTGTTGCGGATTCTTACGGTACGAGCGGATATCGCCGAGCAGATCGCCGATTTTCTGCCCGGTATGCTCAAGGAGGCGATCGCCGCATCCAACATCGACTATCGTCGTCAGGTATTAGAGCGTCTAACCCAGACAACCGAGCGCCCAGACCCCCCCGCTGAACCACCCATCCCTCCCGATGAGTCAGACAGCAATGATGAATCTTCACCCCATCCTGAACGTTAATTAAGGAAACGACTGGCAATGAAAACATTACCTAAAGAGAAACGGTACGAAACCCTCTCCTACCTCCCCCCCTTGACCGATCAACAGATCGCGCAGCAGATCAACTATATGTTGGATCAAGGCTATATTCCTGCGGTGGAATTTGAGAAAGATCCCAACCCCGGTGATCACCATTGGACTTTGTGGAAGCTGCCCCTGTTCAACGCTTCTAGCCCCCAAGATGTGCTCTCGGAAGTGCGCGAATGTCGTCAGGAATATTCCGATTCCTATATCCGCGTGGTGGGTTTTGACAACATCAAGCAATGCCAAACGGTGAGCTTCATTGTCTACAAGCCTGGTACGAGCCGCTTCTAATACCAAATCGGAGAAATCTGGCTACAGATGAAATCCAGTCCTAAGCGCCGGACTTTCCCCTACGGAGACGCTGCGCGAGCGACAAGCTCAGTCCTCATGACTTTGGATCTGTAGCCTGAATTTATCGACTTGGTATAAATCGAAGTTAAAACTTCATTAACAAGAAAGGATTGAGTTTTCGCACTCAATCCTTTCTTGTTTATTCACTTCACCAACTCTTGTCTTGAGAACCCAAGCATCGCTAGCTCTGAGCCGCCTAATTTTCTGCTCCTGCCGCC
>JBMYQW010000459.1:0-3839 GCA_049601735.1 Spirulinaceae cyanobacterium
CCAACCCGAACCTGTATTTGATGAACCCGGCGGGGATCGTGTTTGGCGCCAATGCCAGCCTGAACGTGGGCGGCGACTTTTTTGCCACCACCGCAGATCAAATCTGTTTTGAGGGCGGTTGTTTTAATGCGGTTGGGGTGAATGATTACAGCGCATTACTGGGGAGTCCAACGACCTTCGGCTTCTTGCAGTCGCAACCGGGCAGCATTGTCAATGCAGGCAACTTAGAAGTCCTTAAGGGCAAGTCGATTCACTTGAGCGGCGGCACGGTGGTTAATCTGGGGGCGATCGCCGCACCGGAGGGAGCGGTCAATATTGCCGCGATTCCAGGCAGTCGGACGGTTCAGTTGAATACCCCCGGCAGCCTCTTGAGCCTAGAAGTGTCGGATACGGTGCTCACCGCAAGCATTACACCGCTAGATCTCCCGAGTCTCCTGGCCACCGCACCGGAAGGGCTTCAGGCGAAGGCGATTGAGACCCCCTTGGGCAATGTGGCAATGGCAGGCACAGTCCAGGCGGAGCAGATTGATCTCTACGCCTCAGGGACAGTCGAGCGGGATGAGACGGCGAATATCCAGGGCGATACGCGGGTCGTGCGTTTTAGCGAATCAGGGGAGAACCCGGATCAGGCGGTCTTCATTGACCGTCGCGCCGACAATCCCGAGGATCTGCTTTACGGCGCTGAGGCGGGCACGGTCAGCCAGATCATTGAAACCGATGAAGATGGGATTACGGTGATCACGGAGCAGCTCGGTGAGATCAGCGACGCGGTAGGTGAGCTGGATTCGGTGGCGATCGTGGCGGAGGGTAATACCGGGAATTTCTGGCTGGGGAATCAATGGATTCGGGCGGAGAATATTAATGATTACGCAGCGCAGTTGCAAACCTGGCGATCGGCGCTGACGGAGAGTGCAGATCTGTTGCTCTACAGTTGTTTTACGGCGTTGGGCGCAACGGGTGAGGCGTTAGTGGCGAGTCTTGCTGACCTGACGGGGGCGGATGTGGCGGCGTCGGTGGATGCGACAGGGAGTGCGAATTATGGTGGGAATTGGGAGTTAGAGGCGAGTACGGGCAATATTGAAGCGGAGAATCCGTTTACGGTGGAGACGTTGGCCGGTTGGGATGGCAAGTTGGCAACCTTACCTGTAACGAGTAATGCAGATGCAGGTGCAGGAACATTACGGAATCAAATTGCGGCTGCGACTGCGGGGGATACGGTTATTTTTTCCTCTCCCTTCACCGTGACCTTGGATAGTGGCGAAATTTCTTGGGGGACGAATAATCTCACTATTGATGGCAATGGCGGCACTGTTGAGCGAGATACGGGGGCAGGAAGTTTTCGGATTTTTGATATTTCTGCGGATAATGCAACGATCCAAAATATTACGCTGCAAAGAGGGGCAGCGATCGAGATGAATGGTGGCGGGATCAACCACACAGGGGGGGGAACCTTAACCCTGAGTAATGCAACAATAACGAGCAATTCTGTGACCGGTGCTAGCTCGAAAGGAG
Source organism: Spirulinaceae cyanobacterium (assembly GCA_049601735.1). GTDB lineage: Bacteria > Cyanobacteriota > Cyanobacteriia > Cyanobacteriales > Spirulinaceae > SIO3F2. Next base: position 1,513 of record JBMYQW010000459.1, read on the forward strand.
GTGGGATTTTTAGTGGTAGTGCGGTGGTGCTCAATAACAGTACTGTTTCAGGAAACTCCAGCAGTAGCGATGGTGGAGGTATTTTTGCCTATACAGTTACATCGACCAACTCAACTGTTTCAGGGAACTCCAGCAGTGACGATGGTGGGGGTGTCTTTACTAACAATGCAGTTACCCTGACCAACTCAACTATTTTAGGAAACTCCAGCGGTGGCGATGGTGGGGGTGTTTTTGCCAACAATGCAGTTACCCTAACCAACTCAACAGTTGCCAATAACACTGCCGACAGCGGTGGTGGTATCCGTGGCAATACCGTTACCCTGACCAACTCGACCGTTTCGGGCAACACGGCGACCGATACGAGCGAGGGCGGGGGCGGGGGCATTTATGGCTACAACATCACGCTAATCAACTCGACCGTTTCGGGTAATGCTTCCCGCTACGCTGGTGGTGGTGTCTTTGCTGGCGGAGATATTACCCTCACGAACGCAACGATCGCCTTTAATGAAGCGGCTAATGATGGCGGTGGTCTGTACAGTGAAACTACAGGAAACAACACGATCGCCAACACGATCATTGCCAATAACGCTGCACCAACAGGTGCTGATATCTTTGCTGATCTGGCTAACAGCACCGTACAAAATAGCCTGATTACCGACACTGATGGGGCTATTAACTTAACCACCACAAATAGCATCATCGGCCAAGATCCACTGCTTGGCCCCCTACAAAACAACGGTGGCTCCACTGCGACTCATGCATTACTAGAAGGCAGTCCAGCCATTGACGCCGGAAACAATTCCCTCGCTGTTGACCTGAGTAGCGCCACGCTGACCGTTGACCAAACCGGAAACCTCCGCATCGCCAATGGCACAGTGGATATTGGTGCTTATGAATTTCAAGTGGCGACCACCGTTGCTCCCCCCACCTGCGACCTCAACTGCACTGTAGACCCACCCATCGAGCCCCCCGAACCCGAAGACCCGGATGAGGGCGAGAGCCTCCTCGACCCGGCTGCCGAAGAAGCAGAAAGCCAGATCAGCAATGACTACAGCGACTTCGCCGATGTTGACCCGCTGACGATCGCCGAAATGCAAGACATCTTGCAGGATATTCAGGGACAAACGGGCGTCAAGCCTGCCTTGATCTACTTCACATTTTTGCCCAGCGAAGTCGCCCAGCAACCTGACGAAACATTGATCGCCAGTACCCACAACGATCTCGGTCTGCTGCTCAGTCAGGATTTAACCGGAGCTAACCCCCAAGACGAATTGCAAGTTATTCTGGTCACGTCCCAAGGCGACCCGGTCGTGCAGCGCACCGCAGGCATTACCCGCGAACAGGTCGTGAACCAGGTGCGGCGCTTTCGGCGCGGGCTGCTCACGGCCAACGGACGACGCTACCTACGCCCCGCCCAGCAGCTCTACGACTGGTTACTCCGGCCTCTCGAGCCCGAGCTTGCGGCCCAGGGCATTGAGAATCTTTCGGTGGTTGCAGCTCAAGGGGCGCGATCGCTCCCCCTCGCGGCGCTCCATGATGGTGAGCAATTTTTAATTGAGCAATATAGCGTGGGGCAAATGCCCAGCCTCGCTCTGGTGGATTGGCGCTACCGCCCCATCAATGGCGCGAATGTCTTAGCGATGGGTGCATCGCAATTTGTCACTCAGGGTTCCCTGCCCGCCGTGCCCACCGAGCTAGCCCTGATCACAGCGCAGCAGCCGGAGCAGATTTACCTCAACGATCAGTTCACGTATAACAATCTAGCTGCCGAGGCGGGCGATCGAGACTTCCAGATTCTGCATCTGGCCACCCATGCCGCTTTCCAAGCCACAGCCCCGGAAGATGCCTACATCCAGCTCTGGGGTCAAGAACGGCTCCAGCTCCAAGATCTACGGGAGTTGGGTTTGGCGCAAGATCCGGCGATCGAACTTCTTGTCCTCAGTGCCTGTGAAACGGCGCTCGGTGATGCCGATGCCGAGTTGGGTTTTGCGGGGGCGGCGCTCCAGGCAGGGGTTAAGTCGGTGCTGGCCAGCCTGTGGCAGGTCTCGGACTTGGGGACGCTGGTCTTGATGGATACCTTTTATGATGCCGTTGCTGATCCTGGCGTGACGATCAAAGCCGAAGCCCTACGGCAAGCACAACTGGCGCTGCTGCGGGGTGAGGTGACGGTGCAAGGGGGCGCGATCGGCGATATCTCCCTACCTCCAGAGTTGGCACGATTTAGCAATACGGATCTAACCCATCCGTTTTATTGGAGTGGGTTCACGTTGGTGGGTAGTCCTTGGTAAGAATACTCCTTGAAAATAATTATCCCAAGGCAGGCGGGA
>JBMYQW010000460.1:0-3816 GCA_049601735.1 Spirulinaceae cyanobacterium
TAAACCGAGTTCACCGGGTTTTTAATCTCGTGGGCAACCCCAGAAACCATCCGCCCCAGGCTGACCATTTTTTCTGTTTGTACCCGCTGGGCATAGTTGCTCTCATCAAGCAGACGACTGGTGAGCTTGTGAATCCGGGACTGGGCCAGGAGCAACTGATGAATATCGGCTAAGGCATAGGTGGGTTTAGCCCCCTTGAGCTGGACAATGACCGGCTCATAAAGCAATTCTGGCAGGCGCTTGAGGGATTGGCGAGCGGCCTTGACGATGGAGGTATCTTCAGGGAACACATCGAAATGGATTTTGGTGAAGCTGTAGATGACATTAATCGGCCGCTTCAAAAACAATTCAATGGAGTAGGGACGGCTCATCCGCTCTAAAAAGCGACGCCGGGAGAGCATTCCCACCAGGCGATTGCCCTCTAGCAAAATGATACCGGGGACAACTTTGTTCTCCTCAAAGCAACGGACGACATCCACTACCAAATCAGACACATTCATCGTCATGTGATGCAGTGGTAGTTCCTTTAATGTCGATTCTAGAGACAACGTTGGGTTGTCAATCCAATTAACCATCGGTTTGGGAGGTGACAGGCTAGGCATACATAGGGGCTCACAAAGGAATCAGCAAAAACTCTACCTCTAATTTACCGAGAGTTGCCCAAACTCGTCAGGCAAATTCGAACCATTTAGCGAAGTTTAAAGTCGTGATTGTATGGAGTTAACCTAATCTTAATCGCTTTTTTAGAGCAGACAATTGCTGGGTTTTAACTCGGCTTGCCGTCATCACCCACTGCTCTCATCAAGGGACTCCCGGTACGGAACAAAAGTTGAGCACTGTAGGTTTGACGGAGGCAACCCAAGACCACTAATGCTTTGAACGATCGCGCTCTGCGCAGTGCCAAGGACAATCGTGTTGGGTTGCACTGACCAACTGCGCTACGGTTTTTCAGGTGATTTATCCGTAGCGCGGACATCTTGTCCGCCGCTAGGCAAACCCGTGCAAAATTTCGTTCATTCCTGTCGGGCACGTTGCAGGGCGCGATCGCCCGTTCTTGTGCCACCCGCTGCTGCCTGTAACGTAACCTGCTCTCACCAAACGTAAAGACATTTAAAGAGTCTGTTTAAAAGTCAAAGGAATCGCCGCCCTGGGGAATCGGCCTCTAAGATAAGAAGACCTTGCCCTTTAGGAGATGCTTATGGATAACGAACTCCCCAAATATCGCATGAATTGCACCTTGACCTTCGGGGATGTCTACGGTCAGATCATCGTATGGCTGATTGTTATTTTCCTGTCCCTAGCAACCACCCTGGCAATCTGGAGTGGCACGCGCCAGCCCTTTGCCTTTGTGACGTTGGGGATTGTACTGGTGGTCTCGCTCCCCTTTCTGGTCTTTGCTTTTGTCACCACTCTGCTCAACCATATTGAGTTTACGCCCCTCACAGAAGAGGAAGCCTCACCTCGTTTCTCGCTTGACCGCCCTAGTGGTGACGCCGCCGCGTCTGCGTCCGCAAGCTAGGCACTGTCACCATTGCTAGCAGCGACATCGGTGGTTAGGACATTTTTCGAAAGCCAAAACTCTTGACTGGTGGGCATTGCCCACCCTACGCGATGTCCTAAACGGGTTTCTCCTTGCTATATACAAAGACTAGGGACTACAACCATTGCTCACAAAGAACCCGAGCATCTCAAGGTTGACTGTTCCTAGTCTTTTGGCTAGAGCTTTTCTGGGGGTGTGATCCGGTCGGTTTCCTAACGGGAGCGGCTAACGCGCAGCGTGTTGAAAGGGGTGCGATCGGAAAATTCAGTGGTTCGAGGGCGGCGGCGATCGCAGGGTTGCGTTGAAGTTGAGCCCTTCTCCAGCACCCAGTAAATGCCTTCACAAATGAAGCGTTCTCGGCAGAGCTGACGTTCGGCAGATTCCTGAAGCAGATAGGGTTTGAGATCGCCAAGCTGGGGGTTTTGGGCTTTGCTGTTGGGTAGCACCACATGGTGGTTCGGAATCCGGCTGAGAACATAAGCCGCCAACTCAGCATACAAATTCTGCGCTCGGAAGTGATTTTGCACCGCCAGCGGCTGCTCGGCCAGGATGGGCTCAATATCGGTTTGCACCAGTAGCAAGGTGACGTTCACCAGTTGCTTCTCCATAATCCACGCTCCTCCTGGGGAGTTTAGTTGGGGTTGGTAGGGGGGATTCGTTGGTTATTATAAGGTGAGCTGTTGAGGCTGAATAGACTTCGTTTACTCAACTTATCTATTTGGTTTATTCTGTTTTGTGCGCATTATTTGCGGTATTGCACTTCTTGATTCACTGGGGATGTGGTTGTGGTTTCCCTAGTGCTTTATCAACGTTACGTCGGATACTCGTGCCCAATAAAGGACAAGGCACAGACTTGAACCGCCACATCACCCGCCTGTACGGTCAAACCAGGGCCGCCCGCCTTCGTTTTCAGGTAGCCTAGGGCGGCAATCATCCCCTCAACTGCTGGCCCCGGACTGATACTCGTAATGGTTCCGACCGTTTTGTCCGCCAGCATTAAAGGTGTACCGATCGCCACCTCCTCAGGCAAGCGCAGCCCCCAGAGCCGCTGCTTGACGCCTTGGTACGTATTGAGCCGCGCAATGGTTTCCTGGCCGATATAGCAGCCCTTGTTAAACGAAATCGCCCGCCATAGCCCTGCTTCCAAGGCGTTGTAGTCTGTCGTCAGCTCGGCATCGGGCACAGGGCGTCCATCCAGGACGCGCAAATGCTCCCACAGGGTTTGCCCGAAGGGAACAGCGCCCTGCTCGGTGAGGTTAGCCCAGACGGTTGTCGCTTGAGCGATGGGGACTTGCAACGTATAACCCGGCGCACTTAGCCCTGTGCCTGCGATCGCCCGCACGCTGACCCCCGCAACCTCCAGTTCACAATGGTTGCCAACAGCGTCTGGGTTGAGGGCGTCTAAACCGGTCAGGTCGGGGCGACCAAAGACTGAAAACAGGGCAAAGTCGCCCGTGCAATCCTGGAGTTCAACGCGATCGGCGGGGAAGAGATAGCGATCGAGCCAAGTCATTAGGGCTGCGTTCCGACCCGGTGAAGCAATGACATCTAAGGAATCTGCCTGGGCACAGACTGTGGCTAGATCCAGCGTCCGCCCGGTGGAATTGACAAACACCGTTTCGCAGCCCTGGCCCGGTTGCAGTAGCTGAATTTGGTTCGTGGTTTGGTTATGCAAAAAGGTCTGGCGATCTTCGCCCGTGAGGCGCAACAGCGTCCAGTGGGAGCGATCGCAAATCGCTAGCCTCTGCTCCTGCACCGCGGCTAAGGCCACAGCATCATTGTCAAAGCTGGTCGCTAGTTCCTGCTCAACCACAGCGCCTTGGCGGGCTTGCAGAATTTTCAAGTCATTCATGAGTCTTCGTCTTAATCAGTAATTGAGTAGTGGGTCACTGGGTCATCCCCGTTCATTGAACCGCCGACACGAGGATTTTCAGACAAGAACTCAAAACAATAAATCTCTTGTCTGGAAAAGCTTCTGTGGATCGAGATTGTATCCGTTCACCATTTTTTCACCATTTAATGCTGGGGTTTTACCTTCGGGATAGCTTTGCCGAGGTCGTTTGACCGGGTGACAGGGGCTCTTGGCAAAGTGTCGCTTCTCAATTATCCAGTCAAAAAACTGAGTCAGCCCTGCCATCTCCTGGTGGATGGTGGCAATCGAACCGGGATGGGACTCTATATATATAGCAGTGTGCAAATCAACCAAGCACAGTGCGATCGAGCTGTTTGCCGGACTAAAATTGAAGTTGGATGTGATTAAACGAATCATGAGGAGT
>JBMYQW010000461.1:0-3801 GCA_049601735.1 Spirulinaceae cyanobacterium
GAGATTGAAGCGAAAAATCGTTGGCAAGATGGCTTCAATTTAGGGCGATCGCTCTTGAGTTTGGGCAGTAATTATCTCCTTTTACCGCTCAAAATTTGGCAGTTCAAGCGGCGCTTAAATCGGGTATTGAGCCAGCAAAAAACGGATCTTGAATATCTGCGCATTGATGAATTGGTAAACCATTACCGGGATCTGGAACAGCAACTGCTGCCCCATTGGCAAGCGCCGATTATTAATGACTTTTTTGCGATGATCTTTTATGGGCTGCTGCGTAAGTTTACGGCTCGCTGGGGAGAGGAGAGCGGCGATGCGATCGCCAATACCCTAATACAGCAGCAAAGTCGGCAGCAGCGAAGTCGGCAGTCGAGCGGGACAGAGGCGGGCCAAATGATCAGCGCCCGTCCGGCCCGGCAAATTCACGCCATGGCTCAGGAGATTCGGGCAACCCCAGCCCTGATCGACACCTTTTGCCGCGGGACACGCTCGGAGATTCAAGCCACGCTCAACTACCATCCCCCCTTGGCTGCACAGTATGCCGCCTATTTAAACGAATTCAGCGATCGCTGCCTGGATGAACTGAAACTGGAGAGTCCCACTCTGGCGGATGATCCCCTGCCCTTGCTGCGCTCAATTGGCCTGGTGGCCCGGGATCAGGCGGTTCAAGCCCAGGGCAATGGCAGTCGCCCCCGCCCCAGCCGTCCACCGCTCCACCTCAAGCGGCGCTTACGTGCTCTGGGTCTCCAACGGTTGTGGCTCGGGTTTTTGGTTCATAATGCTAGGGCAAGGCTGCGCGATCGGGAGAATCTACGCTTTGAGCGCACAAGGGTATTTGGGCTGGCCCGAAAATTATTTTTGGAGATGGGCAAGCGCCTCTTTGCCCTGGATGCGATCGCCCAAGCCCACGATATTTTCTACCTGGAAATCAACGAAATTCTGGGCTTCACCGAGGGCACAAGTACCTGCACCGACCTGAAAAGCCTGATCGCCCTGCGCCGCGCCGAGTTTGAGAGCTACCGCCAGACCGAATCGCCGCCCAATCGGTTGAGTACCTATGGTGTGCCCTACCCCTATCCTGAGCAACGAGCGGCAGCGATCGGCTCGACGGCGTTAGCAACCAGCGATCGCCAGCGTCAGGGGTTGGGCTGCTCCCCCGGCATTGTGCGCGGTGTGGTGCGCCTCATCCGGGATCCCCACCAAGCCCTCGCCGCACCGAAAGGGATTCCGACTGGGGCAATTCTGGTGGCCGAGCGCACCGATCCGGGCTGGATTTTGCTCTTCCCTATGGCGGCGGGTTTGGTGGTGGAGCGGGGCAGTTTGCTCTCCCACGCGGCGATCGTTTCGCGGGAGTTGGGTTTGCCAGCGATCGTCTCGGTTCCCGGCGTGATGACCTGGCTCCAGGATGGCGATTGGGTGGAACTTGATGGTGGTACGGGGCGCGTGGTGAAGATCGAGTCGAGGCAATAGGGCGATGCTCGGGCCAGAATGACCCCCCTAAACGGGATAGCAGGCATTGAGCGTTGCCATTTGCAACACGATCCGATCGATGCCATTGATCAGGGTTTGACCATTCTGGCCGGGTTGGTTGACCAAAATGCTAAAGACGAGGCGGCCGTAGCGGGGATGCTCGAGATAGCCAGAGAGGGCACGAACCCCGCGTAACGTGCCGGTTTTAGCCCGGACAATCCCTTGGGCGGCGGTGGAGCGGAAGCGGCGGGAGAGCGTGCCACTGTGACCGGCTAAGGGGAGAGAACGATAAAACACGTCCCGGCCGTGAGCATGATTCATCACTTGGAGGGTTTTCACGACAGCTCGGGGGGTGACGAGGTTCTGCCGTGATAACCCCGAGCCATCGGCTTGACGGTAGTCCGTAATGCCGAGTTGACCGAGCGCCCGACGGGCCGTGCCTGCGCCGCCAATCCGGCGCAGCAAACTGTCAGCATAGCCGTTGTGGCTGCGTTGATTGATCGTTTGAACCCAGTTGCCGAGGGTGGAGGAGTCGATGGGCGATCGCGCATCGTAGAGCTGAAGCGCCGCTGCGGTGGTAAAGAGCTTGATATTTGAGGCGGGAATCAGATATTGATTGGGGTTGTGGCTGTAGATAACCTCACCCGTATCGAGGGATTCAACATGAACGCCCCACTTGCCACTGCGATACGTGGGTTGACCAATGATGGCATTGATATTGCGACCGAGCTGGGCCGCGCAAGCGGGAGGCACAGCTGCTGTGGGGGTGGGTTCCTCAAGCTGTGGAGTACCCAATGGCGTGGCATTTACGGGAGCCCCATTCACAGGCATGGCATCTACGGGAATGGCATCCACCGTAATCGCCTTGGGACCGTCGGACTTTGCCTGAGCAGCCGAGGGCGGAAGCCCAACCATCGCCAGACAAGCGACGGCCGTGAGGGTCATCTGTTGCGATCGCCATCCAAGTCCGTGACGCATACCGCTAAAGTCTCCTAAGCCGAAAATTTCTGAGTCATCATATCATCTCATCCCCCAGACGCAAGCTCAGGATAAAAGTGCCTCGACCGAAATAACGAGGCCCACGAGATGCCCTAACGCGGATGCTGCTGCATCAACTGCTGGACTTGCTCGGCATGGTAAGAACTGCGCGTGAGCGGGGAGGCTACCACTTGTAAAAAGCCGATTTCCGCACCGTATTGCCGCCAAGCGTCAAACTGCTCCGGAGGAATAAACTCGGCTACACCAAGATGCTTGGCCGTGGGCTGGAGATATTGACCGATCGTGAGGATATCGCAATGAACCCGGCGCAGGTCTGCCATCACCGCGCGTACTTCTGCATCGGTTTCCCCGAGACCGACCATCAGACCAGACTTAGTGTAAGTACGCGGGGCAAGGGTATGGGTCTGGGCCAGCAAATCGAGCGATCGCGCGTAATCGCCCTGGGGACGAGTCTTACGGTAGAGCCGGGGCACGGTCTCTGTGTTGTGATTGAGCACTTCAGGCGCTGCGGCTAGGATGGCTTCTAGGGCCGTCCAGTTGCCGCAGAGATCCGGAATCAGTACTTCGATCGTGGTTTGGGGCGAAACGTCGCGTACCGCTGCAATACAGGCTTGGAATTGGCTCGCACCGCCATCGGCCAAGTCATCGCGGTTAACGGAGGTGATCACCACATGATTGAGCCGGAGGCGGCGTACGGCCTCGGCTAAACGGGTGGGCTCGGTGGGGTCGAGAGCTTGGGGACGCTTCTCAAAGTCAATATCGCAGTAGGGACAAGCACGGGTGCAAGCGGGCCCCATGATCAAAAAGGTGGCTGTGCCTGCGTTGAAGCATTCACCAATATTCGGACAGGAGGCTTCTTCGCAAACGGTGTTGAGTTCCAGATCGCGCAGGATGTCTTTGACGCTCCCCACGCGCTGCCATTGGGGAGCCTTGACGCGGAGCCATTCGGGTTTAACGATCACAGAAAATTTGAGTGGTTAGGGGGAGGATAGGGATGGGCTGGCTACAATCCTACCAAGACCAGAGAACCATGTTAGGATGAGCAAACGAATATTTCTGCGTAAATATTTTCGGGATGTAGCGCAGCTTGGTAGCGCACTTCGTTCGGGACGAAGGGGTCGCTGGTTCGAATCCAGTCATCCCGATTTCTATGTCTGGTGAAAGCGTGGCTCTGTTACCACGTTTTGATAGCCGCTGCATCAATTTTTATAGGTCGTCTCTTTTGACCTGATGTTGTGAGCCCGAGCAGTGTGGGAGGCAAAACTCCATCAATGAACTCTTATTCCACAGCGATCTGTATCTGGATAAGATTAGGGCATTGTTTGCTCAATAAACAAC
>JBMYQW010000462.1:0-3795 GCA_049601735.1 Spirulinaceae cyanobacterium
CGCCATAGGGGTCAGAGACCCACATTCCTGGCCCGAAGAGGCCGGTGAGGTGAAAAGCACCAAAGCCGAAGCAAAGGAGACCGGACAAGAACAGGTGAATGCCAAACATTTTCGGCAGGTCTAGGGCCGGTTCGCCGGTTCGGGAATCGACGAAAAGTTCTAGATCCCAGTAGACCCAGTGCCAGCAAGCTGCGAGGAACAGCAAGCCAGAGAGGACGATATGCGCGATCGCAACGCCTTCAAACGACCAAAAGCCCGGGTCAACGTAGGGTTGACCGGTGACGTTCCAGCCGCCCCAAGACGAATCAACCCCCAAGCGGGATAGGAAGGGCATTACGAACATACCCTGCCGCCACATGGGAGTTAAAACGGGGTCACTGGGGTCATAAATGGCTAGCTCATAGAGGGCCATGGAGCCAGCCCAGCCTGCCACAAGGGCAGTATGCATCAAATGCACAGAAATCAGCCGACCTGGGTCATTCAGGACGACTGTGTGTACTCTATACCAAGGTAGTCCCATCGACTACGCTCCTCCTACATGTAAAAAAACACGTACTAAAATTGTCTAGTCAGATTTTTGGGGTTGGCTCTGCCGAGTGAGACAGCGTTAAGCCCGATCGCGAGAGCGTCAAACATTAACCTCATCGTCAAAACCGGAAGCTGACCCCAAGCAAATGCCGTATCAAAATCGGAAGATGTCTAAAGAAGTGTAAACGATCCTGAGAGGGGTTTCAAGGGAACGATTCAGGGGGGTGAGCGCCTGAGGCTTGACGGATTAATATTTCAGCTGTAGCCAACCGGGCGATCGCTGCCTCCGCATCAATCAGCCGCCTCAGAATGACTTGCCCCAAGGAGCGATCGCTGATGGTCTCCCCCGGTATCACTTCCACCATCAGCACATTCTCCTCCACCGCGTGGAGCCAGAGGACTTCTTGGGCTTCTTGAATGCCGAGGTTCAAGGGGCGAATTTGGTGTTTTTGGCGCTGCCCCCGACCCTGCCACGCGCCTCCCTGCTCCCAGACTCGTCCCACGTGCCACCCTTGGGATAGAAAAAAATATTTCACAACTTCTTGACCTGCGATCGCAACTCTCGTCTTGCTTTTAGCCTATTTGAGGTGCTGTCATCAAATCCAGGGGCTCAAATTTGGCAGCAGCCTAGCCCTGCAATCGCCTGCTCTGACCTGGAGAGAGTTGATCTTGATGGCGTTTAATCTACAGTATTGTTAGTGAGGGCGTGTCACCGACCGACCTCAGAAGCCTGATGAGACAAGAGACAGAGCAACCGACCCCAAAGGAGCAGAGAAAGGGGTCGCAAGCTCAATACAGCAATGATTTGAAATCCAAAGGATGACGCTCCCTAATTTTCTTTTCCCACACAATAAAAAAAATCCTGAAAACAGCTTGCTTTGCAGGCTAAAACCCCTTAGCCTAACGTCAGGCATTTAGCGTTAATCTATAGTTTTAGCGTTAAGTCGTTAAAGTTGAAGCTACAGCCACGTCTTAGCGGCTACGTCCAACCTGTTGCGAGTGCCATCCCCTGGTCTCTGACGTCTCCCTCATGTTGCCGTTTACAGGGGATTGGTTTTTTGAGCGTAAATTGATGAGGTTGAGGCAGCATGGGGCAAGAGGATCGACAACCCGATGAGTTGGGCATAGAGATGACCGAAGCAGACGCCAGACAGAGTCTACAAAGTATTACTGAAGAACTCGAACACCTCAAGCATGGCTTGGTGCAACAGTTGACCCAAGAGATTGAGCAACTCCAAGAGCGCAAAACCCATCTGCTGGTGGAGACGGAGTCGCTCAATCGCCAGCGAGAAGAGCAACTGGCGCAACAGCAGGAATTAGCCAAGCAGCTTGCCCCAGCGATCGCCGACCAGCTCTTGGGCTACATTCGTGCCCAGGCAGCGATCGCAGAAGGCACAGAAGAGGAAGCGACGTTGAGCCAAAGCACGCTCCTCAATGGCAACCTCAACCAATACAACGACAATGCCAACCGCCTGATCAGCTCTCTAGATACCACGCTGCGCACGACCTTCCGCACCCTGGAGCAAGACCTCAGCTCTTACCAAAGTACGCTCTCCCAACAGCTCGGCCAGATGTATAGCCTAGAGCAGCAGGCTCAGGTCATTCTAGATGCCCTCGTGAGTCGGATTCGGGCGGAGCTGCGATCGCCCAGCAGCAGTGAGAGTAGCATCGCCTCCCCCGTTGTCCAGCCCGCTGCTCATCCCTCCACTTATACCGCTCCATCCCCGAGCCTCCTGACCGATGAGCACGGTCAACCGATCGCCCACCCCCCTGCCGCTGAGGGTGAACCTGCACTACCGACATTGCAAGACACCACCACACGTCCGCCAACCCGTCCCGTTCGTCCGGCGGCCCCTGCACCCGCTCCCAAACCGATCAAGAAACGGATTTCGGCATCTCAGATTCAACTGGGTTTCATCTTGGTGCTCCTCTCCTCGTTCTTCCTTTCGTTGCAGAACGTAGTGATTTCGATCATTCTTAACATCTCTTCGCTGTTTGGCCGCATTGAGATGGGGGGCTTTATTTCACCCAGCTTTGGTAACTCGTTGCTAATTTTGTTCCTGCGAATGTTGGTTGTGGTGCCCTTGATGGCGGTGCTCTCTCAGTTTTTATACCCGGCGAGCTGGCAAGAGATTCAGCAGTTTCTCCGGTCTGGCGATCGTCGTGCCCTTCGAGATGTGGTGAGCTGCGGCTTTTTCTTGTTTGCTTCTTCGGCGTTGATTTACATGGCATTGGGTGAACTGACCCCTGGGGTTGCCCTCACCTTGTTCTTTGTTTTTCCGATCGTTACGGTGGTCTGCGCCTGGCTCTTCTTTGGCGATCGCCCCTCCATTGTGCGCTGGGGCGCGACGTTTATTGTTTTTCTCGGCATTATCCTGATTTCTTTATCCGGCATCTTTGCCGCTGAATCTGAGGTACGCCTCTCGGCGTTGGGCATTACCACCGCACTCGGTGCAGGCATCACCTTTGCCTTCCACGTCTTGCAAATTCAGTCTTGTACCAAGCGTCTGCATCCCGTTCCCTTCAGTGTGATCAACTTTGGCGTTATCCTGATCTTCTCGTTTTTCAGCCTCTTCCTAACCTTCGTATTGCCCAGCAACATGGCGATCCAGATTGAGTCGGCGAGTTTGATGGAGTTGGCCATCTTCAGCTTTATCTTGGGGGGTCTGACCCTCTTGAGCTACCTGGCGAATAATGTCGGGATTAGCTACATTGGCGCAGCACGGGCATCAATTGTGGGCGCAACCGGCCCCGCTCTAACGTCTCTCCTGGCTTGGCTGATGATTGCTCGACCCTTGAGTGCTTGGCAGCTTTTCGGGATGTTGGTTGTGACGGCGGGTGTACTAGCCCAAAACCTAGAACGCTTGTTAAAGAAGCCCAAAGCGAAAAAGTCTTAAGGTTTCTTCGTCATTCTTCATGATTCGTGAGGATTGCTGTGATTTTTTGCAACGTCATTCGGCAACCTTCACAAGATTTTCTTATTTAGCTTCTAGGGTAGAAATATAAACCCAAGACGCTGAACTGTTCTGAATGATGAATGTAACGCCGACTTCTGCCAACCATCAACCTTTCCCCCACCTACTCCATCTCGCTTTGACCAGTTTGGTTGCCCCCATTTTGGTTATCAGCTATCTGATTCTCCTGGTGGGTTTGACGCTCAACCGCTTCACGGTGGAATAGTTGAACTTTTTTGTTTGTACCGGAGCCGCAGGGATGACCAGCCAATGTGGATGTGCTCTACGTGGAGTATTAAGCGACGGGTGCGAT
>JBMYQW010000463.1:0-3780 GCA_049601735.1 Spirulinaceae cyanobacterium
AATCCTTGAACTTGTCCGAGGAGAACTCGCAGCCCCATGCCTATCGAGCGAGCCGCCTCATTTCGGGTCTAGCGATCTGAAGGAGGGCTATTATCCATCTAGGTCTGATGCCTGACCGACCGCGATTATCTACCCGTTTGTGACCCTGGACTTGACCCCGTCCGGTTCCGATTCGCTCTTTATAGCGGTTTTCATGATCATGAGGTACGTTAATCCCCCTCAATCCTCCTTGGAAAGGGGGAGGTGTCGTTCTCATATTTTCGCAAAGGGCTATAAACCAAAACCAACTTGATATTGTAGGTTGGGTTGCGCGAAGCAAAACCCAACACAACCCTTGCCACTGTTGGGTTTTGTGCCGCACCCCAACCTAAGCAAAGACTCCAGATTTCAACTTGGACGAGGTTTAGCCGTAGCTCAAGTTCGAACCTGGTTCTGGGGGCAATGCAAATATTGCATTATCCCGAAAAACATCAATATTTCACGATGGATTGCTCTGCTGGCCCCATTAAGCCCTCTTATACTCAAGAGATAAGCCGCATTGGCCAGCGATGCCTCACCCACTGTCGGGTTCTGATGGGTTGAGCCAGAGACAACTGTTGAGCCAGGGAGCTGAGGTGGATGGGCCACCTTGGACTCCACCACCATCAGAGGCTGAAGCTACAGCATTGATTCAAAATGACCCTTCGCTGGCGTTGCCGCCGAGTTTCCCAGCCCCTGCTTTGTTGATTGATTCACCGTTTTAGGAGTGATTAATGCAGTTAATGAGTGCCGTTGAATCACATTGGCTAGACAGTACAACAGATGCCGTATTTGTGGTCAATCGTGCTTGGCAGGTGCGATCGCTCAATCGGGCGGCGCAAGAATTCTTGAATTGGCCGTCACCGACGGCAACGACGCTTGAGCTGTGGCAGCAGATTCCCCAATGGGTGGGCACATCGTTTGAGCAAGAATGTCGTGCGGTGATGCAAACCCGCTTGCCCGTACGCTTTGAAGACTTTTCTGGCTGGGGGAACTGCTGGCTTAATGTGGAGATTAATCCTCACACCGACGGAATTCTGGTCTGTTTGCGCAATGTTTCCGAGCGCAAGCAGATGGAAGCAGATATGCTGGAGCGCGCCCGTCTGACGACGCTGACCACGCGAGTCAGTCAATTTGTTACCCACGCCCATCGCCTTGGCGACTGTCTGAACTATACAACTGCCACGTTGGTTGAAGAAATAGACCAGACGATCGCCGCCATTTGGCTCTATAACCCCCAGCAGCGTCGTCTGGAGCAGGAGAGTTTGGCGGTTGCGGCGCCGCTCAAGGTCTTTGCTCAGTCAATGTTGCCCGTGCTGCAAGCGCGCACCCTTTCACTGAACGAACCGAGCGATACGCTGGTGAGCCGAGTGGCCCAGAGCCTCAGCCCCATTTTTGACCAGGCCTTGCCGATTGAAGCCCCCTCTCCTCCTGATCCCCCAATTGATCCCACAGTTCTCTTCCCCCTTTCCACCACGCTGGAGACCCTAGAGCGCCAACTGGCCGATCCCCCCCAAGATCCCCGACTCTTCTGTGATCTCATTGCGGTCGATCGCTGGCCCACTCAGCTCTTCTTTACGGGGTATCCCTTGGTGGTGGAAGATCGCCTGATTGGGGTCATCGCCCTCTGGACTCAAACCGCCCTACCCTCTTGTTTTCAAGACGGTTTGGCGCTCTTGGCCGATCATTTGGCGCTCGATATTGAACGCTGTCGGGCCAAGTCCGCCTTGCATTCCCGCCCCGAAGCCCTGCTGTTCCGGCTAGCGAGCCAGATGCGGGACTCCTTGGATCTCAACGAGATCCTTGACACGGCGGTTCACGAAATTCGCGAGATGCTAGCGGTGGATAGTTGTAGCTATCTGTGGTGTTGGTCAGAGCAGCCGCCGCAGCAGCAGTCAACCAAGGCCCCCGCCAAGCCAGCGTTGCTACTGGTGAGTCACGAAGCCCGAGCCCATGCGCAAGTGCCGATGTTGGGAAAGAGTCTGACCCGTGAGCAGCAGGACTTTTTGGTGCAATGCCTGAACCAGCAGCGGACGCTCCGCCTAGATGCCACGGTCGAGCCCGTGATTGACCCCATCACCCCCCCGCCCATCGCCGCGACCTCCCTCCTCGATGCGCTAGCGATGGATGCCCTGCTGCTGTTACCCCTGGAGACGCGATCGGGCCATGTGGGTGCCATTGTCTGTGCCCATCGCCAGGCTGCCCGCACCTGGCGAGAAACGGAACTAGAACTGTTGCAGGCTGTCGTCAACCAGTTGGCGGTCGCCATTGACCAAGCGGAACTCTTTGCCCAAACCAAGGCAGCGGCCCGAGCGGCCCAAACCCAAGCCCAACACCTAGAAGCGGCCTTGCAAAACCTGCGCCAAGCCCAATCTCAACTGGTGCAAACCGAGAAAATGTCTAGCTTGGGTCAGATGATCGCGGGTATTGCTCACGAAATCAATAATCCAGTGAACTTTATTTCCGGTAACCTGGGCTACACCGAAGGCTATGTTAAAGATCTCTTGCGTTTGGTCAAGCTCTATCAAACTCGTATCTCTGAGCCAGACGAAGAGTTGCAAGCCCTGGCTGAAGAGATCGACTTGGATTTCATCATGGATGACCTGCCCAAGACCCTCTCTTCGATGCAAGTGGGGGCCGATCGCATCCGTCAGATTGTCCTCTCTTTGCGCAACTTCTCGCGTCTTGACCAAGCCGAGATGAAGCCCGTGGATATTCATGAGGGCATCGATAGCACCCTGTTGATTCTGCACAATCGCCTCAAGGCAAAAGGCTCACGGGGCGAGATTGAGATCAAAAAAGACTATGCGGAGCTGCCCCTGGTCGCCTGCTATGCCAGCCAGCTCAACCAGGTCTTCATGAACATTTTGGCCAATGCGATCGACGCCCTCAAGGCCCAACCCGAACCCCGCGAAATCCAGATCACCACCCAGCGGCTGACCCCTGAGCCTCAGGAGGGTCAACCCAATAATTCGGAAGCCGTCTTGATCGAGATCGCCGACAATGGCCCCGGAATGCCCGCCGAAACCGTCGAACATATTTTTGACCCCTTCTTTACCACCAAACCCGTGGGCAAAGGGACGGGGCTTGGCCTCTCGATTAGCTATCAGATTGTGGTCGAGAAGCATGGCGGGATGATCGAGTGCCATTCTCAGCCGGGGGCAGGAACCCAATTTCGGATTCAGATTCCCTTTCACCCGCCGAGGGACAAACCTTAGCTTGGCCGACTCCTTGAAAATGAATCTATCCTAGTACCACAAGGCGAAGTTCAGAATTCAAAATTCAAAGTGCTTACACGATTAAACCGTTTCAATGATCGTAGCGGGGGCTATCATCTTGCCCGCCACCGCAGATGTCAAATTGATGCCAAATTCCCCAGCAGACCTTGAGCCATTGCTCAGACCCTTCCTGGTGCTGATTGAGGCGCGGCTGGGGCTCCGTATTCCCGCAAAAGACTACCCACTCCTGCATCAGCAGCTCGCTCGGCGGGTTACGGCTCACCATTGTCGAGATGGGTCGCATTATGTCCAGCTCTTGGGGCGGTGCGATCGCACCGCCGAGCAGGAATGGGCATATCTCATCACCCAACTCACGAATATAGAGAGTTATTTTTTCCGCGATCAAGGGCAGTTCCACCTCCTGCGCGATCGCCTGCTGCCGGCTCTGATTGCCCAAAATCGGTCTCTTAAGCGTCTCCATCTCTGGAGCGCAGGTTGCTCCAATGGGGCGGAACCCTATTCCCTGGCAATTTTACTCACCCAG
>JBMYQW010000464.1:0-3777 GCA_049601735.1 Spirulinaceae cyanobacterium
GGAGGGGCGGTCTCGCGTAGCGATGACCGGGGTGGGTTCGGGGTATTTTTGGACTCACCCAAGATTTGTTTCTTAGCCGTTTACTTCTTGCGCTTAAACCAAACACCACCGCCTAATGCCCCAAACATCGCCAGGAGCGAAGCGGGCTCGGGTACAGCCGCATCGGGGAGCGGGGCGGGCAGCGGCGTCGGCGCAGGGTTGAGCGCCGTGAGCTTGGCGTACAAGAAGGCGTCGCTGCTGCCGCCTTCTTGGGAGATAAATTCATCCACCAAGCTGCCGCCGACAGAGGGGCTAAAGCCCGTGAGTTCGAGGGTATATTCGGTTTCGTCCAGGAAGAAGGTTTCCGAGGCGATCGCATTCGTCCAGGTGATGCGATCGGAGCAAGCCGTGACGCTGTAATAGGCGCAGGTTCCGGCTTGGTTCGGTGTCTCTTCAATGTCGAGGGAATAGTTGAAGGTCTTGGTTCCTACACCGTCGAGATCCAGATTCAGGCTGAGATCCACCTGGCCCGGCGCACCATACCAGATGGTTTTGTTGTAATGCCGCAGACGACCCAGGTTAAAGATCTGATCGACTTCGAGTTCCGTGGCCCCGACCCCAAGAAAGCCCAGACCACTCTTCCCACGTGGGAACCCAAGTGGCGGGATAGCCCCAACGGATTTGATTTTCGCCCGCGACGGTTTGGTATTGAATAAAGTCTCCGCCTTTGGGGTTGCTCCAACTCCCGCCGGTGGCATTGAGGGTGAAGGCTTCAGCAGCGGGGGCGACTGCTCCGAGGGAGAGGGCGAGGGCAGTCGCGCCGAGGAGCGGGGTGGACCAGGTGTTGAGCTTGGGCATCAGCATAATGAGTTGTGAGGGTAAGGTCTGCGTGAGGTGAAGGGAAGTCAACCCATTTTGAAGTTAACTTAAATACCCAGACGCAGCCGCATCAGGCGAGTTGCGGTACCTGTGATATTGCGAGAATTGGCACAGAGGAGCGGTGGTGATTTCGCTCACTCCCCTACATCGATCCGAGTCGCCCCTGCAGGATTGTTCGGATCAGTTCTCGGGGGCGTTCAACTTCACAGGGGAGGGTGTGACCCCATCACGGAGCAAACGGGGCAAAACCAGGATACTAATAACTGTAGAGAAAACCCCCAAGACCCATGCCCCAACTCCAACTCCTCCCCGGCTCCATTTCTGCTCTGTTCGCTGATGCCACCGCAACCCAGACGCTGACTGAATCCGATCGCTACGGACTCTTGGCAGCGATTCTCACCGAAGAGATTGAAGATGACGAACGCCATGCGATCGATCGCATCCTCCGCTCCGTCCATCGAGGTCGCATGAGCATTGCCTAACGGTTTGGGTCTCTCTACTGCCCCTTTAAGTTTTTCAAGTTTGACTCCTCACATCACAGAACCCAGCTTCACAGCTGGGTTTTTCTTTTGCGAATTGGGAACCGTTTCTAGCGTTTGAGCAATGTTATGGGCCCATCGCCAATCTGAGCAGAGCCGTTGAATCGGGGAGAGTCCCCCAGCCTATGGCCTTTATAATGGGGCGAGTGGGCTGCACCGGGGTCTCAAGACCCCAACGACGCGATCGCACGGATTAGCGCGAGAACTTTAAGACCATCAATCAGGAAGGCTACGATCGCGCTCTGCGCATTGCCAAAGGCGATCGCCACCACAGACAGCGGGTGGAGAATGTCCACCCTGCGTGATCGTCTCGGCCAGGATCGGATTACACGCATAACGGTCATAAATGCTCTGCCCCGGGCGATCGCACCTCATAATTGTTATCGACTTTTAGCTGCTCAATTCTTCCAGGAGGAAACCATCATGGGCGATCTGATTCGGATTATCTGTGCCATTTTTCTGCCGCCGCTGGGCGTCTTCTTACAAGTTGGGATTGGCCCTGACTTTTGGATCAATATCTTGCTGACGCTCTTGGGCTACATTCCCGGCATTGTTCACGCGGTTTGGGTGATTGCGCGGAAGTAATGCAGTGACGATTCTCTGTCGGGATACTTTGCGAACGCTAACCTATAGGGGAGAATAGGCTGGGGTTGCTGCCCACGCTCGCCTAACGCTCCGTCTTACATCTCACCCTGTTCTCGTGCCCTGTCGCGAGCCCTTTCGCCCATGCGCATGGAAATTCTCTGCACTCGTCCCACCTGTGGCGCGAGTAATCATTTTCCTGATCTCGACGATCCCCAGTCGCTCAAGACCACCCAGCAGAAATATTGCACTCAATGCGGGATGCCGCTGATTTTGGGTGGACGCTATATTCCCATTCAGCTCTTGGGCAAGGGGGGCTTCGGCGCGGCCTATCTCGCCCGCGATCGCTACACCACCTCTTTGCGCCAATGCGTCGTCAAGCAGTTTCTCCCGGCGGGCGACCTCTCCGCCGAGCAACTAGAGCTGGCCCAAGGGCTCTTTGAGCGGGAAGCACAGGTGCTCGAAGAAATCGGTAACGAGCACAAGCAAATCCCGGATTCCTATGCCTTTTTCCCCCTGATTGCCCGCGATCGCCAGACCCACCAAGACAAGCAGTTTTTCTATCTGGTGCAGGAATATATCAATGGTCAAGACCTCGAACAGGAGCTGGCCCAGCAGGGGCCCTTTAGCGAGGCGGATGTGATGGTGGTGCTGCGGGATATTTTAAGCATTCTCACCTTTGTCCACAGTCGGAGCGTGATCCACCGAGATATCAAGCCCTCGAACATTATGCGATCGCAGCAGGGACGGCTCTACCTGCTCGATTTCGGCGCGGTTAAACAGGTGGCAACAGTGGCGGGTAGCCCTCAAGGCCGCTCCACCGGAATTTATTCCGTCGGCTTTGCCCCACCCGAACAGATGCAGGGCACGCGCGTGTTTCCTTCCACGGATCTCTACGCCCTGGCCGCCACCTGCGTGATGCTGCTGACGGGTGAGACGCCCGATAGCCTCTTTGATGCCTATCACAACCAATGGACTTGGCGTAAGCAGGCGTCTCAGGTCAGCGATACCTTTGCCAAGGTCTTGGATCGGATGCTGCTCTCAGCTCCGCGCGATCGCTACCAGTCCGCCCAAGCAGTTCTCAACGACCTCAACCAGATTCAGGCCACACCGGGGCCAGCGCAAGCAACGGCGACGAATACCAGCGGCTTTGCCACAACGACGCTCCAGGCCGCTGCAATGCCACCCTCGCCCCCTGCTCCCGCCCGTTCAGCCCAGCCCGTCGTCCCGCAAACCACCGCAACGCAGCTCTCTGTCACTGATCTGCTCAGTCGCGCCGCTTTCACCGGGTTTGAAGGGGCGGTTTCCCTCATCGCTGCCCTGAGTCTGGGCGGGCCACTGGTCGTGCTCTGGGGTATGGGGATGGGGCTACTGGTTTATCTGCAAATTCAGCGCCAGATGGCAGCCTGGGAGTTTGTCTGGGTGGGCGGGATCTCCCTGGGCATTGTCGGCTTTATTCCTTTTTTACACAGCGCAGGATTCCTGGCCAGTATGGGTTTAAGCAACCTGATCGGTGTTGGCTTTCTGGGGGTGTTGGCCGCCGCTATGGCAGTGATGGTGACGGCGTTGTTTCGCTTGGTCTATCAAGTTCTAGTGGGGATTTTATGAGGGCCGGGGCCACGGAATGGGTCGCCATGGTGGCAGCGGTCTTGATGGTCGGGGGAACCCCCGCTGCTGCCGCTGCTGCTGCCTGAATCTCGAATCTCGCAGCGCAGGCATAGGCTCCTGCTCCTGCTCCTCGTGCTGCTGCTCCCTCTGCCGCTGCGAGCCCTCCAGCTGCTGCTGCTGCTGCTGCTGC
>JBMYQW010000465.1:0-3747 GCA_049601735.1 Spirulinaceae cyanobacterium
GGCGATCGCTCGATGGCAAACTCTGGGTGAAATATGGGCTCTCATTTTGTGGCGAAGGCATCCTCAAACGGCTCAAGGAACAGGAATTAGAGTAGATGGTGAATTTGGGCTATCGCGCCGCCCGACTCAAGGGCGAATTCACCCGCTGGTGGTATGAGCAGCGGCTGGAAAACCTGACCCATCTGTATTTACCCGCAGCGCGATCACTTGACGCGACCCTCTATAGCCTCTCCTGCCAGCGGGATTTTCCCGAGCAGGTAGCCAGTTTGCGCTCCTTTTTGAGCTATGTGGGGATTCCGCAGCGGTATGTGATCATCTCCGATGGCAGCTACACTGATGCCGCCATTCAACAACTCGAACGCTTGCATGACTGTGTGCAGGTGGTGGAGTTGCTCGCCTTCGCCAACCCGGACTTGCCGCCGCCAGTCTTTGACTATATGCGTAGTAATGCCATGGGCAAGAAGCTGCTGGCGATTTTATCGATCCCGATCGAAGGCCCGACGGTCTATACCGACTCCGATATCTCCTTTTTTCCGGGAGCGACGTCTCTGGCTACTCTGCTTCAAGACCCCAACCAGCCGTCCTATTATCTTCCGGACAATGACCCCGCCTTTGATACCCGCATCCTGAAGCCGGGGGAGGAGGCCAACCCCATTAATGGGGGGTTTATTATTTTCAAACAGCAGCCCGATTGGCAAATGGCAATGGCCCGCTTTTTGGCACTCAGGGAACCGCCCAACTATTTCACAGAACAGACGATGATGCACTTGACCTTGCATCAATTGGGCGCAAAACCCCTGCCGCGCGATCGCTACATCATGGGTCGTGAGGATGAATTTCGCTGGCCCGACCAATATGCCGGGCCCGAAATTGTGCTACGCCATTACGTGACCCCGGTGCGTCATAAGTTTTGGGGCAATTGGCGCTATTTGCGATAGGGGCAATTTTAACGCGCTGACCGATGGCGCGATTTCTCGCTATCTTCCTCTGACCGAAAACGCCGGCCTTCGACAAGCTCAGGCTTCGAGTAACTACCAATTCTCTTAATCACAATTCCCCATGAACCCCTTCATTTTGCCCCTGCTTGCGATCATCGCCGGGTGTGCCGTCACGCTCCAAGCCCAGTTTATGGGGCTGATGGACAAGACTCTAGGGAGCCAAGAAAGTATTGTCATTACGTATGTGAGCGGCGGTTTGTTGGCCGGACTGTTTGCTTTGGCGGTGCTGGGCAGGGGCGGCTTTAATTTCAAAGCTGTCCCGTCGCTGCCCTGGTATGTTTTTACGACTGGTGCTCTGGGGTTGGTGATTGTGGGTGCGATCGGCTATGTGGTTCCCCGCCTGGGGACAGCACGGGGATTCACGCTGATCCTGGCGTCCCAGTTTTTGCTCGCCGCTGTCATTGATCAATGGGGTCTGTTTAATGCGCCCTTGCGTCCCCTGGCAACGCCGCAGATCATCGGTCTGATTGTCATGCTCTCGGGGGTCTGGCTGGTAGTGCGTTAGGGAAGCTGTAACGGATGTTGCTATCATCAAGGGTCTGACTCTGGCAATTGAGGACAAGGTGGAATGACACTCAAACGATTGGCTTTGATTTTAGTAACGCTGGTCGTGGCTGTACGCCTGGTGTTTTCTCTGCTGGGGAGCTTGCAAGAACCCCAAGTCCAGCGCCGTATTGAGCTGTACCAAACCGATCTCGTCTTGAATGCCAGTCAATGGCAGCCACCGGAGGAGTTGAATCTCTCCCTAGAGCAGATTCTGGGCCCAGACCCCTATGCTGCCGCGCAACGGCAATATCAAGCGGCGGACAATGAAACCCAAGCCAGCATTGAACGGCTCGAGCAGCAACTTACGACCGTGCTCCTGATCGATAATCCCACCGCTGCCGACCAACTTCAGCAGGCGATCGCACGGGAACAGCAATTCCACCAGCAATTGCAACTCAAGATTGGCCTCTTGCAGGCGATCGCGGGCAATCGTGAACCCGCACGCTTTGCTTGGCAGCGCATCCCTCAAACCGCAGCGATCGCTCCCACCGCCGAGTTGTTGAACCAACTTTGGCAAGACCAGCTTCCGGATGCGCCGCTGATTGATGTAGTTGAAACCCTTGATGCCGATCTCTCGGGCTGGTTTGAGAGCCAGGCCTTGACCCAACTCTTCACCATCGCCGATGCCCCCGGTGATCTCTTTAAAGTCGAGCAAAGCCAACAGCAGCTGGCCGAACTCGCCCTTGTCAAGTTGGGTTTGGTCAGCGTTCTGCCAGCGATCGGCGGTCTCTTCGGAGTGGGGATTCTACTCTTTTTGTTCATTCAATGGGTTCTCAAGCGCCAAAACTCACTGCTGGGCGCACCGCTCCTCACCTGGGAGACCCCTTGGGATTGGGAGACGACGGGCTTGGTCATCGTGGGGGGCTTTTTCTTTTTTAGCCAGATTGCCCTCGCCACCGTCCTGCCGATCGCCCTCCAGCTCTTGGGCATTGACCCGACAGCCATGGTCCTACGCGGTAAGGCATTCTACATTTTGGTGAGCTATATCCTCATGACCGTGGGGGGATTGACGATTCTGTTCTACAGTCTGGCCCCCTTCCGACCCTTGCCGAACGGCTGGTTTCGAACCGTGTTTCGCAGTCGCTGGCTCCTCTGGAGCTTGGGGGGCTATTGGGTGGCGATCCCGTTGGTTCTCTTAGCTTCGTTGCTCAACCAAACCCTCTGGCAGGGCCAGGGGGGCGGCAATCCGATTATTCTGTTGGCGCTAGAGGCGCAAGACCCGATCGCCTTGGCGATTTTTTGGAGTACGGCGGCGATCGCCGCGCCCGTGTTTGAAGAGATCATGTTCCGGGGTTTTCTGCTGCCCTCCCTGACGCGCTACCTGCCCACCTGGGGGGCGATCGGCATTACGGGCCTGGTATTTGCGATCGCGCACCTGAGTCTGGCAGAACTCTTGCCCCTGACGGTTCTGGGCTGCATTCTAGGGTTTGTATACGGGCGATCGCGTAATCTATTGGCCTGCATTGCCCTCCATAGCCTCTGGAACAGTGGCACTTTAGTGAGTTTATTTGTTTTAGGGAGTTAAGCCCCAGCGATCGCAACGGAGGGAAACCACCCTGCGCCGTGCGGCCTGTTTTGCCCTAACCCAATGCCGGAAGACGCCAGATACCACCCGGAGCGTGATGCAACTCACAGACTGGCCCTGCTGGCATCACGTAGATTTATGAATAGGTGCTAACCCTTCATCACGGCTTTAAATTCCTCTAGGAAAAGATCAAGTTTCGGTGAATTCCGAGAAATGGCCCTACCCACATCCAGAACCACCCTTTATCTTGTTAAGTAACCAAGGTGTGGTGACAATACAAACCCAAGCAGAGTCCATCCAAGCAAAGCTGAATCTAGAGATCATGAATAAGTTTATCCGTAACACCCTCATCACTGGTGCTGCCGTCAGCGCCAGCCTCCTCAGCGCCGGAACCGCCCAAGCCGCGCAGCTTGCCCCCGGTCTGTTTGAAATCTTCAACGATCTGGTCAACCAAGAGAAGCTCGAAGTCAAAGAGAGTGAACTCGACTTCAAAGAAGTAGACCCTGAACTGTTGCAGGTGCTCGGCCCGGATGCGGTCGAAGTCTTCTTCATCAACGAAGGCGCATTTTTCTACAACGAACTCTCCTTCACAGGCAGCGATGGGTCTTCCGGCGTCGTCTTTGAAGAAGTGACCTCCACCGAGAGCATCCTGCCCGAAGCCAATGGTGTCTTAGGTCT
>JBMYQW010000466.1:0-3742 GCA_049601735.1 Spirulinaceae cyanobacterium
CCCGCCCCTACCAGGGATTTAATGTTTGGCGCAGATTTTGTAGTAACCCAACACAACCCTCTCCGCTGTACAGCTCCCTTCTGCGGAGACACGCCGCAAACAGGCTTCACAACTGCCAAGTTACGAACGCCGGGCAGGGAAACCCAGCCCCTACGGTTGGTTGGGGCAAAACTAGATCACATCGTCACTGTGCGGCACATTCCCACCGATGCGCGGCACAATGCCAAGGTGAACTATCCTCGCTTGGAACGTTGGTTGCGATCGCCTTGGGGACGCGGGGAACTGTGGCTTAAGACCCATCCTTCCCATCAGGATTAATGCCCCGCTCGCGGATGCTCTTTTGAAACTCCCGCCAGAGGTCGGTATCCTGCGAGGCCGGCCGAGCCTTGGCTTGGGTGGCCCAATGGGTCAGCTCTTGAATTTGTTCATGGGCCAGCGTCGCCAGGGGCACGGTGGACTCGGCAGCTCGCAAAATATGCTGCTCGTTAAAGTCATGGCGCTGGCCCGGTTGGCCCTCGGCAAAGGCCAGATGCAGGGCATCGAAGATGATTTGCTCGATCTCCGCGCCGTTGAAGTTTTGGGTATGGCGGGCCAGGCGTTCGAGGTTAAATTCGCGGACGCGATCGGGGCGCAGGCGTTGCAGATGAATTTGAAAAATCGCCTGACGTTCTTTGGTCGTGGGCAGGGTCAAAAAGAAAATCTCGTCAAAGCGACCCTTGCGCAGCAGCTCCGTGGGCAGAATTTGCACATCGTTAGCGGTGGCGACGATAAACACGGGCTGGGTCTTCTCCTGCATCCAGGTAATGATCGTGCCAAAGAGCCGCCGCGATGTACCCGAATCGCCGTCGATGCCCTTGGTAATGTTGCCAAAGGCCTTGTCAATTTCATCCATCCAGAGCACACAGGGGGCGATCGCCTCCGCCGTTTGGATCATCTGGCGCACCCGGCTCTCGCTCTCGCCCACCAAGCCGCCAAAGAGCCGTCCCATGTCCAGTCGGAGCAGGGGCATTTGCCATTCCTTGGCGATCGTTTTTGCTGAGAGGGATTTACCCGTGCCCTGAATGCCCACTAAAAGCACCCCCTTGGGGTTAGGAATGCCGTAGCGCCGCGCCTCTTCGGTGAAGGCATCCTTGCGCATCCGCACCCATTGCTTGAGGTTATCAAGACCGCCCACCTGTTTAAGCGAAGTTTCGGGTGTAAAAAATTCCAACAGCCCGGTCTGACGAATCGCCTGCTGCTTGGCCGTGAGTACCGTGGCGATCGCCGCCGCATTCACCTGGCCGTAGGCGGCGATCGTGCTCGCCAACACCCGTTCAATCCGGTTACGACTCAAACCCTGACAGGCTTTGACGAGTTGCTCTTGGGCTAGGGGACTCAGTTGGAGCTGTGCGGGGGCGACGTTGTCGCGCAGGAGTTGGGCGATCGCCGCTGCATCGGGCAAGGGATGGTCAATGACGGTCATCGCCTCACTCAGTTCGGTGGGCACAACCAAGGTATGGCTGGTGAGGATCAGCGTGTTTTGGGTATATTTCAGCTCGCTGGCTAGGGTCTTGAGTTCCCGAATCACGGGCGCATTAGCGGGGTTTTGGGGATATTGCAGCATAAAGTGCAAGTCCTTGAGCACAAACAGCGTCGGCTGCTGCTCCTCGGTTTGGCTGCGCACCCGCCCCAGGGCTGCCAGAATCGAGTTTTTATGGTTGCCGTTGTCGTCCCAGCCACGCACAATATCCCAGCTCACGACCTGCCGTTGGGGCGTCATCCGGTAGGCAATGCTTTCGAGTTCTTGCAATGCGGCGTCTTCTTCTGCCGTGACAAGGTAGAGCAGCGGGTAGCGGGCACGAATGAGCAGATCAGGGCTGGGTTGGAGCATTAGGTATAGTGGAGACTGAAGATTTTATCAACAGATATCGTTCATCATAATAGAATTAACTGTGCAGCATGGGTGAATTTGATGACCCAGTTTTTGCTTGCAAAACGATTAATTTCGTCTAACTTATATTTCGATAAATCCAGTGAATAAGGAAATGACTAGCGATCGCCGCCTCCTCCAACGCATCACCACTGACCCCAACCTCATGGTCGGCAAACCCGTCATCAAAGGAACACGGCTCACAGTTGAATTTATCTTGAACCTGCTTGCCCATGGTGCAACGACCACCGAAATTCTTGAAGAATACGAAGGCCTAACCTCAGAAGATATTCAGGCTTGCCTACTCTTTGCTTCCCAATCCCTATCGACTGCAACCTTTATGCCCCTTACAGCAGAGACCGTGTAGATGCGTTTCTTAGTGGATGAATGTACTGGGTCAGCGGTTGCGCGTTGGTTACGGAACCAGTCTTACGAGGTATTCTCCGTTTATGAAGAAGCACGGGGGATGACCGATGATGAGATTCTTGAAAAATTCTACGCTGAAAACTGGATTTTAATTACGAACGATAAGGATTTCGGTGAGAAAATTTATCGTGATCTCAAACAGCACCGGGGTGTGATTTTTCTGCGACTCCAGAATGAGAGAGCGGCCAATAAAATTGATGTGATGCAAAAATTGCTAACTCGGTATGAATCACAACTTGTAGATGCGTTTGTTGTTGTGACCGAAACACAGGTTCGCTTTAGTCAAGCATGACTTAAAAGTCGGATAGGCAAAACTCGTCATTGGTCATTCCTCATCTATAAAACGCCCAGTCATCGCCATTACGTTCCTCACAGTCAATGAGAAAAATCCGTCTAGCACAGGCAAGACATCATCAGCGCCATAAACATTGAGCAACTCTGCCCCTTGCCAGACCCAGACCTGCTCACGTTCAAAGTCAATCAGCCAGGCTAGCTGGGTTTCTTGGCGAAGACAATGCAAGATTTTTGCTTGCAGATCTTTTGCCTGAAAATTGGGGGTGCTCTGACCAGACGAGCGAATTTCAATCAGCCAATCCGGTGCGCCCTGCAAGGGGCCATCTTCTAAGGGCAGGCGATCGCGCTGCACCACCGCAATATCCGGCACAGGGGAGTCAGGCGGAACCCGGCAACGAAACTCCTGGCTCGCTTCCCAACCTTGGCCTTGGGCGTTGAGCCAATTGACCAGATTCCGCTGGAGACGGGAATGGAAGAGGCTGGGCATGGGTTTTTGCAGGGCACGATTCATCAGCCATTCCCAAGCCGGCGAGGCTTCAATGTGGGGCTCGGCGAGAAAGGCCGCAAGCGGATCGCTGAGGGTTTTGGATGGCGTCACAAGGTTTTGATCGCTTCACGGTAATGGGTTCAATGATAGGCAAGCCCCGAGATGGCCGAATCTTTTAAACACCGAATCTGTGTAGAATGCAGAACAAACACTCGTTGCCAGACCCATTGCATCATGAAGGAATTTTTTGAAAACGTCGCCCGCTACCCGCGCTATCTGATTTCCTTTTCGCTGGGGATCTTTTTCGCGCTGTTTAGCTGGCTCCGACCCCTGCTTAAGAATCGAGTCAGCGCGATCGCACTCATCGGCATGGCGATCGGCGGCTTCATCTTCTTAGTGTTCACGCTGCGGGCCATGCTCGGGCTCTCCACCGTTTGAAGTTGATGGAGCTTACAGAGAGAGACTAAACATAGGTGAATTTCAGTTAAGGAATTCCCTTAAGCCCTTATCTGCACTGGGCAAGATGTAGTGATTGTCCAGTATTGCAGGAGTCTGAGGTGGCAATCTCCATCTCAGATACTGTGTCGGAGTTCAGACGGCAACTGGTTTAGGTGTATTATTTTTGG
>JBMYQW010000467.1:0-3729 GCA_049601735.1 Spirulinaceae cyanobacterium
GTTGAGCGTGTAGGTGTTCGAGACCGCATTACCGAAGCGATCGCTCACCGAGAAATGGGTCGTTTCGTTGCTCTCGTAAGGAATGTTGTGGGGAGCGCCGGGGGCAATGGTCTCGCTGGGCGTGGCGCGATCGCGGTCAATCTTACCCTGTAACTGTGCGGCGTAGGCTTTCGCGGTGAGTTGCGCTACAGGCACATCGACGAAATCCGGATCACCCAGGTATTGGGAGCGATCGGCATAGGCCAGCTTCATCGCTTCGATCATCAGGTGCAAGGTGTTGGCGCTATTGTGCCCCAGGGCGTGGAGGTTATGGGGTTCGAGCAAGTTGAGGATCTGCACCAGATGCACGCCGCCGGAGCTGGGCGGCGGCATGGAATAGACATCGTAGCCCCGGTACGTGCCGTGGATCGGTTCGCGGATCACGGGTTGGTAAGTTGCCAGATCTTCGGTCGTGATTAGCCCGCCATTGGCGGCCATCTCGCGGGCGATCGCCGCCGCTGTCTCACCCTGGTAAAAGCCTGCGACGCCGTTCTCGGCAATCCGCCGCAAACTCTGGGCCAGATCCGGCTGCTTAAGTATTTCACCCACCCGATAGGGCAGACCATTGCTGTGGTAGAAAATCTCGCGGGTTGCCGGATGTCGCATTAGCCGGGGCATCCCAAACACCAGGGTTTCATGGAGATCTTGACTGACCGGAAAGCCGTTTTCTGCCAGTTCAATGGCGGGCTGGATCGCCTCAGCCAGGCTAATCGTGCCGTACTGCTCCAACGCCAGCGCCAACCCGGCTACTGTCCCCGGAACACCCACCGACAAATGGCTAAAGCGAGATTTCTGGGGGTCAGCCTCGCCATTTTCATCCAAGAACATATCCCTGGTGGCGGCTTGGGGGGCTTTTTCGCGGTAGTCCAGGGCGACCGTTTCCTGGTTCTCGGCATTGTGGATCACCATGAAGCCGCCACCGCCGATATTGCCCGCTCGGGGCAGCGTCACTGCCAAGGCAAAGCCCACCGTCACCGCCGCATCGATCGCATTGCCGCCCGCCTTGAGTACGTCTAGACCCGCCTTCGTCGCCAATTCCTCTTGACTGGCCACCATCCCCTCGGTGCCAATGACCGGGTGGGCGCGATCGCGGTAGTCATAAATCGCGGTGTCTTGGGCTTGAACCCAGCGCCAGCCCCACAATGCCACAAGAGTGATCAAAAACAGCAGAATAAAGCGGCGAGCAAGACGTTGCATAAGCGGAATCCAATCTAAAAAGGAGTTTGTGGTTGGGGATGACGACCGAAAAACTTTTGTTCAGAACGAAGTTTAAGTAAAGACAGAAACTCTGCCAACTCAACCAGACCAAGGGCTTCAGCCTGCTCGGTTGTCGTTAACTCCTGACCCATATCCTGTTGGTCAAGTAAGGATTGGAGGCGCGATTGAAGCGCATCAGGCAATTGAAAATGCGCAAGCTCAACAGGAATAGCGATCGTGGCTGTTGTCATAACACAGGTGTGATGAAGCGATAGATTTCATTGTAGATGGTTGCTTCGCTAACTTCCCTTCAACGCTGCCAGCGCAATGCAACCCCAGCCCACCATGAAAGCGACCCCGCCGAATGGGGTAATCGCGCCGAGAATTTTAATGCCCGTGAAGCTCAGGGCGTAGAGGCTACCGGAGAAGATGACGATGCCGACGATGAAGGCGATCGCCGCCGCTTTGAGCGTACCGGGCGCGAACAGCTCGGCTTGACTGAGGAGAATCGCCACACCAAACAGCGCCAGGGCATGATACATCTGATATTTCACCCCGGTCTCAAAGGTGGCTAGTGCCCTCTCCGTGAGTTGATCCTTGAGGGCATGAGCCCCAAAGGCGCCAGCGGCAACGCCAAGCCCCGCAAAGATCGCGGCGATCGCTAATACCATTCGCACCATGATCTGTAAATTCCTCCAACCGTTTCACCCGTTATTGTAGAGCGATCATTTGTTTCTCGGAAAGAAATATTGAGATTGTCCGAGAGCAGCACGGTTTGTCGTTATGATGGCGATCGCCTCCCAAGCCCTCCCCCACAACTGTGATTCAAAACGATCGCTGGATTAAACAAATGGCCGCCCAAGGGATGATTTCACCCTTTAGTGGCACATTGGTTTGCAAAGTTTCAGATTTACCCGTTATCTCTTTCGGGCTCAGTAGCTACGGCTACGATATTCGCCTGAGCCCCCAAGATTTTCGGGTTTTTCGTCATATTCCTGGTACGGTGATTGATCCTAAAAACTTCAACCCTGCTAATCTGGAACCCGTTCAACTTCATAAGGATGAAAACGGCGAATTTTTCATCCTCCCGGCCCATTCCTATGGTTTAGGAGTTGCCCTAGAACAGCTCAACGTACCTGAAAATATTACCGTCCTCTGCATTGGTAAATCCACCTATGCTCGTGCAGGAATTATTGCGAACTTAACGCCTGCTGAAGCAGCTTGGCGGGGACATTTAACCTTGGAATTCTCTAATTCTTCAAGCGCAGACTGCCGTATTTATGCCAATGAAGGGGTGGTTCAGCTTTTGTTTTTCCAGGGCGAGCCCTGTGAAACCAGTTACCAGACTCGTCAGGGTAAGTACCAAGATCAACCCGAGCAGGTGATTGTTTCTAAAGTTTAGTTCTCTGACTGCCGCTTATGAATTAGCGCAGAACTCAACTCGATTAGGACATTTTTAGATTCTTAAGACCCTCAACTGGTGGGCAATGCCCACCCTACGCAATACCTTAAACCAAGATCAACTTGATATTGTAGGTTGGGTTAGCGACAGCGTAACCCAACACAACCCTCTGGGCTATTGGGTTTTGGGATTTATATCAACCCACTCTAAAGTCCAGGTTTTAAACTAAACAAGGTTTAACATCCCTGAACTGCTATAAGTATTCACTTCTAAGTTATTGTCTCGACCAATCATGGATAAATTTCGTATTGAACTGATCGCCGCGATGCCCAAACCCCAGCAGGTCGTTTGGGCAGCGATGCACCAAGACTATTCTGAAGATTTAGTCTGGGATGGTCGGGACAAATTTCCCGATGAAAAGAAAGCCGGAGAGCTGGTAGTCAAGCATTTGTTAGCGGGCGATCGCGGCCATTACGGCCCGATTGAACACCCCCAAATTGTGGTCAATGTGGGCTATTTCCCCCATTCCATGATGCAGCAAGTCCGGACTCATCGGGTTGGGGTCAGCTTTGATGTTCAGAGTAACCGCTATACTGGGCAGCGAATTGTCGATGTGGTAAATGGAAAACGAGATCTTGAAGACGTATTTTATCTTCGTCCGGTGGGCAAATATACTAATCGTCAAGGCAAAAAATATGAATATACTCTAGAGCAAAGAGAGAAAGATCTCGCTTGGTGTTTAGACGCCTGCA
This sequence comes from Spirulinaceae cyanobacterium, assembly GCA_049601735.1. Taxonomy (GTDB): domain Bacteria; phylum Cyanobacteriota; class Cyanobacteriia; order Cyanobacteriales; family Spirulinaceae; genus SIO3F2. Next base: position 3,391 of record JBMYQW010000467.1, read on the forward strand.
AACGCTATGCCCAGCATTTAGAAGCAGGAATGTCGGAAGAGCAGGCACGGGGAACGATTCCTTTTGATGTGCGGCAGCATTTTGTACTCAGTTGTAATCTACGTAGCCTCATGCATTTACTGGATTTGCGCTGGAAAAAAGACGCCCAACTCGAAGCCCAGAAGTTTTGTGAATTACTTTATGAGCATTTTGAAACCTGGGCTCCAGAAATCGCGGCTTGGTATCTGAACAGCCGCGCGAAGAAGGCAAAGTTGTCACCGTAAGCAATAGGAACAACGCCCAGCAAAAAGCCGCCCCCTAGGGAGCGGCTTTCAGTCACTTACCAATTAGGCAAGTCAG
>JBMYQW010000468.1:0-3718 GCA_049601735.1 Spirulinaceae cyanobacterium
ATTTACCCTCTTTTCTTTGGCTGTGGCGCATTGCAGCTTGGTCGATGGGCTTGACATTTTCGGCCTATGGCCTGCTGGCGCTAACGGGTTGGGGGCTGCGATCGCGCCGTCTGCAAGCAACCCCCCGTCCCCCTTGGCTACGCCCCCTACATCTGATCTTGGGGGTAAGCATCGTGGCTCTGGTCTTGCTGCTGCTCGGCATTGGCATCGTAGGTACGCTGGGCGAATACGGGAGTTTGGGACATTCCTGGCATCTGGGCGCAGGCTTACTCGTCACCAGCTTGATCTTGGCTTCTGCCGTCACGGGGTGGCGCGGGACCCGCACCATAGAAGGGCGTATGCGTCATCTCCAGGTCAATGGGCTCTTGCTGGTCGCCTTGTTAACGGTGCTAGGGACGGGTTGGACGGTGGTGCAAAAATATTTGCCCTAGCGCCTGCCATGACCCATCAACCCCTGCTCCCCACTGCCCTGGATGGTGTTGCCCTCCCCCCTAACCTGCCACCACTGGTCATCACGGCTTTCGCTCGCCCGGACTTACTCCGTCAGGTTTTGGCCGGGATCAAGGCACAATCTCTGCTGCCGCCTAAAATCATCGCCTTTATAGATGGGCCGAGGCATCAGCGGGATCAACCCCTCATTCAGGCCTGTATTCAACGGTTGGAGGAATTTACCACCGTGGTTCCCGTTGAGATTGTGACCCGTGAGCAGAATTTGGGCTGCGATCGCAACGTCCTCCAAGCCTTCACTACGGTTTTTGCCACCCATGAGATGCTGGTTTATCTCGAAGATGACGATCGACCGAATCCCTATTTCTACGATCGCCTCTGCCGTTTGCTCGTGGCCTATCAACCGTTTTCAGAAGTGGGCTCAGTTAGCGCCTACGCGACCGTACCGGAAGAGTTGACCGAACCGATCGCCACGGATTTCTTCGTCTCGCGGCGCTTTTTTTCTTGGGGGTTTGGCACGTGGCGCGATCGCTGGCAGCATCTTGATCTACTGCATCATTCGGGTCAATATAATCCCTTTGGCTGCTTCTACCAAATTCCAGCCACCGCCCAGACCAAACGCACCCTGATCAATCAATTTTGGCTGGAGAAAAACCGAAAAACCGATTGGGTCATCACCTTTACCCTCGCTGCCTTCTACCACCAAAAAATCCAGATCATTCCCCAGGTTTCGTTCATCTGTAATATCGGCTTTGGCCATGCCCAGTCCGAAACCTACCGGGGTGCAGAACAGGCTTGGGTCAATGCAAGATATCAGGCAAGTCATCGCCCCGATCGCCTGCCCCCGAGCCTAAACCCGTTGCCATCGCTGCAAGCGCCCCTCAGTACGGTGGCGTTGGTGCAATACCTGAGTGAGCAGGAGGGGTTTTGGTTGAATGGGGCAGCGTTGGTTTATTGGCTCAAGCGGGCCGATAGCTGGCGAGGACACCTGCGCCTGGTGCAGTTGTTCATTGCTCGTTTCCCCCTTCTCATCCGCCGCTGGCGCAGTGGTTTACCGACTTAACTGGATTGGGGTAGAGAAGCAAAGGCAGAGGTGCTGCAAGCCCAGCGTGATGTTCTAGCGGGGCGCTTTTAGCCGCTTAAGCAACGGCAAACTCAGTGATTTTGCGGCGCTCCAGGGTTTTGTAGGCCAGGACGATTTGGGTTTTGGGAATGCCGAGGTCAACAAGTTCGTTCGCAATGCCCGCTTCCGTACCATCCTGCTGGATCCAGAGTTTTTCGCCAATGACGTGGATATGAATCATCGCGCCGTAAATGCGATAGTCATCATGCCAACCCGTCTCCAGCAAAAGATAATGGTCATTTTTCTCATCCGTGATCAGATGGAGTTGGCTTTCTGGATCATCACCCAAAAAGTCTCGGTAATCTTGCAAAACTTTGAGCGTGGCTTGTCGGAGTTTGACGGGGGTTACGGGAGCCATTGAATTACCTCTGCTTGGTCAATATCAACAGTAAAGAGACGCAAAACTTGATCTTCCAAGAGCACTTGCCCAGTTTCTTCTTCGAAGATGGATTTTCGAACCGCCTCAGGGACAGCTAAATACAGTTTACGCTCTGGCTCATAGCGATTGAGGAGGCGATCGTAGACCACAAATTGCCCAACCGCCTCTTCAAGATCTTTCATCTCTGAGGCACTGCGAAAGCTCTTAATTTCAACAGCGATCTTCTGAATACCCTTCTCGGCAGCAATCAGGCGCTCTGCGCCGAGGTCAATGTAGAGGTTTTTCTTGCGAGCAAGTTTGAGTCGATAGGGATCATGAGTGATCGTCCAGCCATCTTTACGGATGGCCTCGCAGACGGTTTGATGATGGTAATCACGGGCGGGCATGGTGATGATAGCGCGTTCAATAGAATCAACACGATGAGGATTGAGCAGGCGATCCTGAGCGAACTTTAAGGAAACCGCAGGGAGTCAAGCCCTTACACTTTTTGGAGTGCGTTTTTTCTCGCCAACGAACTCAGACGCAACCCTCACGACATCCTTCACTCTACTGGAGAATTTTGAACTGATGACGACTGCAAAACTTCTCGAACCCGTCGCAATGGGCGGACTCAGCCTACCCAACCGGGTTGTGCTGGCTCCCATGACCCGCGCTCGTGCCGGCAAAGATCGCATTCCCAACGCCCTGATGGCCGAATATTATGCCCAACGGGCGAGCGCGGGCCTGCTGATCACGGAAGCGACCACGATCGCCGCCCAGGCCAATGGCTGGAATGAGTCACCCGGTATCTATAGTGATGCCATGGTCGAGGGCTGGAAGCTGACGGTCGATGCCGTCCATGCTAAAGAGGCCAAGATTTTCTTGCAGCTCTGGCATTGCGGCCGCGCCTCCCATAGCAGCTTCCACAATGGCAAGCCTGCGGTTGCCCCCTCGGCGATCAAGATTGACGGCGACTACATCCACACGCCCAAGGGCAAAGAACCGTATGAGACGCCCCGTGCCCTAGAAACGGAGGAGATTCCGGGCGTGATCTTCGACTATCGCCGGGCGGCCGAGCGGGCCCAGGCGGCGGGCTTTGATGGCATTGAGGTGCATTCAGCCAATGGCTACCTGCTCGATACTTTTATGCAGTCCAAGACCAACCATCGCACAGATCAATACGGCGGCAGCATCGAGAATCGCGCTCGCTTGCTTCAGGAAATCCTCACCGAGGTGACACAGGTTTTCCCCGCGAACCGCGTGGGCGTGCGCTTCTCGCCCAATGGTGCGTTTAACGATATGGGCTCCCCCGACTACCGGGAGCAGTTCACCTTTGCGGCCAGCCAGCTCGATCGCTTCGGTTTAGCCTATCTCCACATTATGGATGGGCTGGGTTTTGGTTTTCATGAACTGGGTGAGCCAATGACCCTCGCCGAATTTCGCCAGGTTTTTCACGGGCCCTTGATTGGCAACTGCGGCTATACCCAAGCGACGGCAGAGGCGGCGATCGCCGCTGGAAATGCTGACCTGATCGCCTTTGGCCGCCCCTACATTAGCAACCCCGACTTGGTGGAGCGGTTTGCTAATGGCTGGCCCCTCAACCCCGAAGCAGAGCTGGCGGTTTGGTACACCCCCGCTGGCGCGGAGGGGTATACGGATTTTCCGACCTACAGCGGCTGATAAACCTCGTCTATATTTGAAACCCGGAGTCGGGAGGGTTCAAACCATCAGCGTAAACTTAACGCTGGATTCAGCCCCTGGTGGGAGTTTGAGTGGGTTGACCCACCTCC
>JBMYQW010000469.1:0-3676 GCA_049601735.1 Spirulinaceae cyanobacterium
TGCTGCCAATTCATCCGGCTGGGCCGTCAGGGGCTTCTTGGTGATGATCTGGAGCTGCTCACAGGCTCGAAACTGATTTTTTACCCGGCGATCTTCGAGGCTATGGAAGCTGATGATGGCGATCCGTCCGCCGGGTTTGAGCCAAGTGGGAGCAGAGGTTAAGAAGGTTTCCAAGACATCCAACTCTCGATTCACCGCAATGCGCAGGGCTTGAAAAACGCGGGTAGCGGGGTGAATCCGCCCGTAGCGGAACTTTCCCGGCACCGCCTGACGAATCGTTTCCGCCAGATCCACCGTGCTGTGGAGCGGTCGGGCCGCCACGATCGCCCGCGCAATCCGTTTCGAGAACCGCTCCTCACCATATGCCGAAAAAATCTGCACCAAGTCCGCTTCCCGCCAATGGTTAATCATATCGGCCGCGGTGAGGTCTTGGGATTGATCCATGCGCATATCCAGGGGGGCCGCCTGCTGGAAACTAAAGCCCCGCTCGGCTCGGTCGAGCTGGGGAGAACTGACGCCTAAATCCGCGACAATGCCATCAAAATGTCGTGTGCCTGGATCATAGTCGGCAAAATTCCCCTGCCAGAGTTCCACGCTATCCGGCAAGGTTGAGCGGGTGGCATCGAGAGCCATTTGATCCTGGTCAATCCCCACCAGTTGTACCCCTGCCGCGGCATTCAAAATCAAACGACTGTGACTACCACCGCCGAGGGTGGCATCCAGATAAACGCCCCCCGCCTTGATCTGTAAGCCCACCAAGATTTCACGACTGAGCACCGCAACGTGTACAAAGGGCGTTGCGTTACTGGACGTTAGGGATTTGCCATCATGCATAAGGACAGACCGTTTTAACCTGCCGAATTCAAGATGTTGAAGCCAGCCTGCTAGTAAGCCAATGCGTCAACTTGAACGCCTTCACTCACGCGAACCTCTTCGAGTAAGAGCTCCAAAGACTTAGCAAATTGGGGATCATTGCGTGTACCAATTTGGTCATTATTTTCCCGCAGACGGGTCTGCTGGTCTTCAGTCATTTCCACCACCACATCAGGGGTAATGCCTTTCTCGTGAATATCTTGGCCACTCGGGGTTCGGTACTTGGCGATCGTCACAGCGAGCCCGGCTCCATTACCCAGACGACGTACGGATTGCACCAGGCCCTTGCCAAAGGTTTGTGTACCGACCACCTGGGCCCGTTCGTTGTCTTGGAGAGCCCCGGCTAAGATCTCACTGGCACTGGCCGAGCCCCCATCGACAATCACCACGACGGGTTTATCGGTCAGGGCGCCATTATTTGCTTCCTGGCGATCGACTTCGCCCCGACGATCGCTAGTGGTGACGATGATGCCGCGATCGAGCCACATCCGCGCAATTTCAACGCTGGAGTAGAGTAAACCGCCGGGGTTAGAGCGCAGATCGAGCACGTAGCCCACCACCGCCGATTCCCCGTCTGGGGGATTTTCCGCTTCTTCAATCGCGGTCTGCATATCTTGGGCCGCGTTCGCGTTGAACTGCGTTAGGCGAATATAAGCCACCGCGCCCTGGGGCGTTTCTTCCCGGCGGGTGCGTACCGGATGAATTTCAATATCATCCCGGACGATCGGGAAGTCCAGTTTTTCGTCCGGGGTGACTTCGCCATCATCGTTGCCATCTCGCCAAATGGTCAGGGTGACTTCCGTGCCCTTTTCGCCGCGAATGAGCTGAACCGCTTCATTGATATCCATGCCCAGCGTATCTTGACCGTCAATGGCGTAAATAATGTCTTGGGCAATGACACCCGCGTTGAAGGCGGGACTATCTTCAATCGGTGAGACAACCACGAGGCGATCGCTCTCTTCGTGCTTGGTAATCTGAATACCGACCCCGGTCAGCGAGCCCGAGGTGTCGATCTGCATATCTTGGTATTCCTTGGGGTCCATGAAGCGCGTGTAGGGATCTTCCAAGACACCGAGCATCTCCTCGATCGCCTCATAAGCCTCTTCAGGCCGACTATAGGTCTCGTTGAGATATTGCGTTCTCAGTTGCGTCCAATTCTGCCCATTGAAGGTGGCATCCACATAATGGCGGTTGATGATCTGCCAGACTTCATCAACCAGTTCCTTAGGACTGCTGTTGAGACCCAGCATTTGCCCCTGGGAGAGGTGAAGACCCGCACCCGTAACTGCAATGGTGGTGAGTACAAAAGCTGTTGCACTCAGGACGAGTCCGCGTTTTGCCAAGGCCATAATTCGACTGCGACGTAGGGATTATCTCCCCCACTCTAGCACAGGAACTTTGGCGGCGTTGTCTGTCCTGGCCGGGGGTTGTTTCTGGCGTGGATTGGGTCGTAACGTCCTATATCAGTGTGCTCAGGATGGCTGCCGATCGCCTGCGAGCCGAGCCGTTGGGTTCATCCCTGACTGGCTCTCTCTATAAGTTGAGCGATCGCACGGTTGGAAGAGAGCGCCCATGAACGCCAAATGATCAAGCAAGACGTTTCTCGCAGTGATGGCCAAGAAAGCCACTTTTTATCACTTTCTCTATATTTTCTTGACCCGACCCCAAGCCCCATAATCACCGATAAACCCATTCAAGATGCCGACTGAATTCTCTCATGGATTTGCCTATCAACCTAGGCTTAAACTCCCTCTCCCAATCGCTCCGGACAGTTGTCCAAACGTCCCATGGGCAGCTCAGAAAACTGGCTCTATTGATCATCCCTAGATCCAGTCCAGCGTCGAGGATAGAAACCAACTCAGAATTGCTAGGGTGATTGATGAGACCGAAGATTCAAGTAGCAATTCTCGATCTTCAAACTGTTCCTTTCACGAATGAGCCATTATGCGTAAATTGCTTCCGCCAAAAATCAGAAAAATGATCAAACATAAACTCCAAAAACTCCGTTTTTGGATCTATTTTGCCCTGACCCTGTTCGCTCTCCTGGTCATGCAGTTCATGCCCCTGCTACCCAGTCAGGCGCAAGGTCAAGCTATTCTCCCACCCCTCTCCACCCAAGGCAGCCAAATCATGGATGCCAACGGCCGAGGTGTGCTGCTGCGGGGCGTCAACTGGTTTGGCATCGAGACTGAGACCCATTCCCCCCATGGTCTTTGGGCGCGGGGCTATAAAGAAATGCTCCAGCAAATGGCGGATCTCGGCTACAACATCATCCGTTTGCCCTATTCAGTCCAGACGCTGCGATCGCAGTCCGTCAGTGGCATCAACTTCTCGATCGGCAGTAACCGCGAACTCCAAGGCAAAACGCCTCTGGAAATCATGGACTTGGTGATTCAAGAGGCGGAGCGCCAGGGCATTTTTATTATGCTTGATTCGCACCGCTTGAATGATCAACGGATTCCCACCCTCTGGTACGGCGATGGCTTTACGGAGCAAGATTGGATTGGCGCTTGGGAATTGCTTGCCCGCCGCTACAAGAACCAAAAAAACGTGATCGCCGCTGATCTGAAAAACGAGCCCCATGGGGAAGCGAGTTGGGGGACAGGCGACCGGGCGACTGACTGGCGGCTGGCGGCTGAACGCGCGGGTGAAGCGATTTTAAAAATTGCCCCCCATTGGCTGATCGTCGTCGAAGGGGTTGAAAAGAATGTACCCGGTCAGCAACTCCAGAGCCATTGGTGGGGCGGCAACCTCGAAGGCGTCAAACGCTTCCCGGTACGTCTGAGCAAGCCGGAAAAACTGG
>JBMYQW010000470.1:0-3654 GCA_049601735.1 Spirulinaceae cyanobacterium
GAGGAGAGCCATCAGCTTCGGGTTGAGGCATTGAGGGGAGAGGGGGAACACCTGTGATGAGCTGGACACCTCTGGAGACCAGCCGACGCGAACCTTGATAGAGTCGCCGCCCTAACTTCAGGAACTGCTGTGGATCATTCATGCTGGTTGTCTCAATTCACGCTTGGGCTGACACCCTACTCAATCCGTCTATCTATCCTAGGGGCTGTCATTATTTCGATTTCAAACCGTTGCTCTGTCTAGCTTACAGCCTCTTTTTCTGTTTTTTGGGGCGGGCGCTCCCTTGTTCCGTCAGGTTTTTGCAGTTAGTAGATGACACGCCCTCATACCCAACCGAATTTTCAAACTGTCTTCAAGGAAATTTAAGCCATCATCAACTCTATTTTCCCCGCATTCCGCCGATGCTGCACAATTCAACCGTGCTTAAGTTGTGAATCTTTAAGAAAAAGCGGAACTTTTTATCGGAAACAATATTCTGTAGAAAGTTAATCGATCGCGCTCATCCGGGCAATTGTAAATTTTCTCGTGGGCGATCGCATCCGGTTTAGCCTGCCAAGCTATAAATCAGGTTGCGAGCGTAACTGCTCCGCAACGGAATTTTAACCAGTACAACTGCCTCTACCTCCAGAACCATGAGTTTAGCCACGGTACGCCGCAACGACGGTCTTTCCCAAAACCAGCACTTAATCGCCGACGTGAAAGCCTTGCAAGAAACGCTCAATCTTCTCGGGTTTAAGGCAGGCAAAGTCGATGGCAAGTTTGGCTCAGGCACCGAAGCGGTGGTCAAGGACTTCCAAAGCCAAAATAACCTGGAGGCTGATGGGGTTGTGGGTTCCGGCACGTGGAAAGTCTTGCTGGAGAAAGCCTATCCCAAGCTCAAGCTCGAAGACGGCTGGAAGCAGAATATGGAGTTGGGCGAGACGGTCAAGCTGATGCAAACCAAGCTCAACGCCGCAGGCTTTAACGTGGGCACACCCGATGGCAAGTTTGGCCCCGGCACGGAAGCCAAGGTCAAGGCCTTCCAGAGCAGCAATGGCCTGGGCGCAGATGGCATTGTCGGCACAGGCACCTGGAGTGCTTTGCTCAAGGGCGGTTCTACTGGCCCCACGGTGAAGTTTGAGTCGAGTTTGGCGACCCCGGCTAAAATTGCCCAGGTCTTTGAATGTCCGGCATCCCAGACTGAGAAATACCTCCCTGGTGTTCTGGCGGCCATGGACAAGTGGGGCATCCTCGATCGCCTCACCCTGATCGGGCTCTGTGCCACGATCCGCATCGAGACAGGCGGCTTTCGGCCGATCAATGAATACGGCGGTAACCGCTACTTCACCCGAATGTATGAAGGACGCAAAGATCTTGGCAATACCCAGCGGGGCGATGGTGCCCGCTTCCACGGCCGGGGCTATGTGCAAATCACCGGCCGCGCCAACTACCGGGAATACAGCCGCAAGCTGGGGCTGGGTAACAAGCTGGTGGATAATCCTGAACTGGCGCTCAATGCGGTCTATGGTGCCGAGATCATTGCCCGCTACTTTAAAGACCGCAATGTGGATGATGCCTGCCGCGCCCAAGACTGGCGTCGCGCTCGCCGTTTGGTCAATGGTGGCTACAACGGCTGGGGTGAGTTTCAGCATTTTGTCAGCCGGGGCCTATCAATGCTCTAGGGCGGAGGGACCTTGCAGGAGAGGCAGAAGGGTGGTGAGTTTTTCAACACCGATCTCGATTGTGCGGTTGATCGTGGCGGTGAGCGAACTGGATGCGGGCAAGCTATTTGACCCGGCTGTGGGGCGGGGTGTTGTGGAATCGTTCGCCGCGGAGGGCTACTGAGGGGAAGTGTTGTGCGGTCTGGGCTTTCAATAGTTGCCGTGACACAGCTAAAAAGGTGCAATAGAATCTTGCCAATGGATTTTGTAGGGGTAGTGCCCCCGTGCCTACCCCTACAAGGTCTGGGGCAACCACGGGGGGATTGCCCCTACAGGGTTTGCTATTACACAAAATAAGGCGTGTCACGGCAATAATGCCGAGTCTGCCTGCTCAGAATTTTAAGTGGCTTCTGAAACAACTTGATCTTGTCCTTATCGCAGTTCGTTACACAAAAACGTGAACACTCTCCGTTTGAGTTACCCCAATCTCTTCATTGCCCTGGCGGTGGCGATCGCTATTAGTTCAGGGCTAATGGGGATTATTCCCTTACCGGCCTGTCCGTTTGAGACGTTTTTAGGCATCTGTTGCCCCATGTGTGGCTCCACGAGGGCTTGGTTAAGTCTATTTGAGGGGAAAGTGCTGACTGCGTTTCGCTACAATCCCATATTTTGGCTGTGGGGTTTTTGGGTGTGCGTCTCGTACATAACGCTTTGGGAGCAGGCTTTGCGTCCCGATGCGATCGCCTGGGGTGAGAAAACCCTCAAGGGAATGACTCGGATACGTCCATTACTGTATTTACATTTGTTTGCTTCTGCGGCGACTTTTATCTATTTGAATACTCCAGCCGTGGTGCAGTGGCGAGGATAGCCCCTCTGCTTGTTTTGGGAGTCGGGCGCTCTATCGCTTGCCCCTGCTCCGCACGAGCAAAGCTCTACAGGCTTCTGGTATTAATTAATGACGCGCCCTAGAACATCTAAATGATCACAGCCCCTAGAATAGGAGGACGCTGTTTTTTGACTCGTTGATGAAGAGAACGTTCCCTTGGGTGTTGGGCGGCTTTATAACGCTCAGTCTCACCCTCCCAGCTCACGCCCTGAATGACTCCACTGCTGAACCAGGAATTGATGTACGGCGGCTCCATGACTCGCCCTACAACCTGACCGGGCAGAAAGTTGCGATCGGACAAGTCGAGATTGGTCGTCCCAGTCGGTTTGGCCTCGATAAAGTTCCCCCCAAGCGCCGCATTGTTGATGTGGCGGGGGTGTTTTACCGCGATCAGCCAGCACGGTCTGAGGATCATGTGGATAGCCATGCGGAACTCGTAGCGGCTGTAATGGTCTCCCAAGACAAGTATTTGCGGGGGGTCGCGCCCGATGCGAGCCTCTACGCCTCTGCGGTCGGTTCAGCTAGCCAACTAGCGATCTGTCTGGCTTCTCAACACGTGGCCCAGCAGCATAATAACCAGGTTCGGGCGATTAATTTTAGCTTTGGGGAACCCTTAGGGCGGGATGAGCGCAGTAACCCCATGCTGGATGGCAATGCCCTCTTGACTCGCTGTGTGGACTGGTCAGCGCGGGTTCACAACACGCTCTACGTGATCGCGGGCAACCAGGGCAGCGGCGGCATTCAACTGCCCACCGATCATTACAATGGCATTACTGTGGCAGCGACCCGTCGCTGGAATGGCGAGTTTGCCAAGCTGAGTTTCTCGAACCTGAGTGCCCTGCCCGAAGGCATCGGCCGCACCCTGATCTTGCAAGAGATCAACCAAGGACCCCGCCGGGCGATCAGTCTGGTTGCACCGGGTGGCGGCATTAATCTCTATACCAATAGCGGTAAAATTCGCCCCATCTCCGGCACGAGTTTCGCCGCGCCCCATGTCACGGCCACAGTGGCCGTGCTTCAAGAATTGAGCGATCGCCGCCTCAAGGCCGGCCAAGACCGTTGGGGTGAAGCGGCCCAACGCCAGGAAGTCATGAAAGCGGTTCTCCTCAACGCGGCCGATAAAATCCG
>JBMYQW010000471.1:0-3650 GCA_049601735.1 Spirulinaceae cyanobacterium
TGGCGTTGAATGTGGATGGCAAAAAGGAGCGTCAGGGTTGGGTGGTTTGGGAAGAAGGCGGCAAGCATCCTGATGTAATTGTGGAACTCATGTCAGAGTCAACGGCCAATGTTGACTTGACCACCAAAAAGAATATTTACGAACAAACGTTTAAAGCATCGCATTATTTTGTGTTTGATCCGTTTGATCCGCAGTCCTTTCAAGGCTGGGAGCTTCAGGATGGGCAGTATGTAGCACTACAATCCAATAACAAAGGGTGGCTTTGGTGCGAGTCTTTAGGGCTGTGGCTGGGGACTTGGCACGGCCCTATTTTGCAGGAGCAGGCAGATTGGTTACGCTTCTATTTTCCGAATGAGCAGTTGGTGTTGTTGCCACGGGAGCAGGAGTTTGAGCGGGCACAACAGGCAGAGTTACAAGTAGAACAGGAACGAATTCGGGCCGAGCAGGCGGAAGCACAAGCGCAGCAGGAACGGCAGCGGGCTGAACAGGAGCGGCAGCAGAAGGAGGCTTTGCGGGCGAAGTTGCGGGAGTTGGGGGTTGATCCGGATGCGGTGTGAGTTGTAGGGTGCGCCCGCCGCTCAAGGGTTTTAGCTCTCCAGAAATGTTTTCACTCAATTTAGCCTTGCTCTGCCTTGGTCACAGTTCGTAACGCCCCAGGCTGAACCATCAGTTGCACCCGGTACAATAATCCGGTTGTGCCAAACTCCCAAAAAGACCGTGATCGAACGCTACACCCTCCCCGAGATGGGCGACCTTTGGACGGATGCCTACAAGTTTAAAACCTGGCTCCAGGTCGAGATTGCGGTCTGTGAAGCCCAAGCAGAGCTGGGTTACATTCCGGCAGAAGCGGTGGCGGAGATTCAAGCAAAAGCCGACTTTGACCCCGATCGCATCCTGGCAATCGAAGCAGAAGTCCGCCACGATGTGATCGCCTTTTTGACCAATGTCAATGAATATGTGGGCGATGCGGGGCGCTATATTCATCTGGGCATGACCAGCTCCGATGTGCTGGATACGGGCCTCGCCTTGCAGATGGTGGCGAGCTTGAATTTGATTCTGGACAAAGTGGAGGAGTTGACCCAGGCGATCCGCTACCAGGCCCAGCAGCACCGCTACACGGTCATGGTGGGGCGCTCCCACGGCATTCATGCCGAACCGATGACCTTTGGCTTTAAGCTAGCGGGTTGGCTGGCAGAGGTGCAGCGCGGACGGGAGCGGCTGGTGCAACTCCGGGATGATATTGCGGTGGGGCAAGTCTCGGGGGCAGTGGGAACCTATGGCAACATTGAGCCTCGGGTGGAGGCGATCGCCTGCCAAAAGCTCAACCTCCAGCCGGACTGTGCTTCGACCCAGGTCATTTCGCGCGATCGTCACGCCAACTTTGTCCAGCAACTGGCGCTAATGGCGGCCTCGATCGAGCGGTTTGCCGTGGAGATCCGCAACTTGCAACGCACGGATGTTTTGGAAGTCGAAGAATTCTTCTCCAAAAAGCAAAAAGGCTCCTCGGCCATGCCCCACAAGCGCAACCCGATCCGCTCCGAGCGCCTGACCGGCATGGCGCGGATCGTCCGCGGCAACGCCATGGCGGCGCTGGAAAATGTCGCCCTCTGGCACGAGCGGGATATTTCCCATAGCTCCGTCGAGCGGGTGATCCTGCCCGATAGCTGCATTCTGCTCCATTTCATGCTCCACGAGATGATCAAGCTGGTGCAAAACCTGCTGGTCTACCCGGAGAACATGGCACGGAATATGAACGTCTACGGCGGGGTCATTTTTAGCCAACGGGTGCTCTTGACACTCGTGGAAAAAGGTTTGAGCCGCGAAGATGCCTATCGCCTCGTGCAAGGCTGCGCTCACCAAGCCTGGAACACCGAGGGCGGCGATTTCCGGGCCTTGGTCGAGGCTGACGCAGAAATCACGCAACACCTCAACCCAACCGAAATCGCGGCTTGCTTTGAGACCCAAACCCATCTCCAACACCTCGACGAGGTGTTTCAGCGGTTGGGGATTTAAAGGTAAAGGCAGAATCTTGCAGACGGAGGCATGAAGGCGTAGAACCAGCAAAGATGGCTCTTCAAGAAACCATAAAATCATCAACTCACGTTCGATAATAGGACGTTCACTCGTTTCACTCCGTCGTACTCTAGATAGAAATCCGGATCTGCCGAAAGGGAGAAAAATAGCCTTTTGTAAACCGAACAGACGTTGTCAGCTCAAACCTCTGTTGCATTCTGTCACTGAATATTGTGGAACATTACCTCAGCCAAAGAGATGTTACATATCTTGGCTACTGTTTGAATTAGTGGTTTTAATGGTTCTCATCAATCTCCCTTATGAGCGATCATGAATCAAGATCCTTTGGCTCGGGAATTTCGTCAAGAGCGAGCGGTGCGTCGTGCGACCCTCATGCTAGAGGCGAAACGGCGGCGCATTCGCGCAGACTTGCAGCAATTGGTGGGGCATCTAAGCCTCTTGATGCCGCCACGTCAAGCGCCCCATGCCTTGGGCGATCAGCAGGAGATTCTAGAGTCTGCGTTAGGACGACTCGATGATGATGCCTTTTCTCAATTGTTGCAGCAGATTCTAGCAGAGCAGTTTTCTGTCTAGAAGCGGTTATCCATGGAATGGCACTAAATCCGGATAGTAAACTCCAAGAATCCTCTTGATGTAGGGGCTGGGTTTCCCTCATCGGTGTGAACTTAAGCGTGAAACGCTCTGTATAGATAGGGTTGCAGGTGCGACAAACACCCGACCCACCCCGGTCTGCGCGACGCGCGACCGCCCCTCCCGAGAGGGGATGCTCTGCTTTTGAATCTCCTCCTGGGAGGAGTAACCCGTTCGCGCAGCGTTCCGGAGGAACTAGGGGGAGGTGGGGCAACCCACTCAAACTCCCACCAGGAGCTGAATACAGCCTAAAGTTCACGCCAGTGAATGCTTGCGCCCCCGAAAGGTGTGTTGATGCGACAGACCCTTAGCGCAGGGGATCAACACCCATGTTGATTACCATGTTGCGCATTACCGTGATCTGCTGGTTGAACTCCAGACGAGTCAACCCATCGAGCACGCGCAGGGCGGGTTCACCCAGACGATAGAACTCGGGAACGGGGATCACCGTGCCATCTACCATCAGTTCACCCAAGACGTACCAGAAGGCGAGCTTGGTGTTGTTGGTCAAGAGGCCATAGCTGCGGCTGATGTCGTTGTTGGCTTTGCCAGCAATATCGCGCATCGCCTGCATTTGCTCAGGGTAAGACATCGCCTTGATCCGGTCGAGCAGACCCTGGGCGAATTGCAGGCGGGCTGCACCCGGTGCAGCAGGGGTCAGTCCTTTACCCAGTTGGGTGTAGGCGAACCAGAGTAAGCCGAGTTGCTCGTCGATGCTGAGACGCTGGAACTGTTCGGTGACAGCCGTGACGCCGCTGCTGAAGGTTTGAGTGTTGAGGGTGGTATAAGCCATTGGTGTAAAAAGTGTCTCGCACTGTAATTGAAGGGTTTACACGAAGACTTAGGTTGCGTCTCCTTGGCTTCCATTATGTAACGTTTTTTTGCAAAGTGCAAATAAATGTAACAAATCAACCTTTCTTGTTGACACAATGTGACTTCTGTGCAAAAAGCTCCTGATCGAGATCACAACGGGTCGGGTTCGCCCA
>JBMYQW010000472.1:0-3650 GCA_049601735.1 Spirulinaceae cyanobacterium
GTCGCCGCTGCTCGCTCAACTGGCGCAAGCGGGCGATCGCCCCATAACTCAAACCGTAGCAGAGCAGCGCCACGACCAGTCCACCCACCGTGCAGCCTACGGCCAGGGTCAGCACAAACTGTCCCCCCATCTCGGTCAAAGCCGCAAACGAGTTCCAATCCACCGTTTGCAATTCAATCGGCGGCAGGGGCAGCAGCCATTGGCCCAAGCCAAAATTAAATGCATAGATGGGCACATAGGTGAAGGGGTTACTAATCCAGGTGGCCGCCGCTGCTGCCAGTCGGTTGCCCCGCAGCAATGTGGCAAGCAACAACCCTAAAATCGTTTGCAAGCCAAAGAGCGGAAACCAGCCCGCAAAAGCCCCCGCCGCGACCCCTCGACTAATCTGTGCGGGCGTTCCAGAAAGACGCAGCAGGCGATAATACCAATAATGAAGTTGTCGCTGCCAGGTGGGTCGACGGTGACGTTGGGCTTGCACGGTGAATCGCTCAATGGGGATTTTCTTGATTTTATCCTGTTCGCTTCGGTAAAGGGGTTGATCCCCAGCGATCGCCGTACCGGGCGCAATCATTTAGCCCGTACAATAAATTCCAGACCTTAAGCCCAAAATCCAAAAATCTGGCTATACATCACGGGTAGGGAAACGAAACCTCCTTTATGAAAGGGTTGCAGAGTCGACAAGCACCCGACCCACCCCGGTCATCGCTACGCGAGACCGCCCCTCCCGAGAGGAGATTTTAAAATCTCCTCTTGGGAGGAGTACCCTTAGGGGGAGGTGGGTCAGCTCACTCAAGCGCCCATCAGAGGCTGTAATGCCGCTTTAAGTTCACACCAAGAGCTGGCAGATATACGAATTGACCATCTAGAGCTAAAAGACAGTAGCTGATCTGCCGATGACGAACCCGATCGCCCCCTGGCAAGGGGATCTTCACCACCACCCAGAACAGCCCCAGATGTGGTATCTGCTCATCTGCACCGCCCAGGGTCAGATTGTGCAGGAGACGATCGCCCCCCAAACCGAGATCAACGGGGCTTGGCTGGCGGCGCAACTGGCGCAACTGTCCCAGCCCTGGCCCGGTGTGCTCCAAGTCTTTCGTCCCCAAACCCTCGGACTCTGGCAAACTGCGACCCAGGCCTTACCCCTCGTCATTGAGCCCACGCGCCGCACCGCCGCCCTGAAGCTGCTGTTGCGCCAACGCTGGTCAGACAGCGCAATTCAGATTCCGAGTCCGCCGCCCCAACCCTTGCCCGATGACCTGTGGGGCAAGCATTGGCAACTGGGCAGCATCGTGGCCCAAGAAATTGAAATTTGGCGCGATCGCCCTCTACCGATCTGTGAGATTCCCGAGGTGAATCATCCCCTGCACGTGGGGTTGTCCTCTGAGCAGACCATTCCAGGGGTGGTGATCAATGGCGATCGGCGGGCGATGCAACTGGCCCGCTGGCTTCAAGCGGTGCAGCCCGTGAGCATTGCGTATGTTCCCACTGAAGTGGGTCAGTCGGGCGGTCTGGTGCTGGCGGCGGGCCTGGACGAACGCTGGATTTTGGCCACCTTTGAAGATGCCGACATGGCCGCCGCCGCAGCCCAATACCAGCGCCATTGCCAAGCCGCAGGCGGGCTCCATTTTTTGCTCGTGCAGCCGGATGAGAGCGGTATGACCTACTCAGGGTTTTGGTTGCTAAGAGCGGCCGATTGAGACCCCAGACCAATTCTCTCTGAGAAAAAATTAAACTTCTTCTCCTCTGGCCAGAGTTAATCCGGATCATTTTGCAGTTTGACCGAAAGGACAGGGCAACCCCTATGCTGACGGAGATGCCAGACCATGATGAAACAGAAAGTTCAGCAGCGGTCTTCTCAACGCGATGCCTATGCCCGCCTCGGCGAGCGCCTGCGCCAGATTCGACTCGCCCGCAACCTTTCGATCGAGGCGCTCCATGTGCATACCCGCGTGCCGCGTGATTTCATTCAAGCCCTCGAAGCGGGCCAATGCGATCGCTTTCCGGAAGCGGTCTATGTGCATTACCTAATCCTACGCTTGGGCATCGCCTTAGATCTCGCCAATATTCAAAAGGAACTGCCCGAGATCCAACCCGCCGCTGTCATTCCTTCCTGGCGCAATCCTAGCGTTGCCCAAGTGGGCGATCCAGTTTTTATGCTGAATCTGCTTCAGATACAACTGGGGGGCATCCTGCTGCTGACGGGGACAGCTTGTGGCCTCAGTTGGGCGGTGTTTACTCATCTCCAGGCGATCGCCCAAGAGAACCAACCAGAGAACCAACCCGCTTCGCTCCAGCATCTGCATCGGCAGAACAACGCCTGCGGCCTCCAGTTCAATGGGGCAACACCGGAGTTGGGCGCGGGGGTTGAGTTTAGTTGTGGGGCAGGATGAAGGCAGAGGCAAAGAGTCATTACGTAGGGTGGGCAATGCCCACCACAAGACCATTACGGCGATCGCATCACTAACTCCAACAATTGCTCAATTAAGCGATCGCGTCCCATTGGCATCACGTCATAGCCATGCATCAGTTCCTGCGTCACCACGTAAAACAAAATTGTACCCAGCAAAATTTGGGCGATCGCAGCAGGGTCATTGATCTCAAGCTCCGGACGCGCGGCCAGATAATGGCTCACTTGCTCTAGGGCAGGCTTGGTAATGGCTTGCAAAAAGGCTTGGCTCAACTCGGGAAAACGACCGGATTCACCGAGCACCAAACGCATGAAATTGAGCTGTTCTGGGCTCTCGGACAGGCGCTCGATCGTGGCGATCGCCAGCTCCCGCAGCACCATTTCCGGTTCCCCCACCAGCGGTGCATCGCTTAAGATCGCAAAGAATTGCTCCTGAGCCATATGCTGCACCAGGGCTTTGAACAGATTTTCTTTGTTCTGGAAGTAGCTATAGACCGTGGGCTTTGAGACGCCAGCCGCTTTGGCGATGCGATCGACACTGGTTCCGGCGTAGCCGAGTGCCAGAAATTCCCGTAATGCCCCCATGAGGATCTGGGCGGCTTTATCAGCATTTGGAGCGGCGATCATAGGGGCGGTGGTAAACAATGCTGTTCCAGCATACCGCTCGGGCGATCGTCTTAGTCCCTCAACGACAGCGCAATTGTTAATGTAGTTCAAAGCCAATAACAGGCGATCTCGATGAAGTTGTCCATGAACAATATGTATTCCAATGGCTTCATGCTTGTTCTACAACTTCTAGCGTTATGCCTTAATCAGCCAATTCATCTGACTCAAATTGTCTTTTTCCATGGATGACCGTTGCAATCGTCACGGTGTCATTTTCAACACGATAAATAACACGATAGTTATCGGCAAATTTTTCACGCATAGCAGGATCATTAAGTTCTGGAACTATACGTCCAGAAAGGGGGAATTGCTGGAGGCTTCGAGTGACACCGATGATTTTTTGAACGACAGCAGCAGCATATGCCCTGGAGTCACGGGCGATATAAGCAGCGATCGCATCGACATCATCCAATGCCTTAGGTGACCATGCGACTAAAGCCATTGACTTAAAATCTTTTCTGCTTCTATTTGAGAAACCACTCCTTCACTGTCAGCCACATCTAAACCTTGGCGAATTTTAGCAAGAACGTAAAGGTGATATTGGATTTCTTCAAATGAGCAATGATCTGGAAGTTGC
>JBMYQW010000473.1:0-3644 GCA_049601735.1 Spirulinaceae cyanobacterium
CTCCATATGTGGTACTTGACGTTCTCTTTTTTTCCTTAACTTGACGCCTATGGCGAGACGCCTGCGCTACCGAATTTCCCGTAGCGCGGGCATCTTGCCCTCCACAGTTTTTGCATGAGCTTGAGCAGTCTAAAAAGTGACAGAATGAACTCCCTAGGCATTGCCCACCCTACACAATCACCCTAACGCCCAAAAAATCACCTCCGAGTCCAAGGGTTTTATGCCATAATAGATATCTTTGCCTATCTCGCGCAGCGCCCCCGCACTTGTTACGGAAATCAAGATTTTAATTATGGGAACCAAGCCCACGATCGCCCTCTCTCACCTGGGTTGTGAGAAAAATCGTGTTGACTCTGAGCATATGCTTGGCCTGCTGGCCACAGCAGGCTATGACCTCGATAGCAACGAGGAATTAGCAGACTATGTAATTGTCAATACCTGTAGCTTTATTCAAGCGGCGCGAGAAGAGTCGGTACGCACCCTGGTCGAACTGGCCGAAGCCGACAAAAAAATTGTGATCACAGGCTGCATGGCCCAGCATTTTCAAGACGTGCTGCTCGATGAAATTCCCGAAGCGGTCGCGGTGGTGGGCAGCGGGGATTATCAGCAGATCGTTGAGGTGATGGAACGGGTCGAGCAGGGCGATCGCGTCCGGGCCGTTTCCGCCGAGCCTACCTACATTGCCGATGAAACCACCCCGCGCTATCGCACCACCAACGCAAGTGTTGCCTACCTGCGCGTGGCCGAAGGCTGTGACTATGGCTGTGCCTTTTGCATTATTCCCCACCTCCGGGGCAAGCAGCGATCGCGCTCGATTGAGTCGTTAGTCACCGAAGCCCAACAGCTCGCCGAGCAGGGCGTCCAGGAGTTGATCCTGATTTCCCAGATCACCACCAACTACGGTAAAGATCAGTATGGAGAGCCCCGCTTGGCTGAACTCCTACGGGCATTGGGCGAAGTCGATATCCCCTGGATTCGGATGCATTATGCCTATCCCACGGGCTTGACCCCCAAGGTTGTGGCCGCCATCCGTGAAACCCCCAACGTGCTGCCCTATCTGGACTTACCCCTCCAGCATTCCCATCCCGAGATCCTGCGGGCGATGAACCGTCCCTGGCAGGGCCGCGTCAATGATGAACTGCTTTGGCGGCTGCGAGAGCAACTGCCCGATGCCACCCTGCGTACCACCTTCATTGTCGGTTTTCCGGGGGAAACTGAATCTCACTTTGAGCATCTGGTCGAATTTGTGCAGACGCATCAGTTTGATCATGTGGGCGTGTTTACCTTTTCCCCCGAAGAGGGAACCGCGGCCTATGACTTGCCCCAGCAACTGCCCCAATCAGTCATGCAAGCGCGTCGGGATCGGCTGATGCAGATCCAACAACCAATTTCGGCGGCGCAGAATCAAGCCTGGGTGGGTCAAGTGGTGGATGTTCTGATCGAGCAAGAAAATCCCGCGACGGGTCAATGGCTGGGGCGATCGGCCCGGTTTGCCCCCGAGGTCGATGGGCTGGTCTATGTGCAGGGTGATGCCGGACTCAACCAAATCTTACCCGTGCGCATTACCCACGCTGATCCCTATGATCTCTATGGTCAGGTGGTTTGACCCGGAAAACCCTACGGATATGGATCGCTGATGTGAGTATCTCGTGACAGGAGTCTATTCACAAATGGGGTTAAGTTTTGTAAACTAAGACAGCATTGATTTCTTCATGATCGCTCCCATGAGTGATCAGCCGCTCTGCCTCCCGCTTTAGGTTCACACCATTCCCTTGATTGTGCTTCACGTGCAACTGGGTGAATTAAGCGTCTGACGAAGACTTGAGTTAGCCGAAACTCTGTTTATCAGAGACCGAACTGTTGGGTGAGGGGGAAGACTGTGCGATTGGCATCACCAGGTTGCTGCCAACTCCGCCAATTCAATCGGAGTTCAGCAAATTGGCGATCGCTCATCTACAGAGTGCGTTTTTACTCATCCACACCATTCCCTGCTCCCCATGAGCTGGGGCTACTCACGTTAAAGGTATTTTTCATGACAACTTCTTTCCAAAGTCTGGGTCTCTCAGCAGCCTGCATTGATCAGCTCACTGAGATTGGGTTTGAAACCCCCACCGAGATTCAGGCCCAGGCGATCCCCCATCTCCTCCTCGGTCGTGATATCGTCGGCCAGTCTCAAACTGGAACCGGCAAAACCGCAGCCTA
Source organism: Spirulinaceae cyanobacterium (assembly GCA_049601735.1). GTDB lineage: Bacteria > Cyanobacteriota > Cyanobacteriia > Cyanobacteriales > Spirulinaceae > SIO3F2. The sequence continues at coordinate 2,203 of JBMYQW010000473.1, forward strand.
TGCCCTGCCTGTCCTGGAGCATATTGACCCGGAGGCGAGTGGCGTCCAAGCCTTGATTTTGACCCCCACTCGGGAGCTAGCCCAGCAGGTTGCTAAGTCGGTGATTGGCTTCACCACCGATCGCCGCATCCGCGTTCTGACCGTCTGTGGCGGCCAGTCCATGGATCGCCAAATTCGCAGCCTCAACCGGGGTGTCCAGATTGTCGTCGGTACACCGGGCCGGGTGATCGATCTCATCGAACGGGGAGTGCTCAAACTCCAGACCGTGCGGTGGGTGGTGCTCGACGAAGCTGATGAAATGCTGAGTATGGGGTTCATTGATGATGTGAAAACCATCCTGCGCCAGACCCCCCCTGAGCGCAAGACCGCCTGCTTCTCGGCAACCATGCCCCGTGAAATCCGGGATCTGGTCAACAACTTTATGGATTCCCCCGCTACCGTCTCGATCAAGCGGCCGGAAGCGACCCCCAACCGGATTGAGCAACGCGCTTATTTCATCCCCCGAAATTGGTCAAAGATCAAGGCGCTCCAACCCATTCTGGCGATGGAAAACCCGGAGCAGGGCATTATCTTTGTCCGCACCAAACGGGCGGCGGGCGAAATCACCAGCCAACTCCAGGGCAGTGGGCTAAACGTCGATGAGTACCATGGCGACCTCAGCCAAGGTCAACGGGAGCGGCTGGTACAGCGTTTCCGAGATGGCAAAATCCATCTGGTGGTCGCCACCGATATCGCGGCTCGGGGGCTCGATGTCCAAGACCTCAGTCATGTGATCAATTTTGACCTGCCCGATAGCCCAGAAACCTACGTTCACCGCATTGGCCGAACCGGCCGAGCCGGACGTACAGGGACGGCCATTTCCTTGGTGCAGCCCCAGGATCGCTACTTAATGAAGCGGATTGAACGGGCACTGAAGCAAACCCTGGAAGTGAGTAAAATTCCTTCGCGGGCGCAAGTGGAGTCCAGCAGCATCCGACGAATGAAGGAGAAGCTACAGTCGACTCTCAGTGGTGAGCGGATGGCCTCGTTCTTGCCGATCGTCAAGGAACTGAGTGCGGAGTACGATGCCCATGCGATCGCCGCTGCGGCCTTACAGATGGTCTACGACCAGTCCTGCCCCAGTTGGATGGAGGAAGACTGGGATGTTCCTGCTTCGACAGACTTCTCCAAGCCAATTAAACGCGGCGGCGGAGGTAAGCGTCGGGGCGGTAGCAACCACCACAGCCGCCGCGATCGTTCCAGCTCCAGTGGCGATCGCAACAACTGGTCCCAGCGACGCAAGAAAACCCGTGTTGATTAGGATCTTTCAGACTCCTTAATAAAGCGGTCGGTGGGTATTTCCCATCGACCGCTTTGTTTTTTGAACGATAGCAAGGCTAGACCCCGTTATATCCCTCTTTTGTCACTTTGGGGAGAGAATAAAGAGAAGGGAAAACTGAGAA
>JBMYQW010000474.1:0-3641 GCA_049601735.1 Spirulinaceae cyanobacterium
CGTAACGCACCATCTCAGCTTGGGTTGGTATATTCATTTCCAGAAATCGCCTAAGCTGTCTCGATTTGTTGGGTTGTGTCGCTCTGAGTTGTGATGATTATTGATAACTTCTAGTCTTATGATGAATACGAATACGATCGCTTCCCCTAGCGCCCCACAATCAACAAACTCGGCCGACACAACTATCAGAGACTGTGCCCAGCGAACCATTGACCAGTTGCCAACAACGAGCGATCGCGCCCTCGTCAAAGTCTTGCTGATTGACGATCAACCTATCGTGGCCGAGTCGATTCGTCGGTTGCTGGCCAGTGAACCAGATATCCAGCTGAGTTATTGCCATGCTCCCCAGCAGGCGATTCCTCAGGCCCTGGAATTTAAACCAACCGTAATCCTCCAAGATCTGGTCATGCCCGATGTCGATGGGTTGATGATGGTGAAGTTTTTCCGGGCCAACCCCGCCACCCACGCTGTGCCGATCATCGTCCTCTCTAGCCAAGACGAGTCGGTCATTAAAGCTGAGGCCTTTGCCACGGGCGCAAATGATTATCTGGTCAAGGTTCCCGATCCGATTGAGTTAATTGCTCGACTGCGCTACCACTCCACTGCCTATGCCAACCTGATCAAACGTCAAGCCGCCGAGCAGTCTTTGGCAGAGGCGAATCAGAGGTTAGAGGCACGGGTGCTCCAGCGCACCAGTGAACTGACTGAGGCTCTCGATACGCTCAAACGCACCCAAAGCCAATTGGTTCATGATGAAAAAATGACCAGCCTTGGGCAGTTGATGGCGGGCATTGCCCACGAAATCAATAATCCGGTGAGTTTCATCACTGGCAATGTTTCCCCTGCCCTGGACTATGCAGAGAGCTTACTCAAACTCGTTGCGCTCTATCAGCGGGAATATCCCCAGCCGTCTGAAGGGATTGCAGCGGCGATCGAAGAACTCGATATCGATTTCGTCCGGGAGGATTTTGTCCAACTGCTCAATTCTCTTAAAACTGGAGCCGATCGCATCCGTGACCTTGTCCTCTCGCTCAAGTCCTTTTCCCATATGGATCGCCAAGGGATGCAGACCGCAGATATCCATCAAGGCATTGAAAACACCCTGTTGATTCTCAAGTCCAAGCTCAAAGCCGCTCAGGTTAAGGTGAACCGACAGTATGGCGATTGTCCAGCGGTTAAATGTTTACCGGGACAGCTCAACCAGGTCTTTATGAATATCTTGGTGAATGCGATCGATGCCATCGAAGAGAAAGCCAGCCGAGCCGCGACAGCATCGGACTATCAACCGGAAATTTGCATCCAGACCCATACGGTAGACGATCGCTGGTTCGTCATCTCCATTCGTGATAACGGCCCAGGTGTTCCAGATCAGGTGAAAGAGCAGCTCTTTGATCCGTTCTTTACCACCAAACCAATCGGCAAAGGGACTGGACTCGGGCTCTCGATTAGCCATCAGATTGTGGTGGAGCGGCATCAGGGTCAATTAGAAGTCTCTTCGAACCCCCAGCAAGGGACGACGTTCTTGATTCAAATTCCGCTGCGCCAAGCACCTTGATCAGCCCAGGCTCAAATGCCAGTGATGCCACGACGCGGCTTTACGTCACAGCGTCACCAGACGCATTTTGGCAGCGGCTACAACTAGGACAAATTACCCATTATGATGAGGTGAGATGAGGCAATGACTGAGTGACGCTGATGAGCGATGGTGATGGTTCTACAGTAAAACCGCTGCAAGTTCCCCAGATTATTGAGGGCTATTCCCAAGGTTATTTTTTGATGGCGGATGCCGAGGGTGGGCTCGGCTGGTATACCTCCCAAGAGCGGGCGGTGATCCCGCTTGATGAGCGGTTTCGCTACCCGAAGTCCTTGCGCCGTGCCTTGAATCAAGACCAGTTCACAGTCAGCATCGATCGCGCCTTTCTGGATGTCTGCAAAGGTTGTGCTGATCGGGAAACCACGTGGATTTCCGCGGATTTAATGCAGATTTATCAGCAACTTCATGAAGCGGGTTGGGCCCATAGCTTTGAAACCTGGCAGGGCGATCGCCTCGCGGGTGGCATTTTGGGACTGGCTATTCGCGGGGCGTTCATTGGTGAGTCGATGTTTTTCACTATCCCCAACGGCTCGAAGGTCGCCATGGTCAAACTGGTCGAACATCTGCGATCGCGCCGCTTCTGCCTCTTTGATGCCCAACTCCAAAACCCTCACCTCGAACGGTTTGGAGCCCACGTCGTCAGCAACCAAGCCTATCAAGTCCAGTTGCAAGCGGCCCTCACCCGTCCCTGTCGGTTTGTGTGAATGAACAACATCCTGAAACGGTTCTAGGTGTGGGGATAGCCCGTCACCAACACATGGGCATGGTGGTGGATGTGATCGCCAATAAACGTACTAATGAAATAGTAGCTGTGGTCATAGCCAGCCTGGCGGCGTAGGGTAAGCGGTTGACCCACTTCCATGCAGGCAAACTCAAACTCTTCGGGCAGGAGTTGCTGTTGTTCGAGGAAGGGATCAGCCATGCCCTGATCGATCAGGATATCGGCAAACCGAGGTGAGCCCACAGTGCGCATCAGTTCGCTGGCATCGTAGGCGCTCCAGGCGCTGGGGTCATCACCGAGGTAGGCCGTCAAGGCTTTCTGGCCCCAAGGGCATTGCATTGGTGCGGCGATCGGCGCCAAGGCAGACACCGAGCGATATTGCTGCGGATTCTTCAGGGCACAGATGAGCGCCCCATGGCCGCCCATAGAATGACCAAAAATCCCCTGGCGATCGCCCAAGACCGGAAAATTTGCCGCAATGATCTGGGGCAACTCCTGCACCACATAGCGATACATCTGATAATGCTGACACCAGGGCTCCGTTGTCGCATCCACATAAAAGCCTGCACCACTCCCCAGGTCCCAGTCTTTATCTTCATCCAGGATGCCCGTGTCACGGGGACTCGTATCCGGAGCCACGAGCAATAAACCCGCTTCAGCCGCGTAGCGTTGGGCTCCCGCTTTGGTCATGAAGTTGGCTTCTGTGCAGGTCAGCCCCGACAGAAAATACAGCACCGGTACGGGGCCATCTTGCGCTTGGGGTGGCTGGTACACCGCAAACTTCATGGTGCTGTTGCAGGCTTCAGAGACATGGCTATACGTACCTTGGATGCCGCCGAAACAAGCGGTTTCGTTCAGGGGAGTGAGGGAGCTAGACATCGGTAGGAGTTGGGGTGATGCATTGCTGGAAGACCAGCCCTAGCATGGCATAGTTTGCGACCCTGTTTGCAGTCCAATCGGGATTTATGCTCTGGGGCGACCCATGCGAAACGAGCAGTGGTACGACGCAGCCCAATACAACTTCACTGCTGAAGACCATCAGCATTGGTATTGTCTGAGAGTCTTGAATGATGTTTGTATTCGCTTCTGGTTGGTTCTGAAACCGTAAAAACCTGCTTAATCGAAATCGACTAAGCAGGTTTTTGAGGGGGTTGAATTTATACGTATGAGTCTACCTAAGCCTGATAGGCCTCAGCGGGGGGAATTTTGATCTGGGTTGCCCAGCCAAACCGCTTCAAGAGGCAGATGGTCTGCCAGGTGAGATCCACTTCCCACCACTTGAGGCCGTGCCGTGCTGAATATTGATAGGCATGGTGATTGTTATGC
>JBMYQW010000475.1:0-3629 GCA_049601735.1 Spirulinaceae cyanobacterium
AGGAATCGGGCTCAGAACCGGGGCTGAACCTGCTGTTCGTTGCCAGCCGCCCAAATCCATCGCTTCAGGATTGTAAAGATAATATTCTTCCACGCCAAACCGCTGATAGAAGGCTAATTTCTTTGCCATCTCGGCAATGGTGTTGCCGGGTGAGAGAATTTCAAAAACTACCTGGGGGGCAATATGCTCCTCTTTCCACTGCTGATAGGAGCCGCGATGCCCCTTGGGACGGCCGAATGCGACCATCACATCCGGAGCACGGCGAGTTTTGTTGTCGCCCTCTTGGGGATACCAGAGCAGGTCGCCCGCCACAAAGATCGCTGGATCATCGGCAAAGCAGCGTTCCAGATTTTCTTTAATGGTGACAATCCATTGAAATTGGAGGGTATTGTCTGCCATGGGCTGACCATCACTGTCGGGATAGATGAGATCGGGTTGTGGCGGAGCGGTGGGCGGAAAAATCTGTTGTACCATGGCGCGATCCCAGTCGATTTACAAAGTGGTGAGGGAACAAATTGGTGAGGGAACAAATTGGTGGGCGATCGCCCCGTTCAAGACCGCTAGAAATAGCCTAGCGCAGCGATCGCCACGGTTTCAATTCCAGGGGAATTCAAGCGACTCAACCCGCAAACGCACCGTGGCTGCGGGGATCACTGCTTGCGGGGCTCGCTGTGGGCGGCGCAAAATCAGACGCGGTTCCCACCGCCTCGGCGTAGGGCAGCGACTCGCCCGCCACCAATGCAGAGGCATCGGCCATGAGAATCGTCAGGGGTTGTTCACCCACTGCTTGACCCACCGTGTTGCCCTCAGCGTCGAGATAGATCAGGTGGGGAATGCCGTCTACGCCATAGCGCAGCAACTCCGGCAACCAGTTCGGGTTATCGACATTGAGCATGACGAAGTTGAGGTCGTCAGGGTGAGTTGCCCTGAGGGTTTCCATATCGGCCGCCATCGCCTGGCAACTCGTACACCAGTTGGCATAGAACTCGATCAGCGTCGGGTTTGTATTCGCCAACGCCGTCTCCAGCGGTATTGCCGTCTCCGCTTGGGCGCTCAGGCTACTACTGCGACTGGGTTGCGCCACAGCGAAAAAGAGGGTCACGCCAAGGGCGATCGCCGCCACAGCAATTAAACTATTACGAACCCATTGAGAGAGTGCAGGGGTGTTCGTCATAGACTATAGAGATCAAAGAATTTATCCGGGTCTTCTACACTGTAACTTGTACAGAACAAGGTAGGACAGCAGTTTGCCAGGCTTTTTTTCGCCGCGAAAATCTCTGTCTTGCCCACCCCTTGAGAGCATCATGAAAAAACGGGTCACGCTCACCTTTCCTCGACGGGCGGTGCAAATGCCCGTCACTTATCGCCTGGCCAAGGACTTTAATGTTGCCGCCAACATCATTCGGGCTCAGGTTGCCCCCAACCAGGTCGGCAAGCTGGTGGTCGAGTTGCTCGGCGACATTGATGAAATTGGTGCCGCCTTGGATTGGATGGAGTCTCAGGAGATTCACGTTTCTTTGGCCAGTCGCGAGATCATGATTGACGAAACGGTCTGTGTGGATTGTGGGCTCTGTACCGGCGTTTGCCCGACCCAGGCCCTCACCCTCCACCCCCAAACCTACCAGTTGCAATTTGCCCGATCGCGCTGTGTGGTCTGTGAACAATGTATTCCCACTTGCCCAGTGCAGGCGATCGCCACGAACTTTTGAACGGATTGCTGTTCTGGCTTCTGACTCTCACCGTTTTTTGTTTCTCTTTGCATTCCTACCATGCGCCAGTCTCCCGTCCTTCCTGAAGATCTCAAGACCGATTCAACGGTTGGCTCTCTACCGCTCTACAACATCTCCTTTGAGAACACCCGCCTCGGCGTGGAACTGGCGGATGTCTTTGACCGCGATCCGGCGCTCCCCGGCGTAATGCTGACCGAAGACAAGAATTTCATTAGTCTCGTCTCCCGACGGCAGTTTCTGGAATATCTCCTCCTGCCCCAGGGTCTCGATCTCTTCCTCGATAACCCGCTGCGGGTCTTTTTTCGCTACAACCGCAGTGAAGTCTTGGTGCTCCGGGCCGACACCTCCATCCTGATGGCGATGCAACGTGCCCTGAAGCGACCGCCCCAGCTCGCCTCAGAGCCCCTGGTCGTGGAATTTGAGGATGATCACCATGAAGTTCTCGACTTCGCGCAACTGAGCCTCGCCGCTTGGCAGTTGCGAGGTATTGAAACGCAAGTGCGCTACGAACGCTCTCAGGCCTTGATGATCCAGAGCGAACGCATGGCGATGCTCGGGCGCTTAGTCGATGGCATTGCCCACGAAATTCTCGATCCCGTGGGGTTTATCTGGGGCAACCTCACCCATGTCTCGCGCTACAGCCAAGATATTTTGGAACTCATCTCCGGCTATGAGCACCATATCCCCAACCCACCGCCCAGTCTCAAGCAGCTTCATACCGAGCTTGAGATCGACTACCTCCAAGAAGACTTTCCCCGCGCGGTGGAGAGTATCACGACTGGAGCCCAACGCCTACGCGACCTCGCCACCAGCCTGCAAAACTTCTGCCATGTGGATGATGTCTACCCCAAACCTGCCGATCTCAATAGCTGCCTCGATGGCATTGTGCTCCTGCTCAAGACCCGCCTCAGCAGCGAGATTGAACTGGTCAAAGACTATGGCCAACTGCCGCCGGTCTCCTGTTACATCGGGCGACTGACTCAGGTGCTGGTGAATATTTTGATCAATGCGGTTGATGCTCTGCTCAACCAGGCCGTGACCCGCAAAATTTGTCAGGATCTTGACCAGCCCCTAGCTCCCCATGAACCGCCCCGGATCACTATCTCGACGCTGATTTTGTCTTCCAATCGAGTGCATGATGCGGCGAAGGCGAAGATTAATCAGGCGACGGCCAAGCGGTGGGCGGCGATCCGCATTAAAGACAATGGCCCTGGAATGCCGCTGGAGCAGCAACAACGTCTTCTGGAATCGTTTTCAGTCGCCCATCGGGTCACAAAAGAAACGAGTTTGGCGCTGGGCTATCAGATTATAACGGCGAAGCACGGCGGTCATCTCCGCTTTGAGTCGGAGCTGGATCAGGGGACGTTGTTTGAGATTTTGTTGCCGCTGGTGTAACGCCATTTCTGCTATATTTTGCGACTACAGCGGTAGGGTGCGCTAGCAGGTGAAGAGTCTACAGTTGCGATCGGAATTTTTATGCCCTGCGTAATGCACCGATGAGTTTTGGTGCTCTGCGGCAGATTTTTGATTGGAAGAATGGGGCACTCAACTGTAGCAGCGATATCGGTGGTTAGGACATTTCATGAAAACAGTTTGGCTGGTCGCCGCCCGTGGTGCTCGATCGCGCCATTAAAAAATTCCTCTGGCAGGGGGGCCAAATCCCCTATGCGGATCTCTCGGCGTTGCGGGGCATTATGGAGACGGCGCAGCATTTTTGGGCGGTGGAGCAGCGGTTGGCGGCCCATGGTAGTGCGACGGAAGCGCCGCTGCGGGCGTTCATTGCCCTCTTGCGCGATGGCATAATCACGGCGAATGCTTACCCGATTCAGCCCAATCAAGCAACCCAAAACCAGGGGGTGATGTTGGCGACGATCTATCAATACCGGGCGCGGCGGTTGA
>JBMYQW010000476.1:0-3610 GCA_049601735.1 Spirulinaceae cyanobacterium
CTTTAGACAATTGTCCTAACTATCTCTTCCCTTGCTATAAAATTGCGCCTTCAACCCTTGCTTGCGCGAGATCAATCTTTGCAATTCTGTTTTGGCTATTCTGTTGCCCACGAACAAGCTGAAACTCAAGCGTTACTCGAAAGCACGATTCATGATCTGCAAGTTGAATCTGGGGGGCTGCTCAGGGAGGGGTAGTCTGAATTGTACGAGTACGTCAGAAAAAATAGGTGTACGAAAGGGTCAAGATTAAGGTGAGTTGGCCGGCGATCGCAAACAGATAAAACACCACACGGGGCTTAAAGATTGAGAAGAGGAGTCCCATGGCCTTGAGATCGACCATGGGGCCAAAGACCATAAAAGCCAGGAGAGATCCGGTGGTGAAGGTAGAGGCAAACGCCAGGACAAAAAAGGCATCGACAGTGGAGCAGATCGAGACGATCGCCGCAAGCAGCATCATCGCCAGAATTGAAGTGACCGGGCCTTGACCGAGACTCAACACCAGTTCGCGGGGGGCGAGGACTTGGATGGCAGCGGCGATCGCACTCCCCAAAACCAGCATTCCGCCTAACTCGCGCAGTTCCTGAAGCGTATTCTCTACAAACCGATGCAGACTCTCCGCTGACCAAAACCGTTGGGGACGCGCTGTCATGGCCATGTCAGCCGCTTCCTCTAGCCGCAGAGGTGAGTCACCCTCCCCCAGCAGATACGTCCCCGACTGCAACAGCGTCGGTTGTTCAGGGGCAGTGCGACGCTGCACGCGGTAGAGCATCCGCTCGGCTAAGTCGTTCTGCATCATCGGTTGGGGATCTTTCTGGAAGCTAAAGATCCAGCCAATTGTCGTCGCCACGATCAGTGAAAAGATCACCCGCCAGAGCACCATCTCTGGCTGACCGCGAAACGCCACCCAGGTGGCCCAAATCACGACCGGGTTAATCGTCGGTGCTGCGAGCAAAAAACCGATCGCCACTGCTGTCGGTGCGCCCTTACTCAGCAACCGCCGGGCCACGGGCACATTGCCACATTCACAGACCGGAAACAGAAAACCGATACAGCTCCCGGCAAACGCCCCCAAAATGGGGTTCCGGGGCAACCGCTCCACCATTTGCTCCTCATCCACAAACAGCAGCAGGGCACTGGAGAGAAACACGCCCAACAGCAAAAACGGCAGGGCCTCCACCAGCAGACTCATAAACAGCGTAAAGCCATTGTATAGTTGGTTCATACTAATTCGAAAATTGGCCGCCCTTCAGAACTCCTGAGAAGCCATCATAGACGATTCCTTTACCAATGCAGCTTGCCATCGGGCAGGGTTGCCCCCGCCAAACTGGCATCCAGCAGGTTGGTATCCTGGAGGTTGGCCCCTTGTAAGTTCGCGCCGCAGAGGTTGCTGTAGCTGAGATCTGCCCCGGTGAGGTTGGCCCCTTGCAAGTTCGCCCCCTTGAGGTTGGCCCATTGCAAATTCGTGCCTGTGAGGTTGGCCTGGGCGAGATCGACATTGGCCAAATACATCCCGCTCAAAATAGTGTGGGGCAGCTCGACCCCCGGCGCGATCAGGTAAGCCTCGTGCTGCTGGGGGTCAAAGCCCTCGGGAAAATGGGTTTGGGCGTTGTAGAGGCAACCGCCAAAACTGGTGCCCTCTAGCACCGTTAGACGGAGGTCGGCATCGTAGAGGTAGGTGCGACTGAAATTAGCGCCAGTGAGATTCGCACCACAGAGGGTCGCCCCCATCAATCGTGCGCCAATCAGGAGCGCCCCCTGCAAGTTCGCGCCGCCCAGGTCACAGCCACTGCAATGGGCCACGATGAGCTGCCCCTCTCGCAAATCAACGCCCGTGAGGGTGGAGAGATTGAGCTTGGCATAACTAAAGTTGGCTTCCTGAAGGTCGGCCAGGGTAAAGTCGCTGCCCTGGAGGAGCGCCCCTTCAAAGCTCGCGCCCGAGAGCCAGGCTTCACTAAAGTTGCTGCCCCGGAGATTTGCGCCTTGGCATTGAGCAGCGGTTAAATCTGCTTCTACCAGGCGTAAATCAGGTAACTCGGTCTGACGCAAATCAATCGCACCCAACTCCTGCTCAGAAAAGTCACGCTCACCCGCACGATAGGCTTGTAAGAGGTCTTGGCAGTTCATGGCAGGGGGAAAGAAGGCATTTGTTTAAAGTATATGATTGAAGCGTTGTCTTGCTTATTCTCATTGGGGTTCTATGCGATCGCAGCTTCAGCATTATCGAGACCTGCTCTACCGCCTCTTACCCGAGCCGGCTCCGGAGCCCCAATGCCAACAACTGCACACCGACCTCACTTGTGATGCGACGTGGAGCACGAACTACATTGTTTTGACCGTAAGTTCCTGTGCGATCGCCACCTTTGGGCTCATCGCCAACAGCACCGCCGTGATCATTGGCGCAATGTTGATTGCCCCCCTGATGTTGCCGTTGCGGGCCGCCGCCTTTGCGGCATTGGAAGGTGATTTTAACCTCCTCCGGCGCAGTGGGCTCTCCATTTTTGGCGCGACGGTACTAGCGATCGCCCTCTCTTGTCTGATTGGCTCGATGACGCCGATTCCGTCGTTTGGTTCCGAGTTTCAGTCGCGGGTGCAGCCGAGCTTGGTGGATCTGGGGATTGCGATCGCAGCCGGGGGCATTAGCGGTTTTGCTAAGGTGCGAGACGGGATTAGTGATGCCCTAGCGGGGACGGCGATCTCGGTGGCGCTGATGCCGCCGCTTTGTGTGGTGGGGCTGGCCCTCTCTCGCGCCTTTACGACCCCTGGCTTTGCCCATTTCAGCCAGCAAGCCTTTTTGCTCTACCTCACCAACCTGATTGGCATCATTCTCTCTTGCATGACGGTGTATATTCTCTCCGGCTATACCGAGGCGGGCCATTCGGTCACTTGGGCGATCGTCTCGGTGGCGGTGCTGGCTGTACCGCTGGGGGCTAATTTCGTCAATCAGGTGCGCCAGGCCAGGGTAGAAGACTACATCCGGGGGCAACTCCTGGAGAACACCTTCACGATCGGTCAGCAGGATGTAACCCTTGTCGATAGCCGCATTGACTGGAGCGGCGATCGGCCGATCGTCTATCTCGACTTGCAAGTTGCTACCGATATTGAGGAGGATATTTCCCCCAACCAAATCCAACAAGTTCAACGATTTCTGAGCCAGCAGGTGGGGCAACCCCTCAAGCTAGTGGTCTTCATTAGTCGGGGTCGCACGATTACCGAGGACGGCATCAACCGGGTGAATCAAGATGATGCTGTCCCCTTCATTGACGCGAACAAACCCTTGTTGCCCGAAGTCTCTCAAGAGCAAATTCAAGACTTCATCTTGGATGAAGAGGCAAATGAAGCACCCGAGAAGGCCTTTGATGAAGCGATGCCAACGGAGTTGGCGGAGTAAGAGTATGCCAAGCCAAGAATCATCCAGGCAGAGCGATCGCCCGTTTCGGCTTGGCTTGGGTTTAAGAGTAATCCAAGGAAAAAAACGTTCCAGAAATGAGCTTTTTGGGTGGCGGGCAAGATGCCCGCGCTACGGAATTTTCGAGAATTAGCCGTAGCGCAGGCGTCCCCATCCGTGTGAACTTAAGCGTGAAACCCTTTATTCACAAGGCTTCCATGGCGG
>JBMYQW010000477.1:0-3589 GCA_049601735.1 Spirulinaceae cyanobacterium
AACGAAAACGTCGTCCGCAGCGCCCCAATGAACACCGTATCGTTGCTGGCATTATGCCCCGGATTAAACACCGCCACCACACCTGGCGTAATTGTGATGTTGTCTGTCAAGCGCCAGCGATAAAATGCCTCTAGATGGTACGCCGTATCATCCCGACCCCCTTGGAGCGCCGTGCTCCCGGTCTCGAAAAAGCTCGGGATATTTCCCAACACCTGACCATTAGCCGTTAAGTTACTCTCGGTGATGCGGGGCGGGACACCAAAGAAAATCCCGCCATAGTTGCCCTCCGCAAACAGATCGGGGAATTGCAGCGAGAGCATCCAGTTATGGGTTTGGGCAGACCCCGCAAAATTGAGCTGATGGGAAGTCGTCCAACCCATCCAGCCGCCGAGGGTCACGTCATCGGTAATATCCCAGTTGGCAGTGATGCCAAAGGCATTGGTTTCCAGGTCTACACCAATAATCGAGGAGATTTGTTCATCGCCGATCAAGGTATTGAGGAAGCCGCCGCTCGAGCCGGACTGACTGTTAAGGAAATACAGGGCGACATCGGTGTTACGGGTCGGGGTAATGAAGGCTTGCAGGCCCCAGGTGTAGGAGTCATCAAAGATCCCGGCTGTTGCCGTGTTGGCAAATGCTGCTGAATAGACGCCCTGCACACTCACTTTGGGATGTGCTTGCCAGTCAAAACCAACCCCAGCACTGGTGCCGCCGAGCTGGATGATCGGGTTGCGTTGGGCAAAGCGGGAGATGGGCCCGAAGCCCGCACTCTCAACCCTGGAGGGCCCCCGAAACACGTTGACGGGGTTGACGCCTGCGGGGCCGATGATCATCGCCAAGTTATCGGTGACGCGCTGGCGGTAGCTAACATCGCTGAGGAGTAGCCCGTTGTTGGTATTCGATTCGTAGCCCAGGCGCAGGAAGTTGTTGTTGATTCGACCATAGTCGGCGGGGTCAGTGACGCTGGTGTCGAGGTTGCCGGCTTGCAGCCCGGTGAGCAAAAAGCTGCCGGGGGCAAATTGGGTCAGCAGCGTGAGTTGGGCGTTGTAGCCCATGCTGATTTCGTTGTTGGGGTCGGGGGTGTCCCGGATGCCATCGCTGCCGGAGCCTGTGGCGGTGAAGGCATCCACGGAGTTGGCGAAGCGGCCTTGCAAGCCGACGACGACCTGACCGAAGAGTTTGGTCGTGGTGGAGAATTGATTGTCTTCGAGGAACTGGAGGCGAGCATCGAGCGCATCGACCTGGCTGTCGAGTTGGGCGAGTTCGGTTTCAAAATCTGCCATCAGCCGCTGCAAGGTGTCGAGGTCTTCGGCGGTGACAAACTCAGCGGTGGTTTCGGCGAGTAGACGCTCGATGGTTTGCATACAGGCGTTGAGCCCGGCGGCGAATTCGTAGCGGCTTAATGCTCGATCGCCCCGGAAGGTGCCGTTGGGGTAGCCCTTGAGGCAGTCATAGCGACGGACGAGGTCATCGAGGGCTTGATAGGCCCAGTCGCCGGGGGAGACATCAGCAAACTGGCTGGCGCTGGGGGTTTGGCCCAGCGATGAGCCAGATGTGAAGAGATCAAACGTATTTTGTGGCGTTGCGGCGGGGGAAAATTGGTTCCAGTCGCGGTTGAGGGGGGTGCTGCCTGCGAGATCGGTGGCGGTAGTGCTGGCGCTAGGCAGTTCGGGGAGCAGGTCTTGAGCTTGGGCCAGGCTGGTGGTGCTGGCGAGCAGGGCGGTGCTGAGACCGAGGGTTTGTAGCAGTTGGAAATAATTCTTATTCAGTGCAGTCATCATTCGGTGTCCTCACGCAATCTTTTTGAAATCTAATCTGACTGCACCGAAAATGCTACTGATCTGACAATTTACATGACTGTCATCTGTTGGTTGGGTGATATTTTTTTGTGGTCAAATAAATTAATGACTTGCAAAGTAAGATGATTGTCAATCGCCATCAAAGAAGATTGTCTATATGACATTGATCATGACAGTCATGAATTGGCTTGAAAAGCATTTTTCTCTGACCATTGTTTTTTTGGAGCGGTTATGTTTGTGAGTAAGATTTTGGTGAATAACCCATGCAAAATAAATTCTTTCTGGCGGCGGCGATCGGGGGACTCAGTACCCTTGGTTTCGGAACCTTTGCGCCGAGTGTCGCGCAAGTGAACGGTCTCACGTTTTCCAGTTTTAATCCCGCCACTCGTGAACTCACGCTGACCAATTCGCGGGGGGTGACGACGCTGCCAACGACATTTAATACCGTCAATGATGCTACCAACGCTGACGTGAGCTGGTTCGGCGGGTTTTTTATTAATATTGATTCCGTGAACTCGAACCCTTCAGGGAATGTCTGCAATCCTGGGTGTAGTACAACTCGGTGGGTGCCACAATTTGTCGACGAATACACGCTTTCGGGTTTCGATTCCTCGGGTCAACCGTTCACTTCCGCGCCTACACAATGGACTGTATTGCGACTCAATGCTGGCAGCAATTCTGGGTCACTAAACATTGCTGCTGGCGCGGGGATTATCTTTAACTTTGTGGGAGTCACATTACCTGATGGGTTCACCTTTATCCCGCCCGTTCCGAGCGGCTCTACACCCGTCTCCCCCCCCCTCAACAACCCCACCCTCAACACCGCCGCCCTCACTACCCCCGAACCCACCACCCAACCCGGCAACCCTGCCGCCCAAGCCCTGCCCGAAAACGGCAACGTCCCCAGTCAACGGGTCTTCCGTCCCAACGGCGTGCATACCCGCATTGTTCCCGAATGGAGTCCGGGACTGTATCAGTAAGTAACAAGGAAAAAGTAATGAGTAACAAGTGAGGTCGAGGCTGGTTACTCATCCTTTTTGCTTCACTTGAAGAGTTATCTAAAAAACTCACTGATCTGACATTTCAGATGACTGTCATCAATTAGCTGAGTGAAGCATTTTTCTCTGCTCATTGTTTTTTAGAGCAGTTATGTTTGTAAGTAAGATTTTGGTGAATGAACCATGCAAAATAAATTCTTTCTGGCTGCTACGATCGGGCTAACTACTATCCACACTTTGGGTTTACATATACCAGCCACCTCACAAGACTTGAATTCTATATCTTATTCCTCATTGGATTCGTTGTCTGGCGAAATGATATTGACAGGCAACCGTGGAATTATATCTATTCCTGTATCAAACCTTGGCGTCCCAGTTTTTTCGCCTACATATTTACATATCGCACTCACTGGTCCTTTCGATGTTCCTACCTCAATTAGTAACCAGACCCTTGTCTGTTCCATTGGGTCTTGTAATGCGTTTGTTACAGGGACACTTTTTACAGAGCTTATGGGGTTCTCCCAGAACTCTCCAATCACACTAACTGCAGATTTTCGAGTGCGTGGGTACGACAATACCACCTCTGTAGGGGTAAACACAGGGGATTCTCCTTTTATTTCTTCGGCTCGGGGGTTCATCTTTGATTTCGATTTGAATTCTCCTTTCCCGGCAGACTTTACTATGGTTCCTCCACCTCTAGCGCCTTCTCAATTGTCTCCCGTACCCTCTTTCAACACCCCCACCCTCAACACCGCCGCCCTCACTACCCCCGAACCCACCACCCAACCCGGC
>JBMYQW010000478.1:0-3575 GCA_049601735.1 Spirulinaceae cyanobacterium
ATGCAATCAAGGAAGCCTTTAGACAATTGTCCTAACTATCTCTTCCCTTGCTATATTACGTTAATCGGTAACAGTAACTGCGGTGGGCAATGCCCACCCTACGCAATTTTCCAACGCGATCTACTGACTCAAAACGCGATACACCTCGCGCTCCAAAAATACGCTCAACAGATCACCATTAATATGATTTTTTTCAACTTCCTCGTGGAGAATTTGCACCGTGAGTTCGAGTTCTAAGGGGCGTTTGTAGGGGCGATCGGCCGCCGTGAGCGCATCGTAGATATCGGCGATCGCCATCATTTGGGTTTGGATGGGAATGTCTTGACCCTTGAGCCCTTGGGGATAGCCCGTGCCATCGAGTTTTTCATGGTGGCCGTAAGCAATGACCGGAATCTGATTCAAGCCCTGGGTCCAGGGAATTTGCTTCAAGAAGCGGTAGGAATGGGTGACATGGGCTTCGATCAGGCGGCGCTCACTCTGGGTCAGGTTACCGTGGGGCAGCATGAGTTGCTCGACCTCGTGGGCGGTCAGCAGAGTCTTTTCTTTACCATCCACATCAACGTAGACATATTGCGTCAGGGCGCGGAGATCTTGCCACATCTGCTCTGAGAGGGCTTCAAACTTTTTGGTTGGCAACGCTTCGGGCCGATTGAGCTGCTCGACAAGATCTTGGTAATGGTGCAGAATCATCAGCGCCTGCTGGGATTCTTGCTCAATCTGCTCCAACTGCTGACAATGGCTGCAAGCGTGCTCATCGGACAGAGCATCAGACGGGGAATGGTTGGCGCCACAATGGCTCGGATGCTGGAGCAGGTATTGAAACTTTTGCTCGGCACATTGCCATTGCAGCGATCGCTGGGCTACCCCAAAGCGTTGGCGAATCACTTCGAGTTGCTCGGGGTAGAGCTTATGGCGCTTGTTTAAGATCGCCTCCGGTACACCGATTTTGCCAAAGTCATGCAAGAGCGCCGCGTAGCGAATTTCTTGGATTTGCTGGGCATTGAAATTGAGGTTGTAGAGCGGCCCCGCTTTGACGGTGCTGACCTCTTGGGCCAAGCGCACGGTGAGATCTGCCACGCGCTCCGAATGCCCTGAAGTGGTCGGATCACGGGATTCAATCACCTGGATCGAGGCACGAACAAAACTCTCAAACAGGTTCTCAATGTTGTTCTGGAGCATATTGCGCTCGATCGAGATCGCCGCTTGGGAGGCCAGCGATCGCACAATCCGCTCTTCCTGTTCCGAATAGGGTTGGGTGATGTCGAGGGCATTCTCGGGCGTGATCTTGAGTTCGGCTCGATGCTTACGGTTGATCAGCTGCAACACCCCCAAAATCTGGTTCTTGTTGTCTTGCATCGGCAAGACCAACACCGAACAGGTGCGATAGGCAAAGTCTCGGTCAAAGTTGCGATCGAGCTGGTAGGGTAGCCCCGGCACGAGGTTATGGGCATCGGGAATATTGAGGCTGCGTCCGGTCAGCGCCACATAGCCGGCCAAACTGCGGTAGGTCAGGGGCAAGGTGGTTTCCTGAAAGGCGAGGTCGGGCAACGAGTCGTTTTGCGCCACCTTGAAGATGAGATGGGGGCCGGTTGAACTCTGATCGAGCAAAAACACACTGCCCGCATCGCTACAGGTGATCTCCCGGCTCTTGGTCAAAATCATTGCCAGGAGTGCTTCGAGGTCTTCAATGCTGGAGAGGGCATTGCCAATCGTCAGCAATTGCTCAACCAACTCCAGCCGCTCGCTGGAGGCCGCTAGCAAATCGGGGGCAAGGGGAGGGGAGATTGGAGGAGCCACCATGACCGGATCGAAAAGGTTAAGGATGAGTTAGGCAATGCCCATAATTCTGTCGATACAAGGGCGCGATCGCAATTTTCCTACCGAGAAAGCATCATCAGCAGCAGGAAATTCCTTGTCTGCTTTTTTCGTTACTCGATGCAGTCCAGGACATCGCGTAGGGTGGGCAATGCCCACCAGTTGAGAATTTCAGCGATCGCAAAATGTCCTAACCATTGATATCGCTGCTATACGCTTTTTTCGTTACTCGATGCACTCCAGACTTTAAATTGTAGCGATTGTTGCGGCGACCAAAGACGGTAAGCTGAGAAATGCGATATGTGTAACTTTATGTAACTCGCTCCAGTTATGGCAACGATCAACGACAACTATCTCAAACTCAAGGCGGGCTATCTCTTCCCGGAAATTGCCCGTCGGGTGCGCACCTTTAGCGAAGCGAACCCCGATGCGCCAATCATTAAGCTCGGCATCGGTGATGTCACCGAACCTCTGCCTGAGGCCTGCCGCGCGGCAATGATCCAGGCAGTGCAGGAACTGGGCGATCGCGCCACGTTCAAAGGCTACGGGCCAGAACAGGGCTACGCTTGGCTCCGGGAAGCGATCGCCGCCCAAGACTTCCAGGCGCGGGGCTGCGACATTGACGCCAGCGAGATTTTTGTCTCGGATGGGGCCAAATGTGACACGGGCAATATTTTGGATATCTTTGGTCACGAGAATACGATCGCCGTCACTGACCCCGTCTATCCGGTCTATGTGGATACCAACGTGATGGCGGGCAACACAGGGCCAGCAAACGACGCCGGAGAATACGGCGGTTTGGTCTATATGCCCATCAGTGCCGCCAACGATTTTGTCGCCGAGATTCCCCGCCAAAAAGTCGATCTCATCTATCTCTGCTTCCCCAACAACCCCACGGGAGCCACGGCCACGAAAGACTATCTGAAGCAATGGGTGGACTACGCCCTAGCGCATGGTTCAATTATTCTCTTCGATGCCGCTTACGAAGCCTTTATCACCGACGCGAGTCTACCCCATTCGATCTATGAGATTGAGGGGGCCCGGAACTGCGCGATCGAGTTTCGCTCCTTCTCCAAGAATGCGGGCTTCACCGGAACCCGTTGCGCCTACACCGTTGTGCCCAAGTCCTTGATGGCCAAGGCCGCCGATGGTTCCGATGTGACACTTCATGGGCTCTGGAATCGGCGTCAATCCACGAAGTTCAACGGCGTTTCCTACGTTGTTCAGCGGGGGGCAGAGGCGGTCTATTCCGAAGCGGGACAGGCGCAAATCAAGGCGTTGATCCGCTTTTATCTGGAAAATGCCGCGATTATTCGTGAGCAATTGGGCAAGGCGGGGCTCTCGGTCTACGGCGGTGTGAATGCGCCCTACGTCTGGGTGAAAACGCCGGATGGTGTGACGAGTTGGGACTTCTTTGATCAGTTGCTCAACCAGGCGAACGTGGTGGGGACACCGGGTTCGGGTTTCGGCGCAGCAGGTGAGGGCTATTTCCGCATCTCGGCCTTTAATAGCCGCGAGAATGTCAATGAGGCGATGCGGCGGATTGTGGCGAAGTTTTAGGTTGCATTCGGAACTCTGAAACCCATAGCAGTAGGGTGTGTTAGCGGAGCGTAACGCACCAACGTCATCTTTATGAACCTCTGTCGGTGCGTTACGGCGGGATCAAGTCATCAAGCCAAATCTTGGCATAGAGAGCCGCCTAACACACCCTACTGCCGTGGCACAGCTAAACAGGTGCAATAGAATCTTGCATGAATTTT
>JBMYQW010000479.1:0-3550 GCA_049601735.1 Spirulinaceae cyanobacterium
GATTGCCCCTACAGGGTTTGCTAATGCACAAAATAAGGCGTGTCACGGCACTACGTCTGCTGGATATTGCCGTAACGAGTTTTCCGCTAGATCTATGAATACGCCTGCCTATACTGTGAATGATTCTGAATCAATTCGGGCTTATCGCCATCGGATTCGGATTTTTAATCATGACTTGCAACGAGAACCTGATCCGAAGAAGCGACACATCACGGCGCTTTATTTGGCGGAGGCAGCAACGACATTGGCTCGGTTAGAAGCTGAGAAGGTATAGCGTGGCCAAATCTCACTGAATAGATTAAAACTTCTTCATGAATTTCAGGCTAGGCGCATAAGATCTGTCGATCTAGGCTGAATACCTTATTAAGAGCCCTAAATATAACTCATCTCAAGAGGAAACCTGCCATGATGTCTAAAACTCAGTTCACCTGTTTGTCTTTGACCACTGCTTTGCTCTCACTGGCCACCCCAGTAAATGCCAACGAAATTCTCTTTACCTTTGTGCAAGACAATGGAAGGTATGTGAACGATGGTCGTGAATTAGCAAGTTATATTGATGCATTGACAGACTTTAATGTGACGCAGCGTGTTCTTGATAATGCTGTCTATGATGATTATGATGCCTTCGATCAAATCTGGGTCTATGATCTGGAAGTCGGTACAAATAACAACGCGACGCAAGCTGCAAATTATGCAGGTATTGCAGATTGGTTTAACAACCGTAAGAAGCAGAATCTTATTACAGATGGGCGGATCATCTCTTCAATGACTCGTTGGACAAACCAAAACCAGATGTCTTCAGAAGCACCCTGGATACAAAACTATGCGCTCCAGCTTGCCAGTCGTGGTGGCGGTTTAGTGCTAGGGACAGATCATGCTTCACCCGGCCAGCCATCAGGGGTCTTTGTTGATGGCATCAATGAAATTAACACGATGATCGGCATTAACCCCTTTCATGGTTTTTTCGGTTCCTATCCGTATCAGGCTAGCGTTGATATCGAATCTCCGCTGGCGATTAGTGGTTTAGATAGTTGCCGTACCGGCAGCGGCTCCTGCATCAACGATAACTCAAGTACCAGTTTTGCCCCGACCGGAGAGCAGCCTAATGGCTTATTCCTCACTCCCGTTGCCTATCACGGCACAACCTCTTCTGCTTTTGAAAATGCAGCGGTTTCTTCAACCATTGGTAGCTCTACCTTTTCCCAAAGTGTACCCGAGCCATCGACGGTTTTGAGTAGTTTGGCGATCGCCACAGTGGGTTTCTTTTCAAGAAAGAAGAAAAACTAAAGTTCTATTAGACTTGAGAGCAACAAGAGAAAACCATCATGCAGATCACAATTGAACTCCCCGACGACATCGCCAATCAATTCCAACTCACCAATGCTTCCCGCCGAGTCCTAGAAGTCATCGTAGCCGATCGCTATCGTCAAGGTCGTATTGGAGCCGCCGAAGTACGACACATACTCAATTTTTCCTCTCGTTGGGAAACTCATGAATTTCTTAAGCATGAAAAAGCCTATCTATCCTATACTGAAAACGATTTAGAGCAAGATGTTCAAGCGATTCGTGATCTTTTAGCGACACAATGATTATTGTGTCCAACACCTCTCCTTTTTTGGGCATCTGATAGCTTATTTTAAAAGTTATTAGATAAGCACACTTGAAACCTCACTTCCTTTTTTTATCATCGGGATAACCTACCTCAATGCACATTTTTAGCCGTACCACGGCACTACGCCCAATAACTCATGACTTACGCCATACCCAAATCATTGAGCTTTGAAAACTTCATCGCTCAATACGGAGATAACACCAACTACGAACTGATTGAGGGGGAACTCAGAGAGATGGAACCAACCGGCCCCCACGAAGCGGTTGCTGGCAATATTGCTGGGAGAATTTATGTTGAAATCTTGCAAGCCCAACTCAATTGGTTAGTGCCAAAAAACTGCTTGATTAAGCCCCTCGCCGCTGAAGCGACCGCTCTCCGGCCGGACGTGGTAGTGCTAGATAAAAAAAGTTTGAAAGATGAGCTCTGGTGGCAGAATGAGCCGATCATTTGTAACGGGAAGACGATCCAACTGGTTGCTGAGGTGATGAGCAGTAACTGGCAGGATGACTATGCCCGTAAAGTTGAGGAATATGCCCTATTGAATATCCCTGAATATTGGATTGTCGATTTTCGGGGGCTAGGCGGCTTGCAGTTTATCGGCAAACCCAAACAGCCAACCTTTACGGTCTGTTCTTTGGTGGATGGCGTCTATGCACAACAGCAATATCGCTTGGGGGAAGCGATCGCCTCCCCTCTACTGCCGAATCTTCAATTGCAGCTCAATGATCTCATGCCAAACTAGAACTAAAGTGCCGGAAGGCGAGGATTTTTTGTCAATTCCCCTGGGCGCACTCGAAGCCCTTGAGAAGATCGCCAATGCGTTGAGCCTAAAAGTTTAGGAGCAGCAATCAGCAGTGCTGAATATTGAATTAAGACGTGAGTCCATGCTGGAGCACATCTTGCTGGACATCGAGCAGGTTCTGAATGCCCTTTTGGGCCAAATCCAGCAGCGCATTGAGCTGGGTACGGCTAAAGCTGCCTGACTCCGCCGTGCCTTGCACTTCTATGATTTCGAAGGCTTCCGTCATCACCACGTTCAAGTCTACATCAGCCGTCGAATCTTCCTGGTAGTTGAGATCCAACATCGGTTCGCCCTGCACCAGCCCCACGGAGATAGCGGCGATCGCATGACGGAGCGGCGAATCGGGCAAGTCTCCCGCTTCGACCATCTGTTGAATCGCCATAGCCAGCGCCACATAGCCGCCTGTGATCGCGGTGGTGCGGGTTCCGGCATCGGCTTGCAACACATCGGCATCGATCGTGATTGTGCGCGGGCCCAAGAGGTCTAAGTCCAGGGACGCCCGTAGGCTCCGGCCGATCAGCCGCTGAATTTCTTGGGTGCGCCCCCCCAAGCGCATCAATTCGCGGGGCTGACGTTGGGGCGTGGCGCTCGGGAGCATTCGGTATTCTGCCGTGAGCCATCCCTGGCCTGTCTCTTCCAGAAAGCGAGGCACACCGGGACTGACGCTGGCGGTGCAGAGCACCTTCGTTGAGCCGCAGCAGGCCAAGACCGAGCCCGCCGCGAAGCGCGTGAAGTTGGTGGTCAAGGAAACCGGCCGGATTTCATCAAAGGCACGCTGGTCAGGTCTTTGCCAAGTCATAACGCTCAGGGGGAGTTCCGACCCCAGCTTACGGGTTCACGTCGCGGCAGCGGTTAAGATTTAAGTTTTTGCAAGATTTCTGTGGTGACTTGACCCGCGGTGGTCTGGGCGTTAACTGTCAGCAGTACCCCCCGTGAACCGTAATATTCCAAAATCGGCAAGGTGCGCTCTTCAAAGGATTTGAGGCGCTGTTGCCAGACCGCTGGGGTATCGTCAGAGCGCGATCGCGCCGTTGATCGCGCCTGCATGGTTTGGGCATCCACCTTGAGATAGATGGCCCAATCCAGACGCTGCTTAAAATCTTCAAGCAAAAAGTGAAGCTCTTCCGCTTGGAAGG
>JBMYQW010000480.1:0-3534 GCA_049601735.1 Spirulinaceae cyanobacterium
TCTTCTCGGCTACTAACCACTCTATTATGTCCTAACTAGCCCTCTCTTTGCTATATACTCGTAAAATCTTTATTTTGAATGAGTTTGGCAATGATTTGTTCTAGACAAATCACTCGACCTTGCAATAGCTTATGAATGTTTTTCAATTCAGAATTGTTGTAAAGTGCTTGAAGACAACGCTTATCTCCTGTCCAGATTAGTGAGCCTTCCAATTCTATTGCTGTGGCAATCAAACTTGCTTCGCCAATATCTATGGCTGGGTTCATCTGCAAAGACTGAAAGTACCCACTTGTCGGAGTTTGGATCTTGAGAAATGATTGCGTTGCCAAGCGCAACTTTTCCCTCTCTTCAGGATTATATTTATTTTGGATTTTCTTACTGTCGATGATAAACGGCAGAGTTCCTAAGATGCCAACTTCCTCGGAGGTGACTGAAAACAATTCAAAAGCTGCCTCTAAAACATCACAAACTGCTAGTTTGAGAAAAATATCATTATCGATCAAGGTTGATACTGCCAACACTTAAACTGTTCCACTACTCCAGGCCAAAGGATTCTCGTAAATAATCTTGATTATCTTCACTGAGTCTTTCCCAATCAAGACTCTGCTGTAAAACTTGATTGATAAACTGAGATGCCTTTGTATCTCCTTCGATTATTTTAAGAGCTGCGTTGACGACTCCCCAGCGATTCACTCCCTCAACAGTTTTCATACGCCAACCATGGTTATTGGCAATTACACCAAGAGAAACAGTGGGATTATTTTCCTTTTCTTGATGAGCATAGTGAACAAGTTTATCCCCTGTCGTAGACTTTGGAAACTGATATTCTGTATACGGGTTTCCCGTTAGAAGCTCAACAGAAAATTCATTTGCTTCCGCTTCTTCTGCATCATCTTGGTTGTCATTGATGACTTCATCAAGTAAAAAAGAATCCTGGTTGAGATGTCCCTTGAACCAATGTCCTAACTCATGAGCCAGAATGAACAACAGCTTTGAGCAAAATTTATTGTTTTGACCGATAATGACGACAGGACGATTTTTTTCTTTCTCATCAGCATTGTTATACCAGACAATCATGCCTTCGAACTTATTGACTTTCGGTGGATAATTACTCAGGTGAATTACTGGAATTCCTTGTTGCCAGCACCAAGCAATAACGGATTTTAGGTTGATTTCATGTTGCTTTTCTAGGATGTCTTCACGAATTTTACTCGCGCTTGATTCCATGATTTCTAGATAGGGATTTGGACAAGCGTAAGCAACAAGCTCGGCAATTCGAATAGCAATAACATAGGGGAGTATGAGTTTCTCGCTGTTCGTACCCTTTTTGAGCTTAAATTTTGCCTGATAGACCTGCTCGAATTCTGGTTGGCGATCGCGCTGAATCAAAGACTCAAAATTCAAACTTAACCGTCGAGATAGATATGCAGCAGCCGTGGCAACCGCTCCATTACTTTGCTCAAATTCGTTATCCCACCAATCTGGCAAAATTTGCTGTTGAATATATCGCTTGGACAAACCAATCTGGTCTAATTGATGATAGAGGATTTGCATATCCATGAGCATCTCAGTCATGATTGTCCCCCTCTATCAAAATAGCAAGATTTACAATACACCTATTCTATATACTCTCATACATTTAATGGGATGACTAGCCCTATATCTGGTGTAATGAATGATGATGATCTGCAATCAAACACTATTTCTTGTTATCTCTCCATGAGTTCGATTAGTCTGGGTTAGGCATTGCCTATCCTATCCAACGCTACGCCTATGCCCTTGAAACATATCAGCGAATATAACCCCGACTGGCCCCGCCGCTTCCAGCAAATCGCCGATCGCCTGCAACCCGCTCTACCCGCCGACTGCCAGATCCATCATGTCGGCTCCACCGCAATTCCGAGAATGCCCGCCAAAGACATCATTGATGTGGATATTCAATGCCCCTCGGGTCAACTGCCTCAGGTCATTGAGGCATTGAAACAACTGGGCTACAGCCATGTCGGTGATCAAGGGATTCCGGGTCGTGAGGCGTTTCATCCGGTGGAAGGAACCGCCGCCATGGTATTGCCAACACACCACCTCTACGCTTGCGAAACCGATGCCGTAGAACTACAGAACCATTTGGCTTTTCGAGACTATCTGCTAGAGAGCCCCGGTCGCGCCCATTGGCTGGGTCAGCAAAAACGGTTGGCCGACCAGCGAGCAACCTCTCGTGAGGAATATATTGCCAATAAAGCCAACGCTTACGACGTGATCAATCAACAGGTGCAGAAATGGTGCAAAAGGGGTTAAGCGTCGTTAAGCAGCGATCGCCACCCCTTGCCCTAACCGCTGCAAAATCGTCGCCACCGTATACAGCTCATTGCCCGGATTAAGGAGTGAAAAAGGTCGAGACAGGGCATACTGGGGCGGTTCACTCTTCACGAGCTTGAGCAATAAAAACTCATCGCCATTCGTCGCCAAACCGAACCGATCGGCTTGGGCTGGCGGACTGGCTAACATATAACAAAGCATCTGTGGCAAGGCAACCCGCACGCTCAGATGGCTGTTTTTGGACTCCACCGCTACCACCCATAAGGAGTCACTGAGCACCAGCATATCGAGCCGCCCACGAATTTTCTCCTCTCCCGCATCCAAGGTCAGCTCCACGTGATGCTCTGCAACGGGACGAAACGGGCGCTGATAAAATCCGGCGACGGAGAGCAAGGGTGAGAGCACCACCAGTTTGACCATCTCTTCGTGGAGCGGCTCTTCCGCTAAATACAGAAACTCTCGTTGGGCGCGATCGAGAAGCCAACGCTCTTGAGCGGGTAGATCTGCTGCGGCAATTTGCCATTCTGGGAAAAAGTCAGATTCACTCACTTTATGCAGATCAAAGCGTTGTTTCACATCACGTAGACTCAGGGTTCGGGCAGGAATGACGTCTGTCATAAAGCAAGATCGAATAAATTGATGATTGATTCATTCTAGCGAGGTAGTAGGACAGCGTCCCCGTCCGAGCCGACAATAGAAATAGCGCATTTTTGACTTTTAACATTGACGATTCACCCATGGCCGACTCCCATCAAGCCGTTCAAAAGCTCTACGACACTTACCCTTTTCCCCCTGATCCCCTCTCGGACGCCCCACCGCCGGGGTATAACTGGCGCTGGAGCTGGATCGCAGCTCACAGCTTTTGCACCGGCCGTGTCCCCGATCGCCAAAACATCCGCATTCTCGATGCCGGCTGTGGCACGGGCTCAGGCACGGATTATCTGGTGCATCAAAACCCCGCTGCTCAGGTCACGGCGATCGACTTGAGCTCTGGCGCTCTAGAAGTCGCCCAGGAGCGGTGTCGGCGCTCGGGCGCAGCGGGCGTCACCTTTGCCCAGATGACCCTGGAGACCGCAGCGACGGCGCTAGAGGGCCGGTTTGAATTTATTAACTGTGTGGGCGTGCTGCATCATTTACCTGATCCGGTCGCCGGGATTCGGGCTCTCGCCCAAAAACTCGCCCCCGGTGGGCTGCTGCATATCTTTGTTTACGCTGAAC
>JBMYQW010000481.1:0-3526 GCA_049601735.1 Spirulinaceae cyanobacterium
TGTTTTTAGACCGCTACTGCCATGATTTGCTGGGCGACCTTCTGGAATTCTTGGCTCAACAGATGTTCCGGATATTGGGTGCAAAAAACCCCTTCGCTGGCCAGCAAGATCATATCCTCCGACAAGGGAAATACCCCCGCAACCGTTTCCGCATAGGCAGCTTCAATCTTCTGTTTGAGAGCTGATCGGTTGATTTTGTTGTGCACCTTATTGACGGCGAGCAACATCTTGTGAACCTTGAGCTGCCGCGCGACATCAACAGTAACGGCGGTGCCTTGGTAGTCTTGCTTGTCGGGACGCAAAATCAACAAGAGGACATGAGAAATGGCAACCGACAAGAAAGTCTCCTTGGATAATCCGGGATGGGTATCAATAAATAAATAATCCAGCTCTAACACCTTGACGAGGTTACGAAAGCCTTCATTCATCCGTTTGACATCGTAGCCATCTTTTAAAATGCGAGCAATATCATCTGCTTTAACGCTTGACGGCACGAGATAAAGTTTGCCATTGTCCCCCAAAGTCACCTTACGACTCACATCATAGGCCGCATCCTCGATCGCGTTCTCGCCCCAGAGATAGTTATTCAGGGTTATCCCCGTTTGCTCGGGTTCTAGGCCAAAGAGGTTGTGAATGCCCGGTGAGGGAATATCAGTATCGACAACACCAACGCGATGCCCTTGGGAGGCGATGGTTGTTGCCAGATTCGCAGTAAAGTTTGACTTACCCGTTCCTCCACGATAGGAATGAACTGAAATAACCTTGGGCATAAGCTGACCGCGTTGTTGATGATGAAACAATGCTACTGGTTCAGGGTATCAAAACTCACAAGAATTTTATGTTGGGTGAGTCGCTGATGTATGTCCATCCAGCGAGGGGAAGGTGGCTTATCGATACCCCGAACCCATCAGTTGCAATGCTCAAAAGGAGCGAGAGTCATGCCATCCATCGGCTGGCACGACTCTCGCCTGAGTTGATCCAAACTGGTGATGATTAGGGCGCGTCATCACTTAACCTCAGTAGCCTGTAGAGCTTTGCTCGTGTGGAGCAGAAGGGAAGTCGCGCCCGGCCCAAAAAACAAAAAAAGGGGCTGTAAGCCAGTTACCGTCAGAGTTTGAAGTCTAAATGATAACAGACCTTAAAGCGAGCACGGAGGGATTCGAACCCCCGACACCCAGAACCGGAATCTGGTGCTCTATCCACTGAGCTACGCACCCGCGCCCACCTAATATAGCATTCTGCTCTCGCCTATTGTAAGGTTTCAAGGGAGTTGAAACGGCTCTGGCAATCCACCCTCAACTCCGGGGCTGTGGCTTTACGGAATCTCGGCAATTGCCCCTGTATCAGAGGCTCTAGGGCGGCGTTTTATCACATGATTTGCGATCGCAGTGGACTAGGGGCAACTTTATACTCTATCCCCTAGTCGTTAGCGAACAGTCCCTAGACAACCCAAGCAAGAAGGCGGTGTAGTCTCCAAGAATTTTAGCTTTGCACTTTGATGGTGGCCCGGTGACCGCCAGCCCCTCGCTCATTAGTCCATTTTTTCGGTCTTGACCTTCAATGCTCAATCCCTCTGACTGCTCCCTGCGCTTTTATGATCCCGCCGTTCCCAAAACAGGGTCTGCTGGACGCGCAACTCCAGTAGCGCAGACGGGTTTGAAGGTCTTGATTTTGACGCAGTTTTATCCCCCAGATTACGCAGCGACGGGCCAACTCATTGCTGAGTTGGCCCAGCAACTGGGGGGGTGGGGATTTCAGATGAGCATTTTTACTGGGCAGCCAGGCTATGCTTTCGATCGCGACTCTGCTCCTCAGCGGGAAAGGCAACGGCAGGTGGAGGTGCGGCGATCGCGGGTTTCACGACTCTGGCCAAGGCGCATTCGGGGCCGAGCCATTAATAGTCTGCTCTTTTGCTTTCGAGCAGCCCTCCATTTGTTTAAGCGGGGTAAGCAATATGAGTTGCTGGTGGTGACCAGTGAGCCGCCCTATCTACCGATTTTGGGGTATCTGGCCCGGCGGTTATTGGGCATCCCCTATGTCTGTATTCTCTATGACTTATATCCGGATGTAGCAGTGGCGTTGAATGTCCTCTCAGCACGGCATCCCCTCGTGGGGTTCTGGAACCATCTCAACCGTCAAGTTTGGCGTCAGGCTGAGTCCATTGTGGTCTTGAGCTCTTCAATGCGCGATCGCGTCATTGCCAAAGCGCCGCGGATTGCTGAGAAAGTTCAAATCATTCCTAGCTGGGCTGACCCTGGTTTGATTGTGCCCCGTGCCAAACAAGACAACTGGTTTGCCCACGAGCAAAACCTCGTGCAGCCCTTCACGGTGCAATATTCTGGCAATCTGGGCCGCTGCCATGATCTTGAAACCATTCTGCAAACCGCCGAATTGCTGCGTCACCGTCCGGTGCAGTTTGTGTTTATTGGCAAGGGAGCCCAACTGGAAGCCTGCCGCGATCGCGTCCGGGAGCAAACCCTAACCAACTGTCGCTTCTTGCCCTATCAAGACAAGTCCGTATTGCCCTATTCCCTCACTGCCTGTGACCTCGCCTTAGTCAGTATTAGCCCAGGTCTAGAAGGAGTGGTTGCCCCCAGCAAGCTCTACGGCATTCTGGCCGCGGGACGCCCAGTGGCGGTAATTTGCGAAGCCCAGTCTTACCTCCGTAACGTTCTCCAGTCTGCCCGTTGTGGCTGTGCCTTCAACAATGGTGATGCAGTCGGGCTCGCTCAATATATTGAGCATCTTGCCCAGCATCCTGACCAAGTCAAGCAGCTCGGGCAGGCCGGACGGCGATATTTACGGGAGAACTACACGCTGGATCAGATTGCGCAGCAATATTGGCAGGTCTGCTGGCGGGCGGTGCGGCAGTCTCGTGGGACAGCGGTGCGGCTGACTGCTCCCTCTCGTCATTGAGTTCGGGACTATAATTCGAGCTGATGGATTCAGGACTGAAGGATACTGAATCTGTCCCGTGAATCCCAAGAATCTCTGTAGGGGAAGGGGTGAAGTTACTGGTGTGAACTTAAGCTCGAACCCAAACACTGACTGCATTTCAGCCACAACCGCCAAGAACTCACGTTCTTGGCTCATAGCTCAAACCCGCTCAAGCGGGTTCTGGATTAGTGGGCTTTAGCCTACTTCCGCTATGAGCCTGGGGTTCAAACCCCAGGCGGAGTGGGCTTTCATTTTCGGGGGATGTAAATCGGATCTGGACAAGCACTAGAGGCTGTCATTATTTGGGTCTCAAACCATTGCTATATCTAGCGTACCGCCCCTTTCCCTGTTTTTTGGGTCGGGCGCTCTATTCCTTGTCCTATAAGGCTTCTGAGGTTAATTGATGACACGCCCTAATCCCCAAAGCCCGAAAAAGCCGCCCCCTAGGGAGCGGCTTTCAGTTACTTACCCATTAGGCAAGTCAGATTAACTCGATTGAGAATTAACCATTAATCGCAGGAGCCGTCAAAGCCACAGGCGCAGACTCAGCCGAAGCCAGGTCAAGCGGGAAGTTGTGAGCATTGCGCTC
>JBMYQW010000482.1:0-3523 GCA_049601735.1 Spirulinaceae cyanobacterium
CCACCCAAAAAGCTCATTTCTGGAACGCTTTTTTCCTTGGAGTGCTCTAAGGGCTCTCATCATCAGCATCCGACTGCGCCAACATCGCCGCCGCCGTAAACCCCAGCGCCCCAAACTGCGGCGACGTCACCCCCTGCTCTCCCGTAAACCGCCCCCTCTCAACATAGGTCGCTCCCGCCAGAGCCAACACCAACAGCTCCTCCCGCTGCGGGTCAACCAACCAATATTCCGGAATGCCCACCGCCTCATACTGCCCCCGCTTGGCAATGAAGTCCCGCTCCCGTTGCACCGACCCCGGACTCACCACCTCCACCACCAACAGCGGCGGCGGCATCGTCAGGCGAATTGTGTTGCGCCGCTGGAGCAGTTCAAGATGCTCCGGACGCAGAATCGTCAGGTCAGGATACCGATTGATTCTTCGGCTCACCCCGGACTTCTAGCTCCAGACCATGACCCCGAACGCGGCGATAGCCGACGCTTTCCAGAAAGATAGCAAGCAGAAAATTAGCAATTTCAACGCTCAATCCAGACTTCGGCGGCAACTCGATCAATTCTCCGTTGAAGAGTTCATAGAGCCGATCGCTGCCGTCGTCGTAGGCAAGATACTCTTCAAAGCTCTCGAAGCGCGGTTTGAGTTGCAGCATTTTTTTATGGAGCTAAGCGGATTCGAACCGCTGACTTTCACAATGCCATTGTGACACTCTACCAACTGAGTTATAGCCCCGCTTGAAGCGTTTATCATTGTGGCGTAACGCTCTGGAGTTTGTCAAGATTGGTGGTAAGCCTCGGGTGGACGAAAAAAAGCGCGGGCCACTCTTAGGATGCGATTTCCATCAGGCAGGCGGGACGCCTGCGCTACGGCTCTGAATCTCAAATAACATCCCGTAGCGCGGGCATCTTGCCCGCCGCCCAGCAAAAATCCCGCGTAAAATTTCGTCCACCCGGCAAGTCTCGGCAGTCTGCCGCCGATCCGATTTCATCTCATCCCCCCCTGCTCGCATGACCCCCAGCATCAACCTCAGCAAACAACCCAGCGCCTGGCGGCAGCTGCGCAATCGCCAGATTACCTGTGAATACGCCCTGCAACTGCTGATCAACGACCAAGGCATGATCAACCCCACCCTGCTGGATAAGGAGGTGAGCGATCGCTTCTTTCGAGAATTTCCCGATAAAGCCCTGTTGCCCCCGGTTGTGCCCCTGCTGCTCTGGCAAAACTGCTACTACCTCGGCTCACCGGTGCAAGTGGAAACCCCGGCGCTGAGTATGATGGGCGATCGCACCTTTGCCGCGATCAAAATCATCCCCATCACCGAAAAGAGCTACCGCAACTGGTATCACGTCCACCACCACGACCCCAACCGGATCACATCCGCGCCCCTGGTCAACCCCCTCACCGGCCAGCTTGAGCAGGAAGACATCAGCGAGACCACCGAGTTTTATCTGGCCAGAGCCGTTGACCAGATCGAACGGATCAAAACGATCATTTCCGGGGCGCTGCGCAACCGCGCCAGTGATATTCACCTCGAACCCCTGCGGGATGGGCTGCGGGTGCGCTATCGCATTGATGGCGTGCTGCGGGATATCACCATGCTGCCCCCCGAGATCAGCCGCCGCGTCATCGTGGCGCTCAAGGTGATGTCCGAGATTAACATTGCCGAGAGCCGCATTCCCCAGGACGGCCGGATCGGCGAGCAATATGCCTCGGGGGAACAGGTGGAGCTGGGCATGGATATGCGGGTGAGCACGCTGCCCTGTATGTTTGGCGAGAAGGCGGTCGTGCGGCTGCTACCCCGTGAAAACCCCTTTACGACCATGGAAGACCTGGGCTTTCGCACCCCGACGCTGAAAAAATTCCGCCGCTGGCTCGGCCAACCCCAGGGAATGTTGATTTTGACCGGCCCGACGGGATCAGGCAAAACCAGTACGCTTTACACGAGTTTGCAGACGATCGCTACCGAACACGTGAATGTGGTCACTGTGGAGAACCCTGTGGAATACATTCTGCCCCGCATCACCCAAACCCAGGTGAATGAAGCGGCGGGAATGACCTTTGCAGCAGGGATGCGCTCGATTTTGCGCCAAGATCCCGACATCATCATGGTTGGGGAAATCCGGGATGAAGAAACCGCCGAAACCGCCGTGCGAGCTGCCCTCACCGGACACCTCGTCCTCACCACCTTGCACACGAATGATGCCGCTGGCGCGATTCCCCGCCTCAAAGATATCGGCCCCGATCCGGGCCTCATTAGTGATGCCCTCTTGGGTGTTGTCGCCCAACGCTTGGTGCGGCGGGTCTGTCCCCATTGTGCCGAGCCCTACCAACCCACAGAGCAAGATTTCCGGCGGCTGTACCTCGAACCCGGTAAAGTCCCGATCGACAACTGGCGCAAGGGCCGTGGCTGTTCCCTCTGTTTTGACTCGGGGTATTTAGGGCGGGAGGCGATCGTGGAAATGCTGGAGGTGGACGATCGCGTCCGCGAAATTATCTACGACGGCACAATGACGGACTTGCACCGCTATCTGCGCCAAATCAAGTTTGCCTCGTTTCGACTGGCGGCGATCGAAAAAGTGACCAGCGGTGTGACGACGGCGGAGGAAGTGTCACGGGTGTTGCCCTACAGTGCCCTGGGGCGTAAGCAGAAGCTGGAAAAGTAGTAAGTTGTTAGAATATCTGAACTGTATTTACCCTATTTACCCTCGCGAACTGTGCCCGCTAAAGATGCTCACCATGACGTGATCAAAAACGCTCTCATTAAAGCGGGCTGGACAATTCTGAGCGATCCTTACACGATCAAGTACAAGGATGTCACCGTCTTTGCAGATCTGCTGGTGGGTGGTTTGGTTGCTGCCCAGCGAGATAACGAACAGATCGTTGTGGAGGTCAAGAGCTTTCTGTGTCGTGCACCAATGCGGGAATTTGAAACGGCTCTGGGTCAATTTATGATCTATCGCATTTTCCTTCATAAGAAGGAGCTGGGCCATATCAAGGTGGTTCTAGGAATTAGTCAAGAGGTTTATAAAAAGTTTTTTAAATCGAAAGCAATTCAAGTGGTTGTAGATGAGGTCGATTTGCCTTTAGTCGTTGTTGACATAGAAACGGAGACAATTGTTGAATGGATCACCTAATTTTTTATCGCAGGACAATTCAGAAAATCCTGACTGAGTACCATGAAATTTCTTGTCGGACGCCGGATACTGATGGCATTGATACGATTTTGGCATTGGATGAGCAGCGTGATCAATATTTCTGGTTGCGGGTGGGCTGGAATGAGGGAGACCATATCACCAATATGATGGTTTATATCCGCATCAAAGATGGAAAAATTTATATTGAGCAGGACTGGACAGAAGAAGGGATGGCAACGGAGTTGCTGGGGGAAGGAATACCACCCGAGGATATTGTGTTAGCCTTCCAGCCACCAGAGATGCGTCAACATACAGAATTTGCGCTGGCTTAAATAGATTCCGTAGTGCCGTGACACGCCTTATTTTGTGCATTAGAAAACCCTGTAGGGGCAATCCC
>JBMYQW010000483.1:0-3504 GCA_049601735.1 Spirulinaceae cyanobacterium
GGCTTGGTTAAAAAATTCCAGCGCCCGTTGCTTTTCCCCGAGGGCATCGTAGGCCACACCGATATCGTTTCGGGTCTCGGCTTCACCGCCACGATCGCCCACCTGTTGATAAAGAGGAATTGCCGCTTCCCACTTTTCAATTGCAGCCCGTAAAGATTCCAGTGATCCCTCTCTGATCAGAGTTTGACCTTCTTGGAATAATTGTGCTGCTCGTAAAGCAATTTCATGATTTACTTCATCATTTGCAGTTGCACTTTGCAAGGTAATCTGATAATGACCAACCTCTCCTGCTTGATAAGAATTCGCCAAAATCGAGTATTCACCATTAGAAGGCAAAGTAATCACAATCCTCGCGTTTCTATTCTCACCACCATCATCGTTTTGCGCAATATTATTTACATCTGGATCAAGCAAGATTACTAAGGCATCAAAGTCATCACTGACTAAGTCAATTTTGATCGTTTCACCTGCTTGTCCGGTAAAAGTATGGATATTGAAGTAAGAGCCATCGGAGTTAAAAACCTGACTCTCTGCGCTAAGTTCACCTTCAAAAACTAAGGGTTCACGTTGTGTGTCCTGCACGATGAGCCATTCTTGGGGCATTTCAGATTCGAGCAGTTGACTCTGGCAGGCGGGGACGCCTGCGCTACGGGTTTCGTGCGTTGAGTTTCCGTAGCGCAGGCAGGATGTTCGCCAGGGTTCCTCAACAGCCGCAACCTCCCCCGCCATCAAACCTACCAAAACCAACGCCCCCACAAGCCCACTCAATTCACGCATTGCCATCCTACACCTATGCCAAAAGACTTTCTCAGTTTAACCAAGCCTGTAGAGACGGAAAACAAATTCGCTTAATCTTCCGTTGGTAGCAGGGGTTTAATGACCTGAAGTAACTCAGGGATACTGCTTTGGGTGACTTGCCACACCCGAGCAGGATTGATTTGTCGATAATCATGAACGCACTTATCACGCATTCCCGCGATTTCTTTCCAGGGAACCTGGGGATGTTGTGCCCGAAGTTCAGCAGAAAGTTTTTTCGTTGCCTCACCCATCACCGCAATGCAATAAATCACAGCCCGTTGAGTTTTGAGATCCGCCGCAAAACTCACCTCATCCATTCCTTGCACAAATTCCAGCACATCTTGTCCGTACTGATAAATATCAAGCAGATAAAACGGATCGCGATTCATAGATCACCTGAGCATTGTGCAGAATGTCACGGCGACGAAGCCAGTTGCGATCCTGTTCTACCGCTTGTTTTTCTACCAGATCCACGTCCCGATGCAGCCAATCTTCCAACTGATATGCCAAACCCACTAAATCAAACAAGCTCACTTTACTTTTAGGAGCAAAAGTGATGAGGATATCGATATCACTGTCGGGCTGAAAATCATCCCGCAGAATAGAACCAAAAAGTGCAAACTCAGTAATATTTGCGCTTTGGCAAAATTCCAGGAGTTGGGACGGGGTAATCCCCAATCGCTGATAGAGTGTCTCAATCTTCATGGTGATCCCAGATATTACTTCAACCGCCCCCAGCGCCAAGACATTATGCCAAAACGTCAGTGAAATCCAAAACGATGGGCACAGTCTAACCCAAGCCCCCCACAACCCACCGCCCCGTTTCACAAACTGCTACATCTCACAAACTGCTACATCCGTGCCAACAACTGCTCATACTCCGTATGATCCCCGACCCAAAACCAAATCATCGTCTCCCCATCACGTTGCCCCACCGCCCGATAACTCCGATTGATCCGCGCTGAATAGATCGGCTAACGATGCGTGAACCCGCTTGAACCGCAAACTTCGGATGCCCCGGATCTTGCATAAATTGCCGATACGCCTGACGCGCCTGCTCTCGAACCTGGGGTGGTAATGTAGTCAACGCCTTCCGAAACTTGGCAGTGGTGCGAGACTTCACAACCTTTCCGGATCTAAAACCTGCATCTGCCCCGCGTGATACTCTGCCATTGCCTCAGCCGCCAACGCCGCCAACCCATCTTGAGACTGAGCAAACGTCTGATCCCAACGGGTCTCCGCCGCAATCTCTTCCAAGATCAGCGTTGCAATCATATTTTGTTGCTCATCTGGCAACGTTTTGATTTGATTCCACGCTGTTTCCAGCAATTGGGTCATCGGATTCATCTCCAAACAATCCGTCTTGTTCTAAAGCCATTTTAGTCCTTTGGGCGGACTGAACTGAATAGTCCCCCCAACCTCAACCCCACCCCAACCAACGCCCCTACAACACCCCAGCGTCCAAACATCCCAAACCCCGCCACGACAGACAAAAACGATGGGCACAGTCTAACAAAATCCTCAAGCCTCATAAACATCGCGGCGATGCCCCACCTTGATCACCCGAATAATCAACGCCGCATCCGCCACACTGTAGATAATTCGATAATCCCCCCAGCGCACACGATACTCAGCCTGTCTGCCCTTGAGCTTTTTGCAACCAGGCGGTCTCGGGTCTTGCGCCAACCCCTCGATCACTGCAATCAAAGCCTGCTGGACTTGAGGCGTCAGTTTTTTCAACTGTCGCTGTGCCGCCGACTTAATCACGATCTGGTAGCTCATGCCAGACCCAGCGTTTGCTTAAAACTGGCCAAAGAAACCTCGCCTGGCTCTTGCGCAGCAACCGCTGCATCAAAGCTATCGATCTCATCTTCTAGCGCCTCAATGCTCGACTCCAAATCAATGCCGTATTTGAATTGGAGATATTGCAAGAAATGGTAAATCTCATCGATCGCCCCCCGGTCTAAAGCCGGAAGCGCCAAGGTCACGGGTTCAGTTCGGGGCAATGTTGTCATCGCAATATTCGTTATTCAAGACAATCGGCTCTATCCTAGCGCGAGTGAAAGCGTCACCCTTGCCACCCCACCCAAACCAACGCCCCCACAACACCCCAGCGCGAAGACATTACGACAACCTCAATCGATACAAAAACGATGGGCACAGTCTAATCCAAGCCCCCCGCAGCCCACCGCCCCGTTTCATAAATTGCAACCTGAAGAGGCTCAAAGGCACAGGTAGAACAATTGTTAAAATGAGTCCAGTCGTAGGCAGAACAAGAAGATGGCAAACACAGCAACCGGATACAAATATATCCAACTTGATGAACAGGGTACAGCCATCATCGCAGGCAGCACCATGAAAGTCATTGAGCTGATCACCTCGCATCAAGTGCAAGATTGGCAGCCCGAGCAACTTCAAGCCGAATATCCCCATCTCAGCTTGGGACAAATTTATTCTGCCCTAGCCTACTACTGGGATCATCAAGAACTGCTTAATGCCCAAATGCAACGTCGAGATGCCTATGTCCAAACAGTAGAGCAGCAAACCCCTGAATCCCCCTTCGTGGCACGTCTCAAAGCCCAAGGGCGACTGTAATGGTTGTGCGGCTTTACATGGACGAAAACGTTAACGGTAGTACCACCAAAGGTTTACGTCGATGCGATGCGGATGTGCTGACTGTCCAAGCCGACAACCGCAGTGGCATAG
>JBMYQW010000484.1:0-3489 GCA_049601735.1 Spirulinaceae cyanobacterium
AGATGATCCAAGACGATCTCATACCGGTTACGGTGTCGCTTGAGGGGTTAAATTTGGATTGGCATTAAGCACTCTAGAGAAAAGCTAATGTACAACTGTCACCTATCCCTGTCTGTTTTCTCCATGTCTTTACTGCTAATGCAGCCCTTAGCAGCTCAGGCAATACCTGCGCTTGAGGTAGTTCAGGAGTTTCAAACTAAGCAAAACAGCTCGACCCCTAGCCAACATCAAGAGTCTAGCGAGGACGAACCGATCTCACCCAGAACGTGGGCATTTATTACCCTTAAGGATATTGTGCAGCGTTACGACTGTCTCAAAGATGCACCTGAGGATACCTTCACAGGAACGCATAGCGTCTCACGTTGGGAATTTGCAGTTGTATTGAATACCTGTCTACTCGCCATTGAGCGCACCATCATTGAAGGTGAAATTACTCCCGAATCCATCCCTGAAGAAGACCTAGAAAAGTTGCGACGTTTGATAACTGAGTTTGAATCTGAACTAGCGACCCTCGGAGCCCGTGTTGATCAACTTGAATGTTGTACCAACCCGCCCTGTTCTTGCCAATTTTTATCCCCACATCCCTAGAGCAGACCCTTCACCCAGTTCTTGACTAGCTCCAGGAGGCTCGTGCCGCCCTGGTAGAAGACCCAGATCACCGAGATCATCGCGGCGGCGATCGCCCCACAAAAGGCCGCGCCCACGGTGCAAATGATGCCGTCATCCTCAAAGAGACCCAGACCAATCAGGAAAATCCCCATCGCTGGGAGCGTATTCGTGCCCGGAATCGGGATCATCATTGACACGGACATGAGGGCGATCGCCCCGCCAATCAAGGCCCGTCCGGGGAGATGCTTACAAATAAACACCCAACGCGGTTTGGCAATCTGTTCCAGGCGTTTGAGCCAAGGAATACCGCCCGTGGCAAATTTTTGAGCCAGCTCAGTCTTGACGCTCCAATCGCCCAAGCCCCCCAACAGCGGACGCTGCGCCCCGACAATAAACTGCATCGCCAAGATAAAGAGCAAAATACCAAAGGGGATCGAGTAGCCCGGTGCGGGGACGGGCAGCGCCGAGGGCAGGGAGAGAATGACAAACAAAAAGCCAAAGCCCCGCTCCCCGGCCAAGGCCAGAATATTCCGCAGCGAGACTTTTGCGTCGCGCTCTTCGGCAAAGAGGTAGCGATTCAGTTCGACAGAGAGTTTGGCCATGGCGGGAAGATGAAACGTTCTGAAAGCATTGGGCAGAAAATTTGCCGCTCTTCACTATACACAGGCACGAGGGCGCTGACGATCTTTCCCTCGACTAGTGTCGTGACACGCCTTATTTTGTGCATTAGCAAACCCTGTAGGTGCTATCCCCTCGTGGTTGCCCCAGACCTCGCCGGGGTAGAAGGGCACTACCCCTACAAAATTCATGGCAAGATTCTACTGCACCTTTTTAGCTGTGCCACGGCATTAGCAGGGAATAGGGGAACTCTCGGCTGCGCTGCTGGGTCTGGAGGCATAGCTGCCATCCCTTACCATGGGGGTAGTGCCAACCTCTGCTTTGGCTATTTTGCACATTTTTCTCTCTTTCTAGACTCTATGTCCATTCAATCTTGGCTGCGGGGTGGGGCGATCGCCACCTTCTGTGGTGCAAACCTCTTGCTAACGCTGACCCCCGTCTTGGCCCAAAGCTCCGAGGAGCCTCAACCCCAAAACCCTTACGATCCGGAGGTGGTTCAGGCATTCATCCAGAGCTGCACAGCGGAAGCCCTGAGCCAGCCTGCACCGCCAGAAATTGATCCCGAGGTGTTTCGTGCGTTTCTAATTGATATGTGCTCTTGCATGATCTGGGAGCTGCAAGACAATTACACCGCCGAGGAAGCCCTCGAACTGAGCATTGGGCTTGAGCAAGAGCAACAATGGGCTGAAAATGCCATGAACCCGATTGTGGATGCCTGTATTCCGAGTGAGGAGGAGTTGGAAGAGGCGACCAACTGATCCGAAATTAATCGACCCAATGTTAGACCAAAAGCCCCCCAGTTGTCGCTGAGGGGCTTTTAAAATGGTTTGACTATCGTTGATCCGGCAGTGGTTGCTCTGACTCTAGCTGCAATACGGCATCAATGAAGTCGGCATAGGCCGAGACCCGCACATCCGCAAAGGCTTCGCCGACATTTTCTGCGGCGCTTTCACCTTCGCCTTCACCCTCTTCTGCCTCTGGGGCAGGAAAATCGATCTCTCGGGAGGCAACACCGGCAATTTTGCCATCGATGAATGCAGGACTACCTTCCTCACCCCGGCGGAAGCCCGCTTCAGGAATGCGAATCTCCCATCGGGGGTTGAGCGCATAGCCCGAAATCCCGCCATCGTAAAGACAAAAGGCGAGACCAAAGATATCACCCGATCGCGAACCATCATCCACGTCGTAGGCTAGGGTTTTGAACGAGCGGCGATCGGCAACAGATGGCGCAACCGTCACGGGGATCGGACAAGAAACTCGTACCGTTTGAATTAACGCGACTGTTTCCTCGCCCAATAACGAAGGGAGCCCTTCAGGCGGCGGATTGTTTTCTGCATTCTCAAGTCTTTTGAGCGCATCTTCTACAGCGAATCTGGCAGCAACCAATTCTTCCTCATAAACATCGTAGCGGTTTGCGCCTAGCTGCTTGGTGGGAAGTGACGAGAACCCAATCGCGGCAAGATCGCCAGGCAAGCCAT
This sequence comes from Spirulinaceae cyanobacterium, assembly GCA_049601735.1. Classification (GTDB taxonomy): domain Bacteria; phylum Cyanobacteriota; class Cyanobacteriia; order Cyanobacteriales; family Spirulinaceae; genus SIO3F2. The sequence continues at coordinate 2,706 of JBMYQW010000484.1, forward strand.
AGCCGACTCGAAAGAAGTCTTGACCCCGTTCGTCTCCAGCAGCAGACTCCAGCAACTCGGGTGAAAAAAGGGTCGGTGTGAATCGATCGGGTATGGGGGAATGGCGATAGATGGGGTAGCGATCGGCCCCAGCGGGGGCGATCGCCGCCAACTCCAGTACCGCCACCGTATCCTGGTTTCTGACACCATCACCATCGCCATCGAATATACGCGCTAATGTTGAGAGATCCGATGTGCAGAGTTCTAGGGTGACATCAGTATTTTCTATCTCTTCAGTTTCTGGAATATCTATCGTTTCAATGTCTGCTTCGGTATTTGTCTCCGTGCCCTCAGCCTCTGTCAAGTCAGGGTTCAAGTGTGAAGCAGGCGCGGGAAGATTATCGTCTGGTGCACCCGTGATGGGAGGCAAATCTGCATTAGTCTCACTCAACGTTGGGGGCGCAGGATTCCCTGGTGTAGCAGGCGGGGTCGTCTCAGCGCAAGCGGCCCCAATGCTCAGAAGATTGATAGCGCCATCGTCATTGAAAATAAACAGTTTCGGATTCTCCGCCGTGAAGTCCTGATGCGGAAAATAGGTCTGCTTTACATCACAAGTTACGGCCTGCATCCCCAGTTGCTTTAACTCAGCAGTCTGAGCTTCAGGTTCAATCCGACAGTTCTTTGGCGCCTTGTCTGCGTCGGACGTTGTACCGTCTTCATTTTGTTCAGGATTATCGTCATTTGAGTCCGTTGCACTGTTCTCCACCTCGCTGGAATCCGCTCCATTGTCTTGGGGATCTGGGTT
>JBMYQW010000485.1:0-3489 GCA_049601735.1 Spirulinaceae cyanobacterium
TCCCTATATTTTTATTCTTCTATTTTCCAGCATAAAAAGAACTAAATCTTTAGTTCATTACAAACAACAACAAAAAAACACAAAAAACAAAAGCAAAAATAAAACGCATTGTTAAAAAATTAAGAAATTAAATACTACAAGTTAACCCCCAGCCCCCTCCCCCTCCAAGAAACCAAGATTTTTTTTATTCATCCAAGTAATGCAAAAACAACTCCCACAATCCGGGGGTAGCCGCAGGGCTCAACAGTATCCGAGCTAGAGGATGGGAAAAAGGTTCAGCCGCTTGGGCTGCCAACTGAGCCCGCAGGTCAATCAGCGTTACGTAACGCTGAATAATCTGGGCTTCGGATACTTCTTCATCTCGTTGCAGTAGCGGAACCCGACCAATCTCTGTGAGATAGAGGCGAACTAAATCCGTGGTCGCACGGCCGCTGGTTCGTTTGCTTGCGGCGGCGGTCTCTTCTGCCTCCTTGTTGTTCTCTGGGTCGGAGGCGGTGGATGTTTCTGGCATCAACTCAGCACGGTGGTCATTGACAGAGGGGCTAGAAAGGGCAGTCTGGGGCATAGAGCAGAATCTCAATAGAGCAATCAAAAACGATACGCAGAAGATGACCGTGATGAGAGGCAGTGAAAGGGGTGTTGTTTTAGAGTTTCCCTACTTATAATCGTAGCGATAACCCTTCAAGAATCCAGTGACATGGGTCAGTGGCTTGATTTAATCTACGTCACCCCTTTCAGTGATTCCTGAGAGTTTTAGGGCAATTTTACTGGGGCCAAAGAAAAATCCTGGCAAAAGTTCCGATGATATAGTTAAGAAAAATTAACGCCGAGAGAAGCGATCGTTTCTGTCCGGTTAAGTCCTCTAAAAGGTTGAACAATCTTCTTCAAAGATCAACACTCAAATGTGAGACTATTGACGACCGAAATCCGTCAAAGAACGCCTCGGACAGGGAAAGCCCCTCATCAGGCGCAAGATGCAGTTTCTTGCCCTAGCCGCTGGAGATCAGGGCTCAGGGCTCGGACGCCAACCCGATACCGCCCTTAAGGGGCATTTCAGTTTTTGTTGTTATTGATTGCTTAGACGGCTTTAAGACTTCCCCTCCTGTAACCTGGATGAACCCATCATGTTAGATACGTTTAAACCCGCCAAGGACGATCGCTACTGGCTGCTAGGGCTAACGGCTGGACTGGTGCTGTTTCATCTCTTCTTGACCGACAAAACCGGTGATATGAAGAGCTTCAGCGTCAGTTTTATTTTTTGGGGCGCGGTGCTCTCCATGGTCTGGGACAAGAAAGAACAACTCCGACTCCGGAGCGATCGCTTCTCTAGCCTTCTGGGAACCACATTGATTGCCCTCGCCTGCTGGAAAATTGTGCATATCTCTAGCGGCGGTGCTTTTGTGCAGGCACTGCCCCTCGTGTTTGGTGTGAGTTTGGCGCTGATTGCCTCGGGCTACCGGGGTTTGGGGCAATATCGTCCCGAACTCCTGGCATTGGGGGTTTTGGCCTTACCCGGTGAGAAATTTCTCTCGAATATTTTGCAGAGCCTAGTGCATGGGGTTTCCGGGCTGTACTTTGCCGAATGGACCTCCCGCTTCACCGTGTTTGGTTTGAGTCTGGTGGGTTTGCCTGCCGAGTTGCAGGAGTCGGTGTATGTCCATACCTCAAAGGCGATCGTTTTTGTCCATGAAGGCTGCTCGGGTGGCGGTGTGATTGACTTTTTGCTGCGCCTGAGTTTTCTAATGATGATTGTGTTTCCGATCCAGCGTCTGGGTAAGGCGCTCACGCCCCTGATGGCGATCGCCATCGGCTTTGTCACCAACGGAGTTCGGGTCATGGTCATGGTCTTTTTGGTGCATCAGGGCAATATGTCTGCCTTTGACTATTGGCATACGGGTAATGGCTCTCAGATCTTTGGCGCGATCGGTGTGATTTTGTTTGGCTTGGCCTGCTTTCCGTTTATTCAACCCAGTTCGTCTGAGCCACAATCAACTGATTCACCACGGGTCGATTCCCCACCCCCTTCTGAAGCGCCTCTACCTCCCGAAGCATCTAGCCCCGCAGAAGAGGAGTAAATTATGTAGGGTGGGCATTGCTGCCACTGGTGTAAACTTAAGCGTGAAACCCTTTATTTACAAGGCTTTCGTGGTGTCTCACCACACCCGACCCACCCCGGTCATCGCTACGCGAGACCGCCCCTCCCGAGAGGGGATTCTTTGCTCTCCTCTGGGGAGGAGCAGATTATGTATGCCCACCACAACCCAGGTTGAGCGAGCGCAGCCTTACGGATTAATGTTCTGAAGTTTCGTCCCAACGAGTCATGACGGGGCGTCACCCCAAACCAATGCAAATCTAACTAACGTGATCACTATATATCTAGACCCAAAATCCCCCCTTCCCCCTTAAAAAGGGGGGGTGACGCCGCAAGCGGCTGGGATTCTGAATAATTTCAATCCCGAAGCATCACACCTTAACGAACACAAAATTTAGGATGCCTGAGCAAAATCCAGAATCTGAGCAAAACCCAGAACTCGAAACCCCTCCCGAAACATCTCCCGAATCCGCTCCAGCCCCTGTTGAACCGTTGAATAGTGAGACGGGAGACGTGCCTAGGGCAACGCCTGATGAGCAACCGCGATCGCCCTGGCGGTGGCCGGTTTTGTTTGTCAATGTGATCCTGGTCGGAACCTGTGTGGGCTGGGTGGCTCTTGACCCGAAGGTGGGGCGATTGCAAGAGTATGAGTTTCCGGAAACGGTGGAACTAGAAGCGGCCCAGCAGCGGGAGAGCGATCGCCTCAAACCCGTCCAAAAACCGGAATATGAAGGCTCCAGCTATCCGGCGGGGCGACATTATCAATACCGCATGGAGGGCGAACCGCTGGATATTGAAATGCGCTACGTGATTGAAACCCGAGGCGAAGTGGACAAGTTTACCCGTGAGCATGAGCATTTTGCCGAGGCTGAAGGGGGCGATGCGGAAGTCTTGGCGCAAATCCGGTTCGATCGCACTACAGGGCATTACGCCCTGGTGGACTACAACGATCAAACCTACCTGAGTGCCTGCATCAACCCCCGTGGTAAAGCCACTGCCTCCTCTGAGCAATATTTCCAAAACCAAGACCTCTACGACACCGTGCTCGGTCGTGTGGGCGGGTGGATGTTTGGCCGGGAGCGATGGCGCGACGATCGCTGTCTCTGGACGCTGATATACACGCCCACCGGGTCTGATCCGCAAGACAGTGAAGCTCGTCTTGAAGCTGTCTGGAACGAATGGGCGCCCTATTGGCAAGCCAACTTTCCACCGCTTTAATAAATGTGAGTTCTGGATAAGCGAAGCGATCGCATTCCTCAAAACACGGAAATCTCGCTGTCAAACCCGGTTGTCAGGTCTGTGCCAGCCCCCCGACACCTCCCGCTTGTATGTAGCGAAGCGTCTCAAAGGCGTATCGTGAGAAGGAAAAAGCGGAGAGACTCTGAACCTCCCCGGAA
>JBMYQW010000486.1:0-3478 GCA_049601735.1 Spirulinaceae cyanobacterium
GAGAGCAGAAACATCGTTCTTGCTGGGGAGTCCGCTTCAGATTGGGAGATCTGCCCACTGTTCCGAGGCTTGCTCGGCCAGGACAAGGAGGACACAGACATCCTAGGAAATGTCAGCAATTATCAAGATAAACTTGAATTTTATGATTATTATTCTCAATAAATGCTTCGGGAAAATCAGTCTCAGCGATCGCAGCGTCGTCCAACCGCCCGGATGTTGTCATTGGTTGCATCTGTAATGACTCACTGTCAGGGTTGAGGCGATCGCGTCTTTATGATCAACGACACGGTGCGCCAAACCACCTCGTTAACTGGCCTAGCCTCAGAAACTCCGTGGGAACCCGGACGGTCATAGAGGGTAAAGCTGCGAATAAAACCCAAATTGGGTTAAGCAGCGGCGTAAATCTCTCCCTTACGCTTTTTTACTCTCTCACTTTCATTCTAAGGAGCTAACTCTCATGTTGAACCGCAAGACCTTAAACCGCAAGCGTTGGCAAGCGACCACTGCCGTTCTGTTGACCCTGGGCATGAACCTCTCTATGATTGCCCCGGTCGTGGTTCCCATGGTGACGGCAGCCCCAGCGGCGGCCCAGAGCAGCCGTTTTCAGGATGTGCCCGCGAACCATTGGGCGGCAGGCTTTATTGAAGGCTTGGTCGATCGCAACCTGATTGCAGGCTTCCCCGATGGCACGTTCCGCCCCGAAGCCCCGGTCACGCGAGCGCAGTTCGCCTCGATGATTCAAGCGGCTTACAACCGTCAGCAAGTGCGCAACTCCACCAACTTTATTGATGTCTCGGGTGGTCATTGGGCTGAGGGCGCAATCTATCAAGCCTATGAAACAGGTTTTATGTCCGGCTATCCCGGCAATATCTTCCGCCCCGACAATCCGATCGCCCGCGAAGAGGTGGTGCTCTCCCTGACCAATGGTCTCAACTATGCGCCCCAGGCGCCGGCGGATGAAGTGCTCGACTATTACACCGACAGCCGCGAGATTTCCAGCTATGCCCGTACGCCGATCGCCGCCGCCACCGAGCAGGGCATGGTGGTGAACTACCCCAGCCCCAGTACCTTGGCCCCCCAGCAGGTGGCTACCCGTGCCGAGGTTGCGGCCTTCTTGTACCAAGCCCTGGCCAGTGAAGGGCGAGTTCCCGCGATCGCCTCAGCCTATATCGCCAACCCGGAACCGATCGCCGTAGACTACCGCATCCCCGCCGGGACGCTCATTCCCGTCACCTACGGCGAAGACAAGATCGTCCTGCTGCCGGAAGAAACGCTGCCCGTGACGTTCGCTGTGCCCAACAGCATCACCACCCGTGACGGCAAGGTACTCATCCCCGCTGGCAGCCAGGTGGAGGGTCAACTCCAACCCGCAGGCGAAGAAGGAACGCAGTTTGTGGCCGAGACGCTGATCTTCCCCGATGGTCAATCCCGCAGCTTCAACGCCACCTCCGAGGTGATCACCGAAACCGAGACGATCCGCAAGGGCGCAAGCACTGGAACCGTGCTCAAAAATGCGGCATTGGGGACAGCGGCGGCGGCGGCAATTTCTGCGGTAACGGGCGATCGCGCCATTGCCACGGAAGAACTGCTCATCGGTGCGGGGGCCGGGGCGCTGGCGACCCTAGTCGGGAACTTCTTTGGTCGCAACAGCGTGGATGTGCTGGTCGTGGAGCCGGAAACGAACCTTAACCTGCAATTGGATGAGGACTTCGTAACCGCAGTGCGCTAGGCCAGTTCACACCGAGTTGCAGGTTTCCTCCTAGGCTGTACTCCTGGCATCTTTGCGATGCCAGGAGTTTCTTTAGTTCGCACTCAACGCATGGCATTCAGAAGAATGCCGAGGATTTTTTCTAAGTCTTTTTTGATGTAATATTCACTTAAATCAATATTGACGAGATTTTTTTCTAGGCTCAAAAAACGCCACGTTGTGCCAATGGTTACTGCGCCATAAATTATCGGGATTGGGGTGTTTTCTTGTTGGTTGAAAATTTGAGCCGCCGTCATCGCAGCGATACATTGAGCAAATCTACTTTTGAGGTTTTCATTTTTGGCTTCAACAATCGTGATGACCGGATCGCGGATAAACAACTGCTCGGGGTTTTTGCTCAAAATGAAGTCGCAAATCCCCGTTAGTCCTTTGTCTGGATCAACGGTAAACTCGGAGCCTGAAAACAAGCTCATGGGGGAAGAACATTGACGACGAACTTCGATGAGTACAGGTGTTATAATCAGTTCAGAGCGGGCTTTTTCAGTATTAATTGCACAGCAAGATCCACTTGTTCTTGCAAAAGGTTTATTAGTATTGAGCTGGGCGTTACGGGTGGGGCATCAGCAAACCAATCCGGAGCTTCTTTGAGGGCGAGGTCAAAGTCTTTAACGAGTTGATTGAGCGTGAAGTTGCTGTAACTCATGGCAGGACAAAAATTGAGGCTAACGCTTTATGCAGACGATCGCTACTTCACTTCACCAAGCTATCCACCACGGGTAAATCATCGGGCAAAGTAGCGATCGCCCCCTCATCCTCACAAGCGAGTGGTAAACGCCCCTGCAAGTGGGGCAGCAGTACCGACCATTGCAGAGGGTATAACGCACCTACAACCGTGAAAACAACTTTTTCTTCTAGGGCAAGACCTTCGGTCATCATTAGCTCAAAGGCAAGACCCGAGAGGAGCAAATCCATTGTTTCTCGCGCCGCTGCTTCGGCGTAGAAGACCAAGGTAACCGGATTTTCCTGTTGACTAAAATGGCGCAAAAGTGGGGCGATCGCTTCCACCAAAACGGTTTCTTCCGCCGTCCAATCCGGTACGACCAGATAGTTATTGTCCTGTAGATCGCCCAGGGGTAGCGTTGCCCCAATCAACGCCTGCTGGATTTGCGCAGCGGTGTTAGCCCAGGTGAACTTGGCCGCCTGACGCAAGCCCGCCACTCGTAGCGATCGCCGCAACCCCGTTTTTTGAATCTCCCCCAGCGTATCCATCATGCCGCCGAGATCATCGGGCTGGACGTAGAGCACCGCATCGCCACCTACCTCAGGCAGCGATGACACGGGCGAGGTGATCACCGGGCAACCGCAGGCCAGGGCTTCCACAACCGGCATCCCAAAGCCTTCATAACGGGAGGGATAGACGAGGGCGATCGCCCCTGCATAGGCCAGCCTTAGCTCGGCATCGGTGAGTTTGAGAATATGAATCGTGGTTCCCGGTACGAATTGACGCAGTTGCGGGTCGAGCCAGGCGCTCTTGCTCGTACAGACGAGATCAAACCCGGCACGGCTAGGCAACTGGGCAAAGGCTTGAAAGAAGAGTTGGGCGTTTTTATAGCCCGTACTGGGCGCGACCAAGAGAAAATAGGGCTTCTGGATGCCGTAGTGGCGCCGAAACTGCTCGATCTCTGCCCCCGTGGCGGGGCTAAACAAGGGGTCAACGCCGCAATGGGCAACGGTCGCCGGGTGCTCTGCCTGGGCGGGAAAATGCTGGTG
>JBMYQW010000487.1:0-3473 GCA_049601735.1 Spirulinaceae cyanobacterium
GAGAAATTCTAAATATGCAACCGGACGGAGAGCTGCATTGCTTTATGCGCCATCGCGCGGTTCAATACTTGCGTGAACTGCTCCAAGGACGAGCGGAAATCTTTGAAGCCCATCCCATTGCCCTGCCCACTGCCAATCCTCAGCCGGATATTGCCGTTGTGCGTTTACCCGATACCCGCTATCTCCAGCATCATCCCTACCCGGAAGATATTTACTGGCTAGTAGAAGTCTCCGACGCCACCCTCACTTACGATGTCGAAACCAAAAGCCAGATCTATGCCGCAGCCGGAATTCGAGAATATTGGGTGATTGATATTCCGAGTCAGAACCTGATCGTCTTCAAAGACTTACAAGCCGGTAATTTTTGGACACAGATGACGCTCGAAATTGGCAGACTTAAACTGATTGCGTTTCCAGAGTTGGCGATCGATGCTCATCGACTGCTCGATATCCCAAAGGTTGAAATGGAGTGAGTGAGGATTAAGTGATAAGTAACGAGTGAATTTGAATCCGGGATCAAAATAAATGTCGTCTAAAATTACGTGATTTTGTGAGTTGGGTTGAGTAATGGTGAAACCCGATCCGATCAATCCTTTGATTAATCGGTGTTATACTAAATCACGAAAGTTTGGCTAAAAATCCAGGATATGAGGACTGAGCTTGTCGAAGTCCGGCATTGTATCGATCGAATTTTATCTGTAGTCGCAAAACATAGAAATCGTGTTGAGTTTCATGATTTAGATTGCCCTACAGTTTTCAACTTAAGCAAACAAAGAAAGTCCCCGAAAAACTTGTTGGTTGCGACTTGTTACTCGTTACTTCAAACCCACTACTCATTACTCACCTAAAACCGCTACAGTGATCTAACTCCCCAAACCTCCTCAATCGCCTTGACTTCTCCCACACTGCTTCTGATCGACGGTCATTCCCTCGCCTTCCGCGCCTATTATGCCTTCGCCAAAGGGCGCGATGGCGGGCTGCGCACCTCTACGGGGATTCCCACCAATATTTGCTTTGGCTTTCTCAAATCCTTAGTGCAAGTTACGGATGCGCTCAAACCCAAGGCGATCGCCGTCACCTTCGATCTAGGCGGGCCGACCTTTCGCCATAAGGCTGATGAGACCTACAAAGCGGGACGGGAAGAGCCGCCCGATGACTTTGCGCCCGATTTGGCGAACTTGCAAAAGCTGCTGGCGGCGCTGAACTTGCCTGTGGCGATCGCCCCCGGTTATGAAGCCGATGATGTGCTGGGTACGTTGGCGCAGCAGGGGGCCGCGGCGGGCTATGCAGTGAAGATTCTGAGTGGCGATCGGGATCTGTTCCAACTCGTGGATGATGCGCGGGAAATTACGGTTTTGTATCTGGATCATCGGGCGCTGAAGAACAAGGCGGGGGCGACGGAGTTCCGGGAAGCGGATGTGATCGAGAAGCTGGGCGTCCGGGCGGATCAGGTGGTGGATTTCAAGGCGCTCTGCGGCGATAAGTCCGACAATATTCCGGGGGTTAAGGGGATTGGCGAAAAGACGGCGGTCAAGCTCCTCGACCAATACCAGACCCTGGCTGAAGTTTACGCCCATCTGGATGAGATTAAGGGCGCGAATCAGAAGAAGCTCCAAGCGGGCAAGGGCGATGCCGAGCATTCGCAATTCTTGGCCCAGATCAAGCTGGACGTGGAACTGGATGTCCAACTCGAACAGTTTGAGCTGCAAGGCTTTGAAGAGGCGGGGGTGCGATCGCTCCTCGAAACCCTCGAACTCAAGAACTTCATCAAGCAAATCGATCGGCTCCAGGCGCATTTTGGCGGTGAGGCTGCGCCGCGCAAAGTGATTGAAACCCCAGCAACCGGGCAATCAACGATCGAGATTGACCTCCCTGAAACGGGAGACGTTTGGTTCTTCAGCTACGAAGATACGCTGGCCGCCCAAGCTCAAGCGGAAGCCCAGATCAAGATCACGCCCCAGATCATCGACACCCCAGAAAAACTGCAAGCTCTGGTGGCCGAGCTGGAAACCCAGACCGACCCCACCCAGCCCGTCGCTTGGGATACGGAGACCAGCGACCTCGACCCCTACAAAGCTACGTTGGTGGGTTTGGGTTGCTGTTGGGGTCAGGCAGCGGATGCGATCGCCTACATCCCCCTCGGGCACAGTGAGGGTCAACAACTGGATCTGCGTGAAGTTCTCGACGCCCTGAAAGATCACTTTGCCAGTCCCCAGCATCCCAAAGTTTTCCAAAACACCAAGTTCGATCGCCTGATTTTGCAAGGGCAAGGCGTGGAACTGGCAGGCGTCAGTTTTGACCCGATGCTGGCCAGCTATGTGCTTGAACCCACGGGCAGCCATAACCTCACGGATCTTTCCCTGCGCTATCTCAACGGCATTGAATCTCTGAGCTACAGCGATCTGGAGATTCCCAAAGGAAAGACGATCGCCGACCTGCCCATTGATCAAGTGGCGGAATATTGCGGTTTGGATGCCTACGCCACGTTTATGCTGGTTGCGCCGTTGCAAGCGAAGTTGGCCGAATATCCTGCTTTAAGCAACCTGTTTGCAACGGTCGAGCTGCCCCTAGAACCTGTTTTAGCCGCCATGGAATGGACGGGCATTCGGATTGATGTGCCCTATCTGCAACAGCTCTCGACGCAATTGGAAGCACAACTGCACGAGATTGAGCAGCAAGCCTACAGCGACGCGGGGCAGGAATTTAACCTGGGTTCGCCCAAGCAGCTCAGTGAACTGTTCTTTGAAACCCTGGGTCTGAGCCGTAAGAAGAGCCGCAAAACCAAGACGGGCTATTCCACCGACCATGCGACGCTCGAAAAACTCCAGGGCGATCACCCGATCATTGACGCGATCCTGGAGCACCGTACCCTGGCCAAGCTCAAATCCACCTATGTGGATGCCTTGCCCAGCCTGGTCAACCCGGTGACGCAGCGCATCCATACGGACTTTAACCAGGCGGTGACGGCGACGGGGCGGCTCTCGTCTTCCAATCCGAATCTGCAAAATATTCCCGTGCGCAGCGAGTTCTCGCGCCAAATCCGTCAGGCGTTTATTCCCCGCGAGGGTTGGGTGCTGATCGCCGCCGACTATTCCCAAATTGAGTTACGGATTCTCGCCCACCTGAGCCAGGAGCAGGTGCTAATCGACGCTTACCAGCAGGGCGAAGATGTGCATACGGTGACGGCGCGGCTGGTTTTTGAAAAGGATGAGGTGACGGCGGATGAGCGGCGCTTGGGCAAGACGATTAATTTTGGCGTGATTTACGGCATGGGGGCGCAGCGGTTTGCGCGGGAGGCGGGGGTTTCTGCCAGTGAGGGGAAGGCGTTTATCGATCGCTACCGCGAACGCTATGCCCAGGTTTTTGACTATCTGGAGTTGCAAAAACAAACGGCGATCGCCCAGGGCTATGTGGAAACGATCTTGCAGCGGCGGCGGTATTTTAATTTTGTCGGCGAGAGTTTGCGCAGTTTG
>JBMYQW010000488.1:0-3456 GCA_049601735.1 Spirulinaceae cyanobacterium
CGGTCAGCCCAGTTGTGTGGAGGTGCTTCGCAAAGCCTTTGAAGAGGGCTACTCTGATGTGCATCTCGGGATTGGCGAAGTCCCCCGCGTGCGCGATCGCGGTGAAATGCTCTCCCTCGAATATCCGAAAACGGACCCCGAGACGTTTTGGAGCTGGATGCAAGAGCTGGTGACCGAACAGGAGATGCAGCAGTTCAAAGACACTAAAGAACTCGACACCGCCACGCAATACGACTTCTCCCGAATTCGGATCAACGTCTTTGACACGCTGCTCGGCCCCTCGATCGTTATGCGCTTGATCCCTAATAAGATCTTGACGCTCGATCAACTACGAGCGCCCGATGTTTTTAAAGACATCTCCGATTCCCACAAGGGTCTGGTGCTGGTGACAGGGCCGACGGGCTCGGGGAAATCCACCACGATGGCGGCGATGATCGACTACATCAATAAAGAACACGCCAAGCACATCATCACGATTGAAGACCCGATTGAATTCGTCCACCAGAGCCGGAAATCCCTGATTAAGCACCGGGAAGTGGGAACCCACACTCTCCTCTTTGACAATGCCCTCAAGGCGGCGCTGCGGGAAGACCCAGATCTGATCCTGGTGGGGGAGATGCGGGATAAAAACACCGTCAACACGGCGCTCAAAGCCTCCCAAACCGGGCACTTAGTGATGGGGACGCTCCATACCAACAGTGCGGTCAAGACCATTGACCGGATCTTGAACCTCTATTCCGCGGAAGAACAAGACGCGATGCAAGTTGCGATCGCTGAATCGCTCGTGGCGGTCATTGCCCAAGGGCTCTGTCGCACCACCGACGGCAAACGGGCTGCGTTTCATGACATCCTGATCAATACCGAAACGATGAAGGAATACATTGCCAAGGGCAACTACGAAGAGATGCTGGAGCTGATGAAAACCAGTGAATACGACGGTATGATCACCATGAACCAGTCGCTCTATAACCTCTACGAAGAGGGACGGATCACCGAAGAGACGGCCTTGGAGAAGTCGCCCACCCCCAACGAAATGGCCCAAATGCTGCGGGGTCGTATTTAAGGCGATCCCATTGTTCGATCTGATTAAGGACATCGCGTAGGGTGGGCATTGCCCACCAAAGCAGGGTTTCAATATTTGGGCAATGTCCTTGTCACTGATATTGCGACTTGATCTTGCTCCGATTTTGGGATGTGATGAACCGACCTGACCCCACCCCCCATCCCGACGAATTTAAGGGGATTGCCCTGTTTACCCCCGCCGGAGATGTGATCTATGCGATCGACGCCCAGAAGCAAGGTCGCTGGCATCTCCACCTCTGTAGCGCCCTGCAAACCCTGCTCGACTTGCCAGAACCGCCGCACTTTTTAGTCCCGGCCTACACCGCAACGCTCGATCGCTGGCGCGACCCCCGCACCGATAGGCTCCATACCTATGCAGAACTACATCCCCCCCTGCGGTCTTATCCGGCCTTGCTCAATGCCCTGTTTAAAACCCCCGAGCAGGTCTGGGCCGAAATTCCCTGGCATCGCTCCACGACGGACCCCCTGCTGATTGAGCAATATCGCGAAACCTTTGCGTCCCTCTGGGAAACCCATGCGGGAATTTGGAACTATACCGATTGGCAGAGCGGGCAGCAGACGTTGCCGACGTACTCCCGTTCCGCGCTTACCCCGAACACCACCCATTATTTTTTACGGGTCTTTGTGTCGGGCAATAACCACATCAGCGAAGTGCATCTGCAACAACTCCATCAACTCCTGGAGACCCATTTTACCCGCCCCTATACCCTCACGGTGGTGGATATTCTCAAGAATCCGGAGCTGGCTGAAGCCGATCAGATTACGGCTACCCCCACCCTGATGCGGCTCTCGCCGCTGCCGATGCGACGGATTGTTGGCACGATTCGGGATGCAACTCAGCTATTGGAGTTGTTGCTGGCGTAGAGGTTGCAGATTAAGCCACGTATTTGCGCAGCGCCAAGGTGACATTGTGCCCGCCGAAGCCAAAGGAATTGGATAGGGCGACCTCAACGGTCAGGGCACGGCTGGTGTGGGGGACATAGTCTAGATCGCAGTCTGGGTCAGGGTTTTGGAGGTTGATCGTGGGTGGGACGCGATCGTGGCAGATTGCCTTGGTCACTGCCACGGCCTCAATGCCGCCGGAGCCCCCGAGTAGATGGCCGGTCATGGACTTGGTGGAGCTAATCGCCACCTGATGGGCGTGGTCGCCGAGGGCTTTCTTGATGGCTTTGGTTTCGGTGGAATCATTGGCAGGGGTGCTGGTGCCGTGGGCATTGATGTAGCTCACGTGCTCTGCTTCAAGGTTGCCATCCTTGAGGGCTAGCTCGATCGCTTTGGCTGCCCCAAGTCCTTCGGGAACGGGCGAAGTCATGTGGTACGCATCACAGGTCGTGCCATAGCCGACGATCTCGGCGTAAATCCGAGCACCTCGGGCCTGGGCGTGCTCCAGGGACTCCAGGATTAAGATGCCGGAGCCCTCACCCATGACAAAGCCGTCGCGATCGCGGTCAAAGGGGCGACAGGCTTTATCCGGTTCATCATTGCGCCGCGACAGAGCCTTGGCCGAGGCAAACCCGGCCAAAGAGAGGGGCGTAATCGCCGCCTCCGCACCGCCCGCAATCATGGCCTCGGCATAGCCATTTTGAATCAGACGAAAGGCATCACCGATCGCGTGCGACCCCGCTGCACAGGCGGTTACGGTACAGGAGTTGGGGCCTTTGGCTCCGGTATGAATTGCGGTCAGTCCCGAGGCCATATTGGCAATCATCATCGGAATCGTGAAGGGGCTAACCCGTGAGGGCCCCTTGGTCAGGTAGACCTCTTGTTGGTCTTCCATCACCTTTAGCCCACCAACGCCCGTACCAATTAACACCCCAATCTGATCTGCGTTGAGATCGGTGATTTCAAGCTGGGCATCGACGAGGGCCTGCTTACTGGCAACAACACCAAACTGGGCAAAGCGATCCATGCGTTTGGCATCTTTGCGATCGAGGTGGGCTGTGGGGTCAAAATCCTTCACCTGCCCCGCGATGCGACAAGCGTGCTTGCTGGGGTCGAAGTGCGTGATCGCACCAATCCCGTTTTGTCCTGCCATCAAACCGTCCCAATAGGCATCTAAGGTATTGCCTAGGGGCGTAACGGCACCCAGACCGGTAATTACGACACGTTTCTTTTGCACAGTTGCCATGGTTCAATCTGCCCGATTAATATAAATGTTGTCTGTTCTAATAAAGATGATGTATATAGATCCAAGTTGTTGCTGATCAGCTATTCCTGATCCGTTACCGTTGAATAGCGAACTGATAAAGAGAGGCGCTAAGGGGTCAATGTCAGTGAAGCATTACCCCAAGGATCATCAAAATTTTGTATAGTCTCAAGGGATAAAAATCAGGTGAGAATGGGGGCTGACCCCTGCCCCTCCCACCCCAAGAA
>JBMYQW010000489.1:0-3432 GCA_049601735.1 Spirulinaceae cyanobacterium
CCTTGGGAGGAGTACCCGCAGGGAGAGGTGGGTCGGCCCACTTCGCTGCTTGGAGAGTGTTTCTGCCTCTTTTCTGTCCGCCTTTGGCGGACTCAGACGCTCTGAACCCTGAACCCTAAACCCCGAACCCTAAACCCATGAAATATTCCCTCGGACTCCTCTCCGGCCTGCTGCTGCTCTGCGGCGTCGCCCCTGCCGCCCTCGCCCAGGCCAGTCAAACCGACATCACAGGCGTGAATGTCTGGAATGAAATCCCCCCCATTTTCGACGAGATTGACGACCCAGAAGTGGACGCCTTGATCGCCGAGATTGAAACCTTCAACGCAGCGGCTGACGATGCCTACGCTGGCTGCGTGGATGCCCTCGCCGCCCTACCGGATGAGCCCCGACGCTATGCCCGACCCGGCTCACCCAATGCCCAGCAGCAGTTGCCCCAGGCTTGTAATGAACTCGAAGCCCTGCGAGCCGAGAGTGTCAGTCTGCGCCGCGAGGTGGCGGAACTCGAAGCCAAATACGCTGACCCTGACTTATTCACTTGGTAGATAAGGAGACTCCTGATGAAATTAATGCAACGGCTAAGTGCGATCGCCCTTGGCTTCATTCCCTCCCTGGCGGTTCAACTCGCTGCCCCTGCCCAAGAGCGTTTTGACCCCCAGATCGTTCGCTTTAGTGAAGATACGATCGTGGAGTTTGAGATGACTCAAACCCAGGGCGCGAACCGGGCGGAGTTTGGCGTGATTGCCAACCCCGATCGCGGCGCAACGAAAATCCCGCTCTTCATTGAGAGCAAGCCCTACGATGACTTTGGTCTGCCGGGCTCTAGCCAATATGTGGGGACGGTCAGCGGCGGCACGATCGAGGGCGTGCGGGGTAACGGTGCGGATCTGGTGGCGGTGCGCAACCAGGGTTCGGGCTCGATCATTGTGGAATATCGCTTTGAAGCTAATGTACCCTACGTGTTTTATCTGGATCTCTACACCGCAGCCGAAGATCGCTATATCCGTACCTTGACCTCGGTGAATGTGGAAAATACCCGCTTTAATGGCGAACTCGATGATGGCCGGGGCTTGGCGATTCGTTGGGAAGACCAGGGCGAGGGCCGGGTGACAGCTGGTGGCATCGAAACCGAAATCAGTGATGGCGACTTCAATGATGTGGTTGTGTTTGCGGGGGGTGAGCTGCCCTGCATCGGCCGGACGCCAGGGGGCTCGAATGCGCCAGGGACGCTGGAGGCGAGGGGCGAGTTGTTTTAGGTATTAAATCAACCCCATTCGACGACACCTACGATCGCACTTTGGCTAAGGCAATGGAGCGATCGCAGGTGTTTTGTTTTGCTTGGCTTGTGGAGTGGGTGAATATTGGGAGCGATCGGGTTTAGATTTGGTAACTGTTCCCGGCAGTATCCCCGTTAGCAAGCCCTCTCCCTTTTTGGGAGAAGGGACTGGGGGATGTTGCGATCGCTTCCCGGAGGGTGGGCTGTTCTGGGACGGTTACTAGATTTGTATGGCATTAATGCTTATCTATCTTTAGAATCGAGAATTATCATCTATAGCCAATTTCGAAAACATGAGAACACCACCTCCCCCTTTTTAAGGGGGACTGAGAGGGATCAACGCACCTCACTTTTTTGCAGCCCGGGATATGGCTCATTCAAGGCATTGCTGACGCAACGCTAGATCGATAATGAGTGAGTGTTTTGTCTATCAAGCTGTGACCTCATTTAATGCTCAAACATCTTGCTGCTTAATCTTGTCTTTGCAAACACTTTCTAGAGCTTTGGGATCAAAGAGAATCGGCAAAAAGTGAATGCTGTTGACCTCTTTGAAATAGAACAAAATCGGCAGGGCGGGAAAGTAAATGCGCCAGTTTTGCCAATCGCTGTAGGGAAAGTCACGAATTTGCATACCCGAGCGGTAGACTTCTAGGCTGCTGTCGCTAAAGCGCAGGCGAATCGTGGCGGCTTGGATGAGCAGGAAAATTCCGAAGAGGCTCACCGTGCCTCCGAGCCAACGGTTGAGAAAAACCAGGGGCAGACCGCCGAGAAAGATGACAGCGGGGAGAACGTAGCTGGGAGCGAGTTCGGTGGGGGTTGCAGAGGTGGATGTCGAAGTCATGTGAATGGAGTGAGAGACAGATACAGGGGGCAATATGCAATATAGCGGATCACGGCAAAGTGGCTTGGGCAGCCTCCATTACTGCCGCAAAACGATCGCAGCGTTGCGTTTTTAGGAGATTTGCCAAAAAGAATGTACCTCGTAGGGTGCTGTTAGGCGATAGCCGTAACGCACCATCTCAGCTTGGGTTGGTATATTCATTGCCAGAAATCGCCTTAGTCCTCATAACGGCACGACGATCCTGTAGACCATCTTCCAGGAACCCTAACCCAACAGACAAGGTATGATCAGGGCGCTGCTTGTGCGGTGCTGCACCCTAAATCATTTTTTATGCTTGCTTTGCTTCTGGGTTGGTGTTGCCTGGGTCTGGTGACCGCAGCCATCGGTCTGGGGTTGCTCAATGTCCTGAAACTCCAAGCAGTCCAGCGCCTGGGCGATCGCCTCATCGTGAGTATCTGGCTGGGCATTTTGTTGCTAGCCTGGCTGTTGTTTGGCCTCTCGTTGCTGCTGCCCCTCTCGCCCAGCGTGGGCTTAGGAGTGATTCTGATCTTGATGGCCACCGCTGGGGTACAGCGTAGCTCTCGTCAGGAGTTACGCCGCATTTTTCAGCAGCTTTGGGCTTGTCCCCTGGGCTTCAAACTGGTGATCGTGGGCTTGAGCGGAGCGATCGCCGCTCTCGCCAGCCAGCCGATTATCTGGCCCGACACCGGGCTCTACCATTATCAAGCCACCCGCTGGTTTGCCGAATACGGCACAGTTCCCGGTTTGGCGCTGGTTCACCATCGCTTTGGCACGAATTCGGCTTGGTTTGCTCTGGCCGCTCCCTTGGATGTGGGCGGATTGGCCGAGCGACAAAATACGTTGCTGGGCGGCTTTTTATTTTGGATTGAAACGCTACAGCTAGCTTATACCATTCGCCGTTTGCTCAAGGGTGAAAATACCCGGATTAATTGGTTTGTTTGTCTGGCGCTTTTTTTGCTCATGCCGACCCTGGTTTGGGGGTATTTGCCTGTGTCAAATTCCCCCGATCTACCCGTTCTTTTTGTTTCTTTTTTAGTCGCTTGGTTGATCCTGCTCATTGCCCCCCAGCCGCCCCAGCGTCAGATCCGAGAAGCTATTCTGCCCCTCTTGATAGCGGCCCTCACGGCTGCGATCAAACTCAGTGCCCTGCCGTTAATTGCCCTGGTTTTGGTCTTTTACGGTAGGCAGTATCGTGCCGCGGGGTTGCTCAAGCGGGTGAGCATTGGCATCACGATTACGATCGCGAGTCTCTTGCCCTTACTCAGTTTCAACTTCATCACCTCAGGCTGTTTCTTAT
>JBMYQW010000490.1:0-3422 GCA_049601735.1 Spirulinaceae cyanobacterium
CCCAGAACACCCCAGCGCCCAGACATCACAATCCACCTCAAACTCTACAAAAACGATGGGCAAAGTCTAACCCACCCCCCCCACAGCCCACCACCCCGTTTCATGACAGAATCAGTCCTATCAGTCGGGTTCGCCGCCCCTTACAATGGTTTGGGTAGATTAGCAGCGCATCCGGACGCAACGAAAATATGCATAAAATCCCTGTCACCGTCGTCACTGGCTTTCTTGGTTCCGGCAAGACTACCCTGGTGCGCCGTTTACTACAAAACAATCAAGGGCGTCGCCTGGCTGTGCTCGTGAATGAGTTTGGCGAGGTGGGCATTGATGGTGAGATTCTTAAAGCCTGCCAGGTCTGTGATGAAGCGGAAGGTAATAATGATGCTCCAGCAGCAAATATTCTAGAACTGGCCAACGGTTGCCTCTGCTGCACCGTCCAGGAAGAATTTCTGCCCACGATGCAAGAACTGCTCAAGCGGCGCGAGACCATCGATGCGATCGTGATTGAAACCTCGGGCTTGGCCTTGCCCAAGCCGTTGGTGCAGGCCTTCCGCTGGCCCGAAATCCGCACCGGGGCAACCGTGGATGGTGTGGTGACGGTGGTCGATGGGGATGCTCTTGCCCAGGGACAGATCGTGAGCGATCTAGCGGCTCTTGAAGCCCAGCGCCAGGAGGATGAGAGCCTGGATCATGAAACGCCGATCGAGGAGTTGTTTGAAGATCAGCTTGCCTGTGCCGACCTGGTGCTGCTGACCAAGACGGATGTGATGGCGGGCGGGGAGCGCGATCGCGTCCAAACCTGGCTCCAGCAGCAGGCCCCCACCGGTGTCAAAGTTATTCCCTGCCATCAGGGCGAAATCAATCCCGAGGTTCTGCTGGGCTTCAATGCGGCCGTGGAAGACAACCTGGAGAGCCGCCCCAGCCACCATGACCACGAAGCAGAACACGAACACGATGATGAGATGAACTCGGTCTCAGTGGAACTGGCGCAAGCCTTTGACCCCCAACAGTTGATCCAGCGCCTGCAAACCCTCGTACAAGAGCAAGAGATTTACCGGATTAAAGGCTTTGTCGCCGTGCCGGGCAAAGCCATGCGCCTGGTGCTCCAGGGGGTCGGGCAGCGGTTTGACAGCTTCTACGATCGCCCCTGGCAGCCCGCTGAACCCCGCCAAACGCGTCTGGTTTTCATTGGCCAGGGTCTGCAAGCCGACCCCATTCGGCGGGCGGTGGCGGCTTAACTCAAAACGGCGACCAATTAATCGAAAAATGCAGGCCATCCTCTTGGGCAGACTCCCCAGTTGCAGTGAAGTCTGTCAGGGGAAAGCCCCAATCCAAGCGGGCTGACCACCCGGTACGATCTTGCCAGAGCAAGCCCAAACCCAGGGAAGACAAGACATTGGTAGCGGGGTCAGCCTCATCCACATTCCAGCCCCAGCCGAAATCGGCAAAGGGCACAAGTTGCAGTAATCCGTCAATCCCTGCCACACGCCAGATCGGCAATCGCACTTCCACCGACGCCAACGCGCCACCATCGGTGGTGAGGAGGTTCTGGGGATAGCCCCGCACGGTTTGCACGCCGCCAATGCCAATTTGCTCGACGGAGGGGAGGGGGCGATCGCTCCATTGCACATTGCCCCGCACGATCAACAACAGATCTTGCCCCAGCCGTCGCACCCATTGCCCCTGGCCCTGCCAAGAGAGAAACTGCCCATCGGGCGCGGTTGCGTTTTGGGTCGTGCCGAAGAGGTCAACGCCAAGGTTAAACTGCGATCGCGCCGCCCAGACCTCTTGTTCACTGCGTTTGAGCCAGTCCTGGCTAAAGCGTAATGCGGTAATTTGCGTCTTGCCATCTGCGTCTGAGCCCCGAGTCGGTAGGGGGAGCTCGCCACTATCGAGCGGATTGAGCGTCACGCTGCTTTCATAACGTGAGAGCGTGAGCCCAAGGGCAAACTCTTCACTGGGCGTCTGATAGAGCGGCTGGCGAAAGGCTAGTTCATAGGTGTCGGAGTCCGACTCAATATTGAGAATCTCGAAGGGGTCACGGATCACCCGGCTGTCGCCATGGCTGTAGCTCAGGGTCAATTGACCGTTACGGGCATTCACCAGAATCCCATAGGAAAGATCAAGAGTATCACTGCCCTGGGTGGTACTCAGACCCAGCGAGAGGCGATCGCCATAACCCCAGAGGTTAGCATAGCTTACCTGACCCTGTTGCCGCACCGTGCCCACATTACTCGACCGGGCGTTATCAATCCCCAAGTTACTCTGCCAGGGATCGGCTTCCACAATCTGGACATTTAGAAGGCTGCTGCTGGGTTCTAAGCCCGCCGCAAGTTCGGCATTAATGGTTTCGATCAGCGGATCTTGTTGCAGCAGTTGCAACCCAGCAATCAGTTGGTCTTGGTTGAGGGGCGCTGCACCGGCCAGGGCGAGGCGATCGCGGATATAGCTGGTTCTAAACCGCTTCGTCCCCGTCACTTCAATGGCTTCCAGGCGACCTTCAATAATTTGTAAGGTGATAACGTTGTCTGCGATCGCCTGTTCGGGAATAAACGCCCCCGAGGTAATGTAGCCCTGGCTGACATAGAACGCCGTCAAGGCGGCACGAGCAGCAACTAATTGCTCAAAGGTGACTTGGACCCCCCCTTGGCCTGTGGGCAGGGAACAGGCGGTGGCGGTGGTCGGCTCAATCACCGCATCCACGACCGCAGCCAATTCTGCCCCTGAAAATACTGTGCTGCCAACGACCTGGATGCCTTGAATGCAGGCGCGATCGGTCACAGGCGCCTGGGGAGTCGGTTCGACAATTTCAGGCGGATCGAGAACGGGCGGGACGGGGCTCGGTTGGGGCACAACCGCGGGTGGGGGCAACGGCGGCTGGGGTTCGAGGGGGTTAGGAACTCCGTTGACCTGACTAAAAACGGTCTTGTCGGGCTTATAGAGTGAAGGGACGGACGATGACGATTCAGCGAATCCATCAGACGCTGGCACGGCAGGAGCGATCGCGCCCCAAATCAAACCCATACCCACCAGCGAGCGTCCGACCCTCTGAGCCCTCAAGTTCTGTTTTGATCGCCAGCGATTGTCTCTGGCCCTGCGCCCAGCACAATCACCTCCCACATTGCCCATGATTTCCTGATTTATTGCTCAATCCCAGTCGCTATGGGGCCGAGGATGTGAACCGTACATCTAGATCAAGCAAGACCAAGCCACTGGATTCAGGATAAACCCTGTTCAGGGAAAAATCAGGGCTATTTTTCGCCTTGGGAATGGACGTCAGTTCAGGATTCCTGCTGCCTCATTCCAACCCGATCGCCGCCATACCCGAGAGTACTCCTTGAAAATAATTATCCCAAGGCAGGCGAGGCATCTGCGCTACGGTTAATCTTCGGAAATCCCGTAGCGCGGGCATCTTGCCCGCCACC
>JBMYQW010000491.1:0-3419 GCA_049601735.1 Spirulinaceae cyanobacterium
TTGGTCTGTATCAGCAGGTTTGGCGTCTGTTTGGCTTAAAAGACTTTATTCGCCTGCTCAACGCCGTCAGTTTTTATTCCCTGTTGGTGCTCGTGAGCACGCGCTTGCTATTACCGCGCTTGGGTTTGTCAACTCCGGGGATACCCCTCGGTGTGGCGGTGATCGATTGGTGCTTTTGCTTGATGGGGATGGTACTCATTCGCTATGGGCGGCGGCGATCGGTGCGACAACCATTGTGGAGTCGGCGCAAAACTCATCACCCCCGCCAACGCGTGCTCCTGATTGGGGCGGGGCAAGCGGGCGCAATGATGGTGCAAGAAATTCGTTATAACCCTGAGCTGGCAATGAGCGTGGTAGGGTTTATTGACGATGATCGCAGCAAGGTCGGGCGGCGGGTTGAAGGGGTGCGCGTCCTCGGCACGACAGCAGACTTGGTAGCGATCGCCGAGGCGAACCAGGTGAGCGAGGTGCTCATTGCCATGCCCTCGGCCCAAGCAGTGGATATCCGCCGCATTGTCGATCAGCTCAGGGGCACACCCTTCACCCTCAAAATCCTGCCCGGTCAAGCCGAGTTGTTACGCGATCGCTCCCTTACGCCCCAAGTGCGGGCCTTGCAAATCCAAGACATCCTCGGTCGCCCGGAAATTCGCCTCGATTTTGCCACGGAATTGACCGCCCAATTTCCCTCAGCCAGTGAGCAGGTCTATCAAAAAACGGTGCTGGTTACGGGGGCAGGCGGCACGATCGGCTCCGAAATTTGTCGTCAACTGGCCCGCCTTGAACCCCGTCAACTCCTTTTGCTCGGACGGGGTGAAAACAGCATTTTCAATATCCAGCAAGAGCTGCGCCGTACCTTTCCCTACCTCGAAACTCAGGCGCTGATTGCCGATATTCGCCACACCGCCCGCATTGAACACCTCTTGCAAACCTGGCGGCCTCAGCTGCTCTTCCACGCGGCGGCTCATAAGCACGTCCCCCTCATGGAGCATAACCCCAGCGAAGCCCTGGAAAACAACACCCTCGCCTCGGCTCATCTCGCCCAACTGGCTGCCCAGGCTGAGGTACAGGCTTTTGTGATGATTTCGACCGATAAAGCCGTTGATCCCGCCAATTTCATGGGCTTAAGCAAGCGACTGGCCGAATTGCTCGTGCGCCCCCTCGCCGCCCAGCACCCGACGCGCTTCCTGACCGTGCGGTTTGGCAATGTGCTGGGCAGTCGAGGCAGTGTTGTGCCGATTTTTCAAGCGCAAATTGCACGGGGCGGGCCGGTGACGGTGACAGATGCAGCGATGACGCGCTACTTCATGACCACCCCAGAAGCCTCGCAACTGGTGATCCAGAGCCTGGCCGTCGGCAAGTCTGGACAGATCTTAATTTTGGACATGGGCGAACCGGTTCGCATTTATGACCTCGCCGAGCAGATGATTTATCTGGCGGGCTATCAACCGGGCGTGGAGATCCCGATTCAGATCATGGGGCTGCGACCGGGAGAAAAACTCCATGAAGCCCTCTTTACCAATCGTGAGCAACTCTGCGCGACGGCTCACCCGAAGATTCGGGCGGTGGACAGTGCACTGCCGAGTCCAGATATCTATGGCGAGATCCTCAACGAGTTGGAGCAAACCGTGCAAACCGAGCGATCGCCCCAAACCCTCTGGCAGCTTACCCAACAATATCAAGCGCGTCTGGAGCATTTATAGCAGTGATATGGGTGATTAGGACATTTCACAGGAGCCAAAACCCTCTCCTGGTGGGCAATGCCCACCCTACGCAATGTCCTGGGGCTGAATCCCTAACGTGAGTTTCAGTTAAGGACTTCCTGCAAACCCTTGTCTGTTTTGCCTTCTGCCTTCTGCCTTCAAAACTCCTCCTCCTCAAGCCTCGTCACGGGGGCAGCCAGCAGTGAGAGGGGATTACGAGCATCGCTAATTTGCCCCCCATAGCTCGGAGAAAGATAGGGTCGCAGGTCGGGGCGATCGCCGATCGCCGTGCCAAAAAAGCCCAAGCTCAAGGCCCGCAGATAGGCATGGGTGATTTGCGGGTCGGGGCCCAACACCGCTTCCGGCAAGGCAATATCTCCCTCTGTCGCCGCTAGGGCAGAAAAATGCGTCCCCTTCGAGAGCAAGGCCAGATATTTATTGGGGGTACTAAAGCGGGTAAAGGGTTGGAGTTGTTCCGGCAGGGCGGGCGTCACCGTATCGGCCCCCCCCGCTACCCAGACCATCGGCAGGGCGATCGCCCCCAACTGCTCAGTATCAAAAATCTGGCTGGTGAGAGGATTAATCGCAATCACCGCCGCCACTCGCTCGTCTTGAAGACGGGGCAACGGCTCGGCAAGGCGCAGAGCCGAACATTGCAGCACCAGCGACCAGTTGAGAGCCAGCAACGCCTCGGGGCAAGTATCCGCTAAGGCCGGAACATTGAGCTGCGCCCCCGCCAGCGCCAGGGCTGTGTAGCCGCCAAAGGACTGGCCCACCACGCCCACTCGCTGCGTATTGAGGCGATCGCTGTATTCCTCGGCTAGCTGATCAAGCAAAAACTGAATATCCAAGGGGCGATCGACCAGCTCACTCGGCGGCGTGAGATCACTCTCGCGCCCTGCTGCCAGGGCTTGAATCTGGGCGGCATTACTGCCGGGGTGCTCGGGTACAGCCACCGCGAAGCCGTGACTGGCCAGGTGTTCAGCTAGATAAACAAAGGTCTGGCGATCAGAGCCCAAACCATGCGAGATGATCACCAAAGGCAGACGGTTATCTTGCCCTTGGGGATAATCCGCTGAAGCATTCGCCGAGCTATTAGGCAAGCGATCGGGCAGGTAGAGATCGGCGGGAAAAACGCGCTGGCGATCGCGATCGTTGAGCAGCAAAGTCTGGCGTGCAAAGGTGAGTTCCCCTGGCTGACGCAAGTCCAAGGGGAATTCTGCCGCCGCTTGAATGGCTTGTTGCTCGGCCTGGCGTTCAATGCTGGCGATCGCCGCCTCTGTGTCTTCAATGGCCTGGCCCACCTCGCCCACGAGGTCAAAGACCAGGGTCGAGTTAATCCGGATGCCATCGACTGGAAACTGGTGCAGCACATTCAGAGGGGTTAGGCCCGTTTCGGGATCAGCTGCGGCCAAGATGAGCGCGGCTCGCAGGGCATAAAACCCGGATTGGCGCTTCCGCGTGAGGATCAGCTCGCCGATTTGCCCCAGCACCGCCTCACCTTGGGAGGAATAGAGAAACTGGGAAATGACCACGGGACTAATGTCCACGCGAGCATTGAGAGCCCGGCGGAGGCCTGCTAGTTGGTCATCATTGAGAAATACCGCCACATCCGCAAAATCGGGACGAATTTCACCGGTTTCGGCGTAATGGGCGAGGGATTCGACGGCGATCGAAAACTCCAGCGAACTCACGCTAAAGACAATCGTCTCCGCTGCT
>JBMYQW010000492.1:0-3417 GCA_049601735.1 Spirulinaceae cyanobacterium
GGGGGATTGCCCCTACGAATTTGCGCTATTTGTGCGATCGACTCACATAATGCGTTAAATATGCGCAACCAGATCCGCCTTTTCAAAGCGAACTTTGGGGCGATCGGCGTATTTATCCTCCGGGGAGCGATACCCTGCGGGACAAACCACCACTGCATGGTAGCCCTGCTCTTTTAAGCCCAACACTTCATCATATTTATCAGGCATGAAGCCTTCCATCGGGCAAGTGTCAATCTCCATCA
Organism: Spirulinaceae cyanobacterium; assembly: GCA_049601735.1. Taxonomy (GTDB): domain Bacteria; phylum Cyanobacteriota; class Cyanobacteriia; order Cyanobacteriales; family Spirulinaceae; genus SIO3F2. The sequence goes on from JBMYQW010000492.1 coordinate 243, forward strand.
TCGCGGCGGCCACCATGAACTGGCTCAGGGCAATATAGGTTTGACGGGTTGACCATTCATCCACGTCGAAGGGGAAGGGTGGGTTGTCGAGGAAGCCTTTGACCACATTGCCAAAGCCCTCTAGCTTCTCGACAGGTGTGCCTTGAACTTCGGACATCCGCGCAATGTAGCGATCGACATCGTCAGCATTCACGCCCGTTTTGATCGCAAAAACCACCACATGGGAAGCATCAACGACCTGCTTTTGGCCCCAGGAATGGGGCAGCAGTTGCTGGCGCAGTTCCGGGTCATCGACGACAAAGAATTTCCAGGGTTGCAGACCAAAGGAGGAGGGGGCCAGCACCATGCTTTCTTCCAGGGCTTGCCAAACATCGGCGGGGATTTTGCGATCGGGGTCGAAGGCTTTGACCGCGTAACGCCAGTTGAGTTGTTGCAGTACGGTTTCGGGGGTCATCGGGTCATTCTCCTCAGGGAGCAGTTATGTAGAGAGCAGTAAAGTAACGGGGTGCAGCGCGTGACCCAACAGGGGCCGACGTCGTTGCGCCGTTACGATTCTATAAGAAGATTGGCAGCAGAGGACTTTAACGGGATCTTGCCCGAGTCTTAACCTGAAAAATACAGGAGTTTAACGTCGACGATCTACTATGACGTGTTGGTGTTGTCCGTTCTCACACCCCAATACCGTAGGGCTCTACCGCCAAATCCTAGATAAAAATGTCGTTTAGCTCTTAATCGAATTTTATGAAATCCCAGCGCCGTCCTTTTACCCTCTTTGCTGCCCTCACTGTCGTTGCTGCGGCGCTAACAATTGTTATTTCTTGTACGGGCGATCGCACCCCCGCCGACCCGCCAGCCGAACGCATCCAAGTGGATGGGTCGAGCACCGTTTCTGCCATCACTTCGGAGATGAGTACCGCCTTCGCAGAATATCGTCAGGCGACCGATCAGGAGGCGGCTCCCGTCACCGTCGGGATTTCCGGTACGGGCGGTGGGTTTGAGAAGTTCTGCGTTGAAAATGGCACGGATATCTCGGATGCCTCGCGGGCAATTAAAACCGAGGAGCAGGAGCAATGTGCTGCCGCTGGGGTGGAATTTATGGAAATCAGGGTGGCGATCGATGCCCTGACGGTGGCCGTGAACCGCGAGTCAGAACTCGAAGAAATCAGCTTTGCGCAGCTCCAGGAAATTTGGCGCTCCGATAGCCCGATTCGCACCTGGCAGGATCTGGATACCAACTTGCCGGACGACCCGATTGAGTTCTTCCGTCCGGGAGATGATTCGGGAACCTTCGACTACTTTGCAGAAGCGGTGCTGGAATATAACGATCAGGAATACACGGTGCGCCAGACCGATGACACCAACCGCGTCACGCCCAGTGAAGATGACAACACCCTCGTTGAAGGCATTGAGAGTAATTCCAGCGCGATCGGGTTCTTCGGATTTGCCTATTACAAGAACAACAGCGATCGGGTTCAATCCCTCAAAATTGCCCAAGAAGCGGGTGATACAGCGTACGCCCCCTCTGAAGAGAATGTGAACGCCGGGAACTACCTGCTCGCCCGTCCTCTGTTTATCTATGTTAACCAAGCCGCCTACGAGAGTCGTCCCGAAATCCGTGACTTCGTTGCCTTCTATCTGGCGCTCTTGATGGTGGATGCAGGCGGCGATCCGCTGGACGTGAGCGTGAGCAGCGCGATTGAGCCCAGCATTGAGGCGATCGTGGACTTCCTCGCCGACGACTCGGAGAGCAAAGCGGCGCAATTAGTTCGGGAAGGGGAGTTTTTGAGCACGATCGGCTATGTTTCTAAGCCCGTGGCAGAATATGCGACGGAGTTGGGTAATCTGTAGGGGCTGTCATTCTGATGACGTTAGATGTCTGATTCGGTCAGTCGTAAGCCATTGAGGCCGGTAAAAGCTGTTGTAATGCTTCGGGATTGGCTCGGGCGAGTCCTAAACCACGGGCGCTGGTTCGTCGCGGGGAGCCTCCTGCTGTGGACCCCGCCCGTTGCGGCCCAAACGCCAGCCGCCTGCCCGATCGCCCTCCCCGAGGCGATCGCCGCCCAGATCAACCAACCCCAATGGCAAAGAGCCCGCTGGGGCATCCTGATCCAAAACCTCGACTCCGGCGCAGAACTCTATCGCCACAACGCCGAAGACTATTTCTTGCCTGCCTCCAACGCTAAACTGCTCACCACCGCCGCCGCGCTGCATCAGTTTGGCCCCGACTGGGAGATTGAGACGCCCCTGCAATGGCAGGGAGAGGAGCACCATTGGTCACAATTGCACCTTCACGGTCGGGGCGACCCGACCCTCACCACAGCGGATTTAACCCACTGGGCGCGATCGCTCCATGCCCAGGGTCTGCGCACCATCGATCGCCTCACCGTTTCTGAAACGGGCTTTCCCGGTCATCATCCCACCTGGGAACTCTACGACCTGAACTTCTACTACGGCGTCCCCGTGAGCGGGTTGATTCTCAACGCCAATAGCTTCCGCCTGACCGTGCTGCCCCAAGCGCCGGGTGAGCCGATCGCCTGGGAAACCGACGATGCGATCGCCCTGCGGCAATGGCAGATCCAGAACGAGGGCGTTACCAGCGAGGCCGGTCGCCCCTACAATCTGGGTATTACGGGCGTTTTTGGCACACCCCGCCTCAATATTCAGGGTACGATCGCCGCCGACCATGGCCCCGATCGCTGGCGTATGGCGGTGCATGACCCGGCCCGATATTTTCTGGCTCAGTTGCGATCGCAGTTGGTCTTGGCAGGAATTACGGTCGAGTCCGCCGCTGTAACCGAGCCCGATCCCACGTTGGCGATCCAGGAGGTGTGGCGATCGCCGCCGCTGGCCGAGCTGATCCGTGCCACGAATCAACCCAGCCAAAACCTCTACGCCGAAGTGTTGCTACACCAGCTCGGTCGGGCACATCCCACGGGCGAGGGCGTAACGGCATTGGTTGAGAACTTGAGTGAGCTCGGGGTTGACCCCAATAGCTACCGCCTGGCGGATGGTTCTGGGCTTTCGCGGCATCATCTAGTCAGCCCCGAGGCGATCGCCCAAACGCTCTATCACATGGCCCAGAGCGAGCACGAAGCGGTGTTCCTGGCGTCGTTGCCCGTAGGTGGCCAGAGCGGTACTTTGCGGCGACGCTTTCGAGCAACCCCGGTTGAAGGCG
>JBMYQW010000493.1:0-3406 GCA_049601735.1 Spirulinaceae cyanobacterium
TCGTACGCGCCCCAAGCCCGCGTTCCCACAACCGGGAAGGTGCGATTTTGGGCTTCGGGGACAGTCAAAGACCGTACGGCAAACTTGGCAATATCGATCGTATCCATGTAAGCGATCGCCGCCCCCACCCCCGTAATCCAGACCAATTGATTATCCAAAATCGGCACAGCATATTGACCGATTAAGCCTTGCATAAACCCGCAGGGTCGCAAGATGGTGTAGGGCAGACCCGACTCCGCCAGAAACTTCTCCGTACAGGCTTTGATCTCCATCAAGGGCACTTGGGGAAACTGCTCGGCGTTGAGGATTGAGAAGAAAACGTAGCGTTGAATCTTAGCCGCTGCCGCCGCTTGAATCAGGTTGACCTTGCCCTCCCAGTCCACTTCATGAATGCGACGCGCATCATTGGCGCGGGCAGTGGCTGCATCGATCACGGCGTCAACTGCTTCGAGAGCCGGAGTTAATGTCTCAGGTTCGCAGAGATCGGCCTTGATGAGGGTCGCGCCCCATTCCCGCAAGAAGGCGGCCTTGCGGAGGTTCCGCACCAGACAGCGTACCTCATGCCCTTCATCTAGAGCCCGCCGAGCTACCTGCCGACCGAGTGTGCCCGTCGCGCCAACCACCAACAATTTCATAGGATGTTTGTTAAAGAATCGCAATATTTCTACACAATTCTATCAGATTCGGCTACCAGACCGAAGCGGCGATCGCATCTTAATTTCTTCTTTAGGGCGTGATTCTGGGGATCGGGCTAGGGTAAAGGGGAATTTGCGCCTTGGGCTTTCAGCCGTTTTCATACCCTCTCATCCCAGTTGCCCGAGAGCAGCGCGATTGTACCCTGACAGCGGCAATCATCGCTTGGACGGAAGCCCGAGACACCTAAATATTGCGTCTTACGCAGCGCATACCCAATTGTAGAGACCATAGACAACATGACTAATCGCACTTTCGGGGTCATTGGCCTCGCCGTAATGGGAGAAAACCTTGCTCTTAATGTCGAAAGCCGGGGTTTCCCGATCGCGGTTTATAACCGCAGTCGCGAGAAAACGGATACCTTCATGGCCACCCGTGCTCAGGGCAAGGATGTCAAAGCTGCCTACTCCATTGAAGAGTTTGTGCAAATCTTAGAACGTCCCCGCAAGATTTTGGTCATGGTCAAGGCCGGAAAGCCGGTGGATGCTGTGATCCAGAGCCTCAAGCCGCTCCTAGACAAGGACGACATGATCATCGATGGCGGCAACTCCCTCTACGAAGATACCGAGCGCCGCACCCAGGAACTCGAAGCCGAGGGCTTGGGCTTCATGGGAATGGGCGTTAGTGGCGGTGAAGAAGGCGCACTCAAGGGCCCCAGCCTCATGCCCGGTGGCACCCAAGCCGCCTACGAATATCTTGAACCGATCCTGACCAAAATTGCGGCTCAAGTAGATGATGGCCCCTGTGTCACCTACATCGGCCGCGGCGGCGCAGGGCATTACGTCAAGATGGTGCATAACGGCATTGAATATGGTGATATGCAGCTCATCGCTGAAGCCTACGATCTGCTTAAGCAGGGCTTGGGTTTGAGCAATCCGGAACTCCATGAGGTTTTTGCCCAGTGGAATACCACCGATGAGTTGAACTCCTTCTTGATTGAGATCACGGCGGATATTTTCAAGCAGATCGACCCGGAGACGAACCAGCATCTGCTCGATTTAATCTTGGATAAGGCTGGTCAGAAGGGGACGGGTCGCTGGACAGTCATGTCGGCATTAGAGTTGGGCGTTGCTGTGCCCACGATGTATGCCGCCGTCAATGCGCGAATTATGTCGGGCTATAAGGATGAGCGCATCGCCGCTGCCAAGGAAATCACCGCTAAAACAACACCGTTTAACGGCGATGCCAAGACGTTCGTTGATCAAGTCCGTGATGCGCTCTATTGCTCCAAAATGTGCTCCTATGCCCAGGGCATGGATCTGCTGCGCCAAGCCTCGAAAGAGTACAACTACGGCTTAAACCTGGCTGAAGATGCCCGAATTTGGAAGGGCGGCTGTATCATTCGAGCCGGATTTTTGAACAAGATCAACAAGGCGTTTACCGATAACCCGGAGCTGCCCAACCTGCTGCTGGCGCCGGAGTTTAAACAGTCGATTCTCGATCGCCAGGAAGCCTGGCGCACGGTGCTCTCGACCGCCAACCAGATGGGCATTGCCGTCCCCGGTTTTAGCGCCTCGCTGGACTATTTCGATAGCTATCGTCGGGAGAGCCTACCCCAAAACCTCACCCAGGCCCAACGCGACTATTTTGGTGCCCATACCTACGAGCGGATTGATAAGCCTGCGGGTGAGTTTTTCCATACGCAGTGGGGGAGTTAGGGGCAGCGATGCCTCTGTGCCCATTCTTCGAGAAGAGCATCGCTCTATACCCAACCCTCTTCCAGACTGGGAGAGGGTTTTTGTCTGATTTTAAGTTATGCGATCCGGATTTCGTAATCGCTGATTACAGGAATGGTGAGTTGGCGCTGTTGGCGGCGTTGGATGTAAAAGGCTGTAAAGTGATTATTCAGCAAACATCTCAGCGATCGTCTCTAAAACCACAGTCTGCTCATCAGGCTGAATCTGCCCTAATTTTTTGATCAGGCGGATTTTGTCAATTGTGCGAATTTGATCGAGAACGATTTGTCCAGCCTTGCCCTGAAATTTGCAAAGTACACGAGTGGGGTAGGTTCGTCCCTTGGTTGTCATCGGCGCAATGATGACCGTGCCAATATTTTGGTTCATCTCATCCGGCGATATAACCAGACAAGGGCGTGTTTTTTTAATTTCACGGCCAATGGTGGGGTCAAGATTAACGAGAAAAACATCAAACCGCTGGATTACCATTCCCATTCTGTTTGCTCCCATGCGGTCGGCAGGTCATCGTCGAGAAGGGTATCGTCTTGGTTTTCTGCCATGGCAATAAAGGCTTGCTCCCAACCCTGACGGGGTTTAGGAATGGTGCGGATGATCAATGCTTGCCCTTGAACTTCGATTTCAACTTCGCCTTGAATGCCGCTTTGTTCGAGGAGCGGTTTCGGAATGCGGACGCCTTGGGAGTTACCGATTTTGACAAGGCGAGTACGAATAGCATTACCCATAGGTTTGCTTGGGAGGGGGCAGGTGATTACATTGTAGTCACTCACTGTCAGTTACAAACGCTCAATTCTTATCGATGTTGCCACGGGAGCCCAGGTTACTGACATACCCAGTCGGTCATGTTGTTATCTTAACCCCGCCCCCAACGCTCTAAACCCGGTAGGGGTCAGCACGGGGGCATGACCCCTACGCCTCCCACACATATTTGCGGCAGATTTCAGCGTTCGCCCACATCAGTCAGAATTGCCTCAATCAACTTGGCTGTAATGTAGATTCCATTGGCTTGAAGTTGTTCA
>JBMYQW010000494.1:0-3353 GCA_049601735.1 Spirulinaceae cyanobacterium
AAAAGAAAAAAAAGAAGGGCTTTGGCGATCTGTAGGCGATCCGTAAAGGCGAGAGTGTTCACGTTTTTATGTAACAAACGCTGAACCCCTTTCCTGGTGGGCAATGTCCACTCAGCCCTTTCAACACGCACAAGTAAACTACAAGTAGGCGGGACGACAGAGTGAGAGTTTCAGAGATCGCCGCCTTGAATATTTCATCATTAAGCCAAAAGATTACACTTGATTTCAGGAAATACCACAATTTTCTCGCGATGCAAATGTCTGAAACCCTTGCTGATATATCGTTCTAGATAGATCTTTTGATCGCATTGAAAGAGCTAGCAATGCCCACCCTACGCGATGTCCCAACCATCTACTAACGCGGCTATACCTTCAACATCACTGCTCCCTCTCTCTTGATTTTTAAGTCGTCCTTCTTGGATGTTAATTTATCAAACGCCAGGTTTCAGCTTGGATGAGGCTTATCACCCAAAATGAAGATCACATTTCCTCGTCCGAGTATTCTGCAAGCCCAACAGGGTGCACAGCGTGCGGCGATCAGACTGATCATCGGTAGTCTGCTTTCGAGCTTGGGGATACTCATTTTCATGCAATCGGCCAGCTTAAAATCAACCGACCCTCAACCCAATGAAATTGAGCTGGGGGTGAGTCACGATGACGCGCCGCACAATCCCCCAGACACTTCCCGTGCTCTGAATTATGGCTTGGGCAGCATCTTGAGTGCGATCGGGCTTTGGCTTCTCTACCGTGCCCTTTGGCAACCGAGGATCTGTATGTTGCAAATCAATCAATCGCAAGGACTGATTCGGGTTGAATACCGCAGCCTTCTGCGTCACGGCCAAACCCATTACTACCAACTTCAGGATGCGCTGGCAATGGCAGGCCCCAGTTCAGATCCGGAGAACCAATTCCAGGGAAACCAATTACAGGAGAGCCAACGCATTATTGTGCTGATGAATTCGGGAGAGTTTCTGGCATTGACAATACCAGAGTCCATGCCTGATACAGAACACCAAAAGATCACTGATTTCCTCAGGTTCTCGCTGGAGACCTGAGCGATAATCCTGGCGGGTGAGGGGGCGATCGCTTCCTGCAGATTGTCGCTATTGCAGCGTCAATCCTAAAAATGTAGGTTGGCGTTGAGCGGAGCATAGCTTGCTTCTCGGAGAGTAACCCAACACAAACCTTGCTAATACTGGGTTTCATGATTCAGTCCGATCTTCACAATAACCCCTCATTTCACTCTTGACAAAGCACTAGCGATCGCCCATCCACCGCTAGTATCCATCATTCAGTTGTGGTCTCAAGGGTTTTTAGGACGTGCCATCAGGCAAAGCTCAACAACGCCTGTCCTAAAAGACCAATCACAATAGGCCCCAGAAGATTGAGGGCTAAAAATGCCAAAATCGGTGAAAAGTCCATGCCACCGAGGGGCGGAATAATCGAGCGAAAAATATTGAGATAAGGATCAGTAATCGGACTCAGGATCGCCATCACCTGCTGGGCCCAGCCCATGGTTTGGAACCAGGACAGCAACACCCGAACCAGCAGGATCAGGGTGTAAATCTGGAGGAAATTCTGGAGGCTAACGACAATGAGTCTGGCAATGTTGATATCCATAATTAGTGCAAGTGCAGTCTGAACGTCTAATGATGCTCACATTGTACAGGTTGCCTAGGAGGGGCTGCACTTATTCAGCGAGTACTCAATGGCGGAAGTAAACCACCTATTTCAGTTTCTGGGCTTCTCACACAGCAATATTTGAAGGATCAAGAATGGTAATGCTATTTCCACCCTGCGGTACTAGGACTCGTGCCGAGACGAGCCATTGACAACCCCAATTTGCTGGCGCACATCGTCAATGGCAAGGTTGAGTTGGGCAATTTTGGTTTCTAGACTCCGCCGGGTTGATTCAATGCTGGGTTCTAGATCGCGCAGGTCGGCCGGATCATCACTCGCTGCCTCGGCCGCTTCCCCGCGGCGGGTGGTTGCGAGTACGCCCACGACGCCCCCGACAACACCGCCTAAAACGGCGCCCAGAAAAAATCCACTGGCAAATCCATCACGCTGGCTCATAGGTTTTATTGGCTGATTTTGTTCGCTGCTGGTTCAGCTCATCGTTTGTCGAAACTCCTCAGTCTCTATGCTATCAGCTCTCACGTCCCGAAAGCGCGATCGCCCGCATCCCCCAAACCAGGAACAATATAGCCCTGCTCATTGAGCGTCTCATCGATCATGGCGGTGTAGACATTGAGGCTCGGATAGGCTTTGCTGAGTTGTTGCAGCGCCGGGGGTGCAGCCACCACTGACACAATCCGGATATGGGCAGGATTGCCCCCCCGAGCCACCACTTCAGCCAGTGCAGCCATCATCGAGCCGCCGGTCGCCAGCATGGGGTCAAGAATCAGCAGGCGGGTTTCCGGGTCAAACGCCTCGGGGAGCTTGTTGAGATAACAGCTCGCTTCGAGGGTCTCTTCATTGCGAACCAGGCCGAGATGATAGGTATTCGCTAGGGGCAGCAGCATCTGTGCCCCATCGAGTAGCGCCAAACCCGCTCGCAGAATGGGAATGACGGCTACTGGCACAGTAGGATTAATGAGCTTGGCATCACAGGGCGCCAAGGGGGTTTGCACTGTAATGGTTTCACTGGGTAGCCATTTGCGACTGGCTTCGTAGGTTAACCAGCGTCCGAGTTCGGTCATCGCACTCTTAAAGAGCACCGTGGGGGTGTCTTGGTCACGGGCGACGCCCAACCAATGCTGAATGAGGGGATGCTCAGGGACGTAAACGCGCAGTTGTAAGGTCATTCAAAAACTTTCCGCAGTGAAACCTTGCCCATGATAATACCCAATTGCCCCCTCTCTCCCGTCCCAGCCCCTGATGACCGCGGGGTGGCAGTTGTGATCGGAATCACGCCCACATTTTCGAAGTGATCACAGGCGAATGACACTCTTTCTAGAAAGATAGTGCTAACAGCACTCCTGCTCCTTGAAGGACAGAGCCTTTCATAATGATTCAGCCCTCTTTGATCCGCCGCTTGGTTGAAAAGGCGTTGTATATTCGCCGCCTGACGCCTGAGATTGAAAACAGCATCAACTTTGAGCTAACCCGGACGGGTCATATTTCTGATGTAGACTACGAGGCGCTGGAACTCCTGATGGCCGAGATGGACGCCGGTCGAATCAAACTTATCCCCACCCCAGTATTACCAAGCTAGGGGGATTGCTTTCACGCCGAGGATCTGACCCAGCAAGCGAGACTGTATCTATTGCCAAAAACAATATCCCTTAGGGCATCGAGTTCAGAGAGTGTTTGTGGAGATTCATCTGCGGTTTTGACCGATTGTTTGGCCA
>JBMYQW010000495.1:0-3348 GCA_049601735.1 Spirulinaceae cyanobacterium
CCCGTAGCTCCTTAAACGCCCGCTTGTAACTCCCTAACGTATCCCCATAATGGCGCGTTAGCTCCAGCAAGGGCGTCAAGCGACGATCGCCCCGCGAGATTAGTGCCTGAATCACTGACCAGTTATAACTCTCCGGCCGAAACTCCACACCCAACGCATGGAGCCGCTTTTGCAGCAGCTTCAGTCGCTGCTTCGCCGCTGTATCCACGCCATACCATTGAAACGGCGTATGGGACTTGGGCACAAACGTGCTGCAACCGAACGTGAACTTGAGCCGAGGTGCTGCCTTTTTGAGTTGGGCAAACATCGCGATCGTCGCCTCCAGATCCGCCGCTGTCTCTCCTGGAATCCCTACCATGCCGTAGAGCTTCAGCCCCTTGAGCCCGCCCGCCTGGGCATTGATTGCCGCCTGGATGATTTCATCGTTGTGCAGCTTTTTATTGACGATCGCCCGCAGCCGTTCTGAGCCACTTTCCACTGCAATGGTGAGCGATCGCGTCCTCCGCTGGGCAAGGGTTTGGGCTAACTGCTCCGTCACCGTATTCGTGCGCACCGAGGCAATACTCAAGCGCACATCCTCATATTGGGGTTGCGCCAGATGCGCGAGGAGATCGTGAAATTCCGGATGCTGCGTCACCGACGCTCCCAGGAGACCGAGGCGATTCGTGACTTTGAGGCCGTGCTCGATCGCCGGTAAAAGAGACTTTTCTAAATCCGCCGTCCGAAACGGCAGCGTCAGATAACTCGCCAGACAAAACCGACACATTTCCGGGCAACTGCGCACCACCTCCACCATATAGATGTTTTCCCAGGCGGCTGCGGGTGTGACGACGGTGGAGGCCAGGAGCGTATTACTGCGATGGGTTTGCTTTTGCACCACTGGGGGAACAGTCTTGGCTGACGGCACATTGGCGGCATGGGGTTGGATGGTTGCAATGGCTCCGGTGGGCTCTGTGTAGTCCACCCGATACAAACTCGGCACATAGATGCCGGGGACTTGAGCCAGGTGCAGCAGTTTTTCGGCGCGCGATCGCCCCCGACAGGCTTGGTAGGCATCCAAAAACGGCTCAATCACCGCTTCGCCATCGCCGAGCAGCACCAGATCAAACCAAGCCGCAAAGGGTTCTGGGTTGGCCGTGAGCACTGGGCCGCCGCCAAAAATCAAGGGATCGTTATCATCTCGTTCCGACCCATGTAGGGGAATCTGAAGCTGCTCCAAAAGATCCAGAATATGACCATAGTCCAGTTCCCAACTCAACGAGAACCCGAGCAGTTCCGGATGACGGGGTAGCAACTCCTGGGCATCGGTAAACAGCCGAGCCACTTGCAAATCCGATCGCTGGGCCAGCATCGCCCAGATCACCTGATAACCCAGGCTCGTGATGCCGACGCTATAGGTATTCGGGAAGGCAAAGATCACCGGAATCGCATCCGGTTGGGGTGGGGTGGGCGTGAAAAGGGGACGTTCTTGAGAAAACAACGATTTATAGCTAAAGTTTAAGCAAATCTAAAATTCGGTAACTCTCCCGTGAAAGCAATTACCCTGCTCGGCTCGACTGGCTCCATCGGCACCCAGACCCTGGATATTGTAGAACAGTACCCCGATCGCTTTCGGGTGGTGGGTCTCGCCGCCGGACGCAACGTGTCACTGTTGGCAGCTCAAGTGCGGCAGTTCAAGCCTCAGATTGTGGCGATTCAGGATCGCTCAAAGTTGCCAGAGTTGCAGGCGGCGATCGCCGACCTGGAGAACCCGCCCGAGATCCTCAGCGGCCAGGAAGGCGTCGTAGAAGTTGCCCGCTACGGCGATTCCGAGAGCGTCGTCACCGGGATTGTCGGCTGTGCGGGTCTGTTGCCCACGATCGCCGCGATCGAAGCGGGTAAAGATATTGCTCTAGCCAATAAAGAAACCCTGATCGCGGGTGGCCCCGTCGTCTTGCCGCTAATCGAAAAACACAAGGTTGCACTGCTCCCCGCCGACTCGGAGCATTCGGCGATTTTTCAATGTCTCCAGGGTGTGCCGGACAAGGGCTTAAACAAAGTGATTCTAACGGCGTCCGGCGGTGCGTTCCGCGATCTCCCGGTGGAGAAATTACCCGAAGTGACCGTTGCCGATGCCCTCAAGCACCCGAATTGGTCGATGGGTAAAAAGATCACGATCGACTCGGCTACGTTGATGAACAAAGGGCTAGAGGTGATTGAAGCTCATTATCTCTTTGGCAAGGATTACGACGACATCGAGATTGTCATTCATCCCCAGAGCATTATTCACTCGCTGATCGAACTCAGCGACACCTCCGTCCTGGCGCAACTGGGCTGGGCGGATATGCGCCTGCCTTTGCTCTACGCCCTCTCCTACCCCGAGCGCCTGCCCACGGATTGGCCGCGCCTAGACTTGGTGAAAGTCGCCAGCCTCACGTTCCGCGAACCGGATCATCAGAAATATCCCTGCATGAACCTGGCCTACGCCGCCGGGCGTGCGGCGGGGGCAATGCCAGCGGTGCTCAATGCGGCCAATGAGCAGGTGGTGGCGCTCTTTATTGAAGAGAAAATTGGCTTTTTAGAGATTCCCCAGTTGATCGAGCAAGTGTGCGATCGCTTCACGTCCCAAAATACCGCCCATCCCACTCTGGAAGATATTTTGGCAGCAGACGCCTGGGCCCGTCAGACAGCACTAGAGGCAATGAGCAGTCTGAGTAAAACCACGGTGGCGGTTTAGGGGCTATCATCATTTAGATTCAAAGCTCTGACTATGACTAGCATGCAGTCCCTTTCCTTGTTGTTTGGGTCGGGCGCTCTATCCCTTGTAGCATAAGGTTTCTGAATTTAATTGATGACACGCCCTCAATCTTGTTCAGTCGCCGCTCAGATCCTGTAGGGGAGGGTTTGAAACCATCCATGTGAACTTAAGGCTGTATTCAATTCCTGGTGGGAGTTTGAGTAGGCCGACCCACCTCCCTCTCCGGGGACTCCTCCCAAGAGGAGACTCGTAAAATCCCCTCTCGGGAGGGGGGGGCAAGCGTAGCTTAGACCGGGGTGGGTCGGGTGTGGGCCGCCACAGAAGCCTTGTAGATACTGGGTTTCATGCTTAAGTTCACACCAGTGGTTTGAAACCCTCCCCTACCCCAGATTTAAAAATAGACAGGGTTTAAATGGAAATTATTCTGCTACTTGTCGCTTGCCTGATTGCCTGGATTGTCTTTACCTTGCTGGTCAAGGTCGTGAAAGCCAGTGTCAAAACGGCGTTGCTGATCGCCTTTGGTTTGGTGGTAGTGCAAGTGGTCTTTGGCATTGGTCCCGGCCAAGTGTGGCAGCAGATTGCGAATTTGTTTCAAAGTATTTTGAATCTGT
>JBMYQW010000496.1:0-3336 GCA_049601735.1 Spirulinaceae cyanobacterium
GTTGCGCGGGGGCAGGGAAACCCAGCCCCTACAGAAGACAGAGAATTTTCTCTGGTAAACGTATAACAGCCCTACCTTTTGGGAGGGGCGGTCAAGCGTAGCTTAGATTGGGGTGGGTCGGGTGTAGTCCGCCCCAAAAGCCTTGTAGATAAAGGATTCCGAGCTTAAGTTTACATCGATGGTTGCAAACCCTCCCCCTAGGCTTGAACCAATCCGCTGTGCCGCAATAGCGCAGTGGTATCGGGCTCCCGACCCCGGAAGGTTTTAAACACCGTCATCGGGTGTTCACTGCCCCCCAGCGCCAGCACCGTATCCCGGAAGCGTTGACCCACTTGCACCAGCGCCGCCTCGTCTTCGAGACCCGCCTCTTCAAAGGCGGCAAAGGCATCAGCACTGAGCACTTCCGCCCATTTGTAGCTGTAGTAGCCCGCCGCGTAGCCTCCCGCGAAGATATGCCCAAAGGCGCAGAGGAACTGGTCTTCGGGTAGTGGTGGCAGTACGGTGGTGGTTGGGGCGATGCGATCGCGCACCTGCTGATGGGTTTCCTCGCCCCCCGGTTGGTAGCGATGGTGCAACTCCAGATCCAGCAAGGAAAAGTGCAACTGGCGCAGCATTCCCGAACCGCTCATATAGGTGCGAGCGGCGAGGAGCTTCTGGTACTCCGCCTCAGGAAGCGTTTCACCCGTGGCGTAATGCTTGGCCATGCCAAAGAGGGTCTGGCGCTCGTAGCACCAGTTCTCCATAAATTGGCTCGGCAGTTCCACCGCATCCCATTCCACGTTGCGAATGCCGGACACCTCAGGGTAGTCCACTTGTGTGAGCATATGCTGCAAGCCGTGACCAAACTCATGGAAGAGGGTTTCCACTTCATCAAAGCTCATCAGGCTGGGCTTGTCGCCGACCGGGGGCATCTGGTTACAGATCAGATAGGCCACTGGGAGGCGGGTTTGGCTTTGGCCGGCGATCGCAAACTTAGCCCGACCCACGCATTCATCCATCCAAGCCCCACCGCGCTTCTCCGCTGGGCGGCTGTAGGGGTCGAGGTAGAAGTAGGCGATCGCCGCCCCCTGAGCATCGCTGACCTGGAAATAGCGCACATCCTCATGCCAGACAGGGGCTGAATCATCGGCGGGGGCAATGGTGACTTGAAACAGCCGTTGAGCTAAACCAAAGAGCCCGGCCAGCACCTGATCCAGCGGGAAGTAGGGGCGCAAGGCCTCGCTATCGAGGTCAAACTTGGCTTGGCGCTGCTGCTCCGACCAGTAGCTCACATCCCAGAGTTGCAGCTTTTGGTATTGGGGATCTTGGCTAGCGGCAAAGGCTTTGAGGTCGGCGATCTCCTGCTCGGCAGCAGGATAACTTACGGTGCGGAGTTCCCCGAGCAGTTTTTCCACGGTAGCCACATCCGGGGCCATCTTGCGGGCCAGGCTCAACTCGGCATAACTGGCAAAGCCCAGGAGCTTGGCCTGCTCCTGGCGCAGCTCTAAAATCCGCTGAATCAACGGGTTGTTGTCTAGCTCACCCTGCGAGGCTCGACTGATAAACGCCCGATAGACCTGCTCCCGCAGCTCGCGCACCTGGCAATGGCGCAAGAAGGGGCCAAAGCTGGGGTAGTCCAGTGTTACCACCCAAGGTCCTGCTTCCGGTGTCGCCTCAGCAGCGCCCTTTTGTTGGGCGGTTTGGGCCGCCAGGCTCAACCAGCTCTCGGGCATCCCTGCCACTTGAGCGGCGTCGGTGAGCTTGAGTTCAAACGCTTTCGTCGCATCGAGCACATGGTTAGAAAAATTCGTGCCCAGTTCAGCTTGCTCTAGCTGAATCGCATTGAAGCGTTCCTTGGCTTCGCCCTGGAGCCCGACGCCTGAAAGTTCGGCGCTCTGAAGTTCGGCTTCAATGGCCCGTTGTTGGGCGGTGGTGAACTGCGACCATTGCTCACTCTCCCGCATCGCTTTGAAGCCCTGATAAAAGGCTTCACTCTGGCTCAGTTGGCTGCTGAACTTCACCAGCTCGGGCTGCACTTTTTCGTAGGCGGCCCGCAGCTCGGGGCTGTTCTTAACGCCCATCAGGTGGCCGATCGCGCCCCAAGTCCAGCCCAGTTTTTCACCCATTGCGGTCAGGGGGGTCATGAGTCCGTCCCAGGTGGGTGTCAGGTTTTCTTCTAGCTGGGTTTGGGCGGTTTGCAGTTCGGCAAGCAGGTGCTCAACGGCGGGAACGACCTGTTCCGGGGTGATCTCGGCAAAGGGGGGCAGCCCTTCCCCGATGAGGAGTGGGTTTTGGGTCATGACGAATCGTTAACTTCTGTGTACTGCTGGTTTCTCTACGGTAGCGTCTTGCCCGGTGGGAATGCAGGGAACTCTAGAAAATCGTTTAGGAAGGGGCGATCGCCTCTGGTATTGCGCTTCAGTGCGATCGCCGCACCTGGCTTAAGATGAATATTATTCACCTGAACACCCTACAAGTCTTGCTCTGTTAGGTTGGCCACCCTCATCAGTGAGCGTAGCGTACCCACTTTTAAATCTTGATTACGATGAACGGGAATTGAAATGATTTGAGCCGTTTGAGGGTTTGTATAGATATGGTGACTGCCCGTCACTCTTTGTAGTATCCAGCCCCTTTTTTTGACAATTTTGCACAGCTTTTTGCCTGAAACTGATTTCATACGGCAATTTCAATAATTTGATCAGTTGCTTCTGCGGGCTTGAGGCTATTGGCAACAGCCAACCAACCTGTGATCGCATCTTGCAAGTTTTGTTTGACTTCTTCCAAGGTTTCACCTTCTGTAATACATCCAGGTAAGGCAGGGACTTCTGCCCAATATCCACCTTCTTCTGCCGGATGAATAATCGCGTTTATTTTCATGATAGTGGGATTTTTAGGGTGGGCATTCCCTACAATATCAGGGTTTAGCTGTAGTGCCGCGGAAAAAAGGGTATTAGGGAGTAGGTTGGGTTGCGCGGAGCAAAACCCAACACGGCCAATGTTTTGAGGGATTCGTCCCTTGGTAATCTAATACACCAAATAAGGCGTATCGCGGCAGTAGAGTGTGTTGAGCGGTCATGATTTTGAAAATCAAATCCAGTATTTTAATTGCCGCCGTAACGCACCAATTCGTAATGCTTGAAGTGGCTTGTGGTGCATTGCGCAGGAAACAGAATCATTGCTATTTTTATTCATTTCTTGCCCTGCTAACGCACCCTAAATCTATCACTCCGGCTCAACACAATCCAACTGCTGCTTGAGTTTTTCCGGAACATTGAGCGTATTCTTAAGCCCTTCGCCCCTCTGCCAAATTGTTTTATCATCCCAACGGATGTCTCGAAGATCCGCCCCCTCAAGATT
>JBMYQW010000497.1:0-3305 GCA_049601735.1 Spirulinaceae cyanobacterium
CAAAATTCATTGGCAAGATTCTATTGCACCATTTTAGCTGTGTCACGGCAGTAGGTTGGGTTGAGATTTCGGCTCTGCTCAACTCAGGACGGAGCAAAATCCAACACTGTCAATATTTTCAAGGTTTTTCTCCTCGGTAATCTAATGCACTCATTAAGGCGTGTCACAGCACTAGGCTTCTTCGCTGCCTTCAGATTGAGCATTTGGAGAAGCATCAAAGATGGCATCGAGTCGTTCTCTTGCCTCGTCCACATCCACCGAGCGAACCACGAGCAGGGGCTCTTCAATCGGTTTGCCTTGGGCATCGAGCAACTCCGGATGAGGAACAGAGGCTTGAGGAGAGCGCCGGGTGGCGTTGGCCCGTCGGCTCGGTTCTACATTCAGATTCATCAGACTGCGAATGATACTATTCATAGCCAAGAAGGCAATACAGGTGAATGCCAGGATGTAGAGTAAGTGCAACATAATGATTTTTAAAGGGAGTGGGAGGAGTGGAGAAGCGGGGCAGCCATTGGGGTCAACATCTGTCTACATATTGCCTATTGTAACTGTTGATTCCCGTATGGCTGACGTTCCGATGGGATTGGGCCCTGTCGCCCAAGGGCTCAGACTTTGAAAATCCCCTCTGACCCTGCGCAGCGATCGCTTACCTCTATCACCATAATCAGGTTCGTAATCATCAGGTTCGGATCGGTTCCCTGGCAGGAGAGTTGGCCAAGCTGCGATCACGAGCTCTGCGCGTTCGACCCCCAGAATAAAAAAAAGGGGAAGCCGCCGCAGCGACCTCCCCCTCTCAGGGTGCATCTACTTACCAAACGATAGCATTGTGAGAGTGGGGGGCATTGCCCCTCTTTTTAAAGATTTGGTCAAGTCTCTGTAAAATTTTCGCCCATTGATTCCCTTTGACTTAACAAAAAATTAATCTGACTTTAACGCCAGAATAATCTTGTGAGCCTAAGCCCAATGCGGGTTTAGACTGTTTCATGTTTGTCGTTTTATCAGCAGTTGTTTTATAAAAAATAGTGGGAAGGAGAATTTATGCAAGTTTCATCATGGCGCAAGGGGCTGGGCACAGCAGCAGCCCTCTTGAGTGCTAGTGTTGTTTTGGGTGCGGCTGAAGCCGCTCAAGCGCAAGTGCGCAGCTTTGTACCCCTGACGCAATTTGCCGTCGATGGCGCTGTGGCAGAAATCATTGCGGCGACCCCGGATGGTCAAACGGTGGTTTATACCAATGCAGGCGATCGCCAGATTGGTTTTCTCAATATCAGCAATCCCCGTGCGCCTCAGATGGCTGGAACGGTGGATGTTTCCCGTTGGGGAGAGCCCACGGCGGTGGCCGTGACGCCCAATGGCCGCTATGCTCTGGTGAGCGTCCTGGATGATGAGAGCGAGATTCCGGATCAGCAGCCCGGTACGTTGGTATTTGTGGATCTGGCAACTCAAGCGATCGCCGCCGACATTCCCCTAGACGGCATTGGCCCCGATAACCTGGCGGTGACGCCCGATGGCACGAAAGCGATCATTGCCATTGAAGATGAGGAAGACGAAGACAATTTGCCCGGCGATCGCCCCGGTTCGGTCAACTTTGTCACGCTCAACTACGACGACCCCGCTGCCTCGACGGTCAGCAACACGCCCCTCGATGCCGAGGGCATTGCGGGGGTCAACTACGATACCGACCCCCAGCCGGAATACGTGACGATCACGCCCGATAGCCAGACCGTGGCGGTTAGCTTGCAAGAAAATAACGCGATCGCCCTCCTCGATGTCGAGTCTGAGGACGTGATTCGCATCTTCTCCGCCGGTACGTCCCTACACGATCGCGCCGACACCCAAGAAGAAGACGATATTCTCTTTACCGATTCCCTCGAAGGTCGTCGAGAACCCGACTCGATCGCCTTTACCAGTAAAGGTCACATCATCACCGCCAACGAAGGTGATACCAGCCTTGACACCTTTGGCGATGGCATCTGGAGTGGGGGGCGCGGCTGGTCGATCCTCGATACCGAGGGCAATGTGGTCTACGACAGCGGCGACAGCCTCGAAGAACTAGCCATTCTCCACGGTCAATATCCCGATGGGCGCTCCGAGAATCGGGGCATTGAAGTAGAGGGCGCAACCGTCGGTATGTTCGGTGAGCAGGAAATTGCCTTTGTCGCTTCCGAGCGAGGCAGTTTTGTGGCAATCTACGACATCACCACGCCCGAGACGCCGGAGCTACTCAGCTTTCTGCCCACGGGGCTGGCACCGGAAGGGCTCATTGCGATTCCCGATCGCAACCTCTTCCTGACCGCCAATGAAGACGATGGCACAATCAACGTTTTCCAAGCCTCCCCCAAGGCCACGCCCCATTACACCAGTACCGAGCCCCTGGTCAAAACCACGACGGTGATGCGCCCCTTTAGCGCCATCAGCGGCATGGTGACACGGGTAGCCTCCAACTTCTACGCCGTGCCAGACAATGCCGTAGCCCCCTCGCGTATTTATTCGCTGCGGCACCAGGGCGCAGAGATGATCGTTAATGATACGCTGCCGATCACCAAAAATGGTGAGCCCGTTAGCTATGACCTGGAGGGGATTGCGATCGCCCCCAATGGCGACCTCTGGCTGGTGAGCGAAGGCGATACCCGCGAAGGTCGGGAGCGTCCGAATCTGCTCATTCGCACCAACAGCGCGGGCGTGGTGCAGGAAGAAATTGGCCTGCCCCCTGCCGATGCCGCCGCGATTACCCGCTTTGGCTTTGAGGGCGTCACCACCGGCGCCGATGGCCGCACGGTTTATGTGGCGATTCAACGGGCCTTTGAGGATGAGTCCATGGCGCGGATCGCCGCCTACGATGTCGCCAGCAACACCTGGGACTATTTCTTCTACCCATTGGATACGGACAATGTTGATGGTTGGGTGGGCCTAAGCGAAATCAGCCGTGACATCGATGGCAGCTTTGTGGTTGTCGAACGGGATAATCAGGGCGGTGAGAAAGGCGCGTCCGATGTTCGGATCAAACGGGTCTATCGCATTGACCTGGATCAAGCGAAGACGGCGCTTAAAGATGATCATACGGGCGATCGCAAGCTAACCAAGACCCTCGTTGTTGATCTGGTAGAAGACTACGACTGGCTCCATGAAAAGGTCGAGAGCCTAGCCGTGACGGAGGCAGGCTATTGGATCGCCAGCGACAACGATGGTGGTGTCCAGAATACCCGAATGCTCTTTGTGCCGGTGACACGTCCGGTGCGGGGTTTGTTCTAGGGCCGTGACACGCCTTATTTTGTGCATTAGCAGACCCTGTAGGGGCAATCCCCCCG
>JBMYQW010000498.1:0-3305 GCA_049601735.1 Spirulinaceae cyanobacterium
CGTTGAAGATTTCAAACAGACCGGGGGCAAGCTGCGCGGCTTGGGCGGTTCCGGCTGTAAAGAGGCTCGTGCTGACGGCAGCCGTAGCGAGGAGGGAATTGCGGAAAAACTGGTTCATGATTTCTAGTTGAGCTTTGCTTGGATGGACTCTGCTTAGGTTTGTAATGTCACCACACCATTGGTTAATTCACAGGATAGGGCCTGTTCCGAGAAGTGGGTAGGGTCATGGCACGGGGTTTACAGAATTTTGTTATTTCTCTGGCGGAATTTAAAGTTGCCATGAAGTGCGGCAACGGATTGACGCTATGCCCAGGCCAGCCAACACACCCGATCGCCAGAGACGCGGTACAGTGTTCAAGATGAAAACAAAGGAATGCTTTCAGGCATCATCAACGCGGATCGGAGTAAATGCACCATGGGGAAAACCTGGATTGTCACGGATGCGGGCCAATGTGAGCCCCTTGAGGCCGCGATCGATTTAGCGGCGCTGCCTAATCCCTATCGTCTGTATCATTTCTTGAGCGATCTCGATGCCATTCTGCTGGCGGAGCGCGACGATCGCCGCCGTCTGGAGCAAATCTGCCCCCGTGTGCGCCATTTACTAGAGGAAGCCCCTTGGCTGACGTTGCAATACAGCCCGCCCAGCGCCAAACGCGGTTGGTCTGTCTCCAAGCTCTACGAAGAACCGGGTTATCCGCTCACGGTGCAGATGGTAGCCTGGGCCGGGGGTCAAAAGTCCACGATTCACAACCATGCCACCTGGGGCGTGGTTGCCCTCAGCGATGGTCAAGAAGAAAACACCTTCTGGCAGCGCACAGGGGATGATCCGGAGCATCCGGATGCGATCGCCCCCATTGGTAATTGCACCCTAGAACCGGGTGATATCATCAGCTTTCTCCCGGAGGCGATTCATCGGGTTGAAGCCCTCGGCGATCAGCCCACCGTCTCATTTAACCTCTACGGCATCACCGACTATCCGAGTCGGTTTAAGTTTGACCCCGCAGCGAAGACCGCCCAGAAGTTCTAGGGCAGACTCATTGCATTATTAGCGATCGCAACAGCTTGACGAAGAGATAACACGCCTGAGACGTTTTCCATGACTTCCCCTCGTCCTCAACCTCTACCCTTGATTCAAGCCCTGCGAGGCTTGGCGGCATTGGTGGTGGTGCTCTTTCATGTGGATCAACTCAGTAACGAACGCCTCGGGAGTCGTTTTGTGTGGGAAATCTTTCGCTTTGGTTGGGTTGGGGTTGATTTTTTCTTCGTCTTGAGCGGTTTTATCATTGTCTATAGTCAATGGTCTCGCTGGGGCGATCGCGGCTGGCGGCCCTGGTGGCGGTTTATCGTCCGACGAGCCACCCGCATCTACCCCGTCTATTGGGCCGTAATGGGGGGCGTGTTGGCGCTCCTGCTCACCGTACCCGGCCTCAAAAACAATACCCCCATTACCCCGCTCTACATTCTCCAGTCGATTTTCCTGCTGCCCCAGTCAGAAGCGCCCATCCTGAGCGTGGCTTGGACTTTGACTTTGATCCTGTTTTTCTATCTGGTGGCCAGCCTGATGTTTTTGCTGCCGCGCTGGCTCTACGGGCTGTTGGTTGCTGTCATCTTGCTGGGGTCACTCAGCCAGTTTATCGCCTTCTTCACCATTCCCCACGACCAAGCCCTGCTGTGGATTGTCTTCAACAGTTTCCATTGGGAATTTGCCGGAGGCTGTTTATTGGCCTATCTGCTTAAGCGGCGCGGCCCCCTACGACGAGCCTTGTTTTGGCTCAGTCTGGGCACGGTCGGCGTCTTGCTCTTCAGCTCTGCCCAAAGCTACGAGATTATTCAAGAGGTGAACCCGATTCCGGTGCTGGGTACGGAGGTGTTGATCGGACGAGTGATCTTCACGGGCATTCCCTGTTTAGCGGTAGTGCTCGGGGCAGCGAGTTTAGATTTACGGCGGCCCGTGGCGATTCCGGACTGGCTGGCGGTGCTGGGCAATGCCTCCTATTCCATCTATCTGGTGCATAGCCCTGTGATTTCTGCCTGTACGCAGGTTCTGCTGAAGCTGAATTTACCGCCTATCGGGGGACTGCTGACCTTGGCCAACTGCGCGATCGCCCTCCTCTCCGTGGCGCTCGGTCTAGGCTGCTATTTTTGGCTCGAAAAACCCCTAATGCGATCGCTCAAGCCCTACTTGCCTTAAAGACATCATTCACGGCAAGTGCCTGGAGAAATTAGGATCAGCGATAATACGCTCGATCCAACTGCACTAAGCTAAACTAGGCTCTGGTTTCGTTCTGTGCTCTTGAGAAATGTTTGCAATCCTCTGTGCCATTCTACTGCTGATTCTGATTCTGTTTCTGCTGTGGTATTTAATGGCCAAAGTGGTTCCCGACAAGGCTTATTTTTTCTTGGGAATCGCTTTTATTTTGGCAATTTTGGTTGTCAATTTCATTTCACCAGAGGTTGGATTTCATACCGAAATTTGGCTCATTCTCTCTGTACCGCTAAGTCCCTTCGGACTGCCAGTCTTCCTGCTCTTTCTCAGCCTCTTCAAAGTCAAGAAAGACAAGCTCGAAAAACCCGGACGACCTTTGATTACAATCGCATTTGTGATCATTTTTCTCTCTAGCCAGCCAACGATTGCCTATCAGTTAGCCCAATGGACTGAACAGGAGATGGTGCAGATCGAAATCCAAAGAGATGGCCTCTGCAATCATCCCTGCGAGAACGAACGGGCGCTAAAGGATGTTCGAGCCATTGCCTTACTCGGCCAAGACACCACCGAACCCTGGATTACCCATCGCACCCAAATTCAACTGACAGAACAGGGCGATCGCATCCTCTACACCGACCATCTTTACGATGAGCAGCGCAGTCGTTGGGGAAATAATCCGATTGTCATTGTTTGCGCACCCAATTGGTCAGGCATCACGGGTGGGGAGGAGAGCCAACGGAGTGAAGCCCAGGCGATCGCTCGACTCCTCCGACGGTTTGGCGTTCCCGAAAATCGGATTGAGTTGCGGGGTGATGCCAATACGCTCCGCAAAAGTGCTGAAGCCGTTAAAGATGTACTCAGTAAAGAAAAGATCGCTGACCAACCCATCCTGCTTGTAACCTCAGCCTTGCGGATGCGGCGGGCGGCCAAGGCCTTTCGCAAACTGGAGATGAAAGTCATCGCTCGCCCCAGCAATTTTCGTACCTTTAGCTCGGAAGGGGATATCAAACGCGATCTCGGCTTGCGGGATTTTTTGCCATCGTTGAAAGCCTATCAAATCACGGACGAAGTGTTCAAAGAATACTTCGCCACCATGTAC
>JBMYQW010000499.1:0-3284 GCA_049601735.1 Spirulinaceae cyanobacterium
GATGCCCTGACCCAGACCTTGAGTCAAAGTCTGCTGATGCTCTCGCGCTATACCGAGAGCCTGAATCGCTTGGCCAGCCATGCGCATCTTTTGGAGGGGGCCTTGGCCCAATACCGCGATCGCTACCGGATGCTGACCCGCCTCGATAGCAGCGCCGAGATCCAATTTCTGGAGCGGTTTCGTAACTTTGCCATCCGCCGCTACCTGCGCCCCCTCCAGCAGGACTATGCTCAGTTCAACCCCGGCTTGCAACTCCTCGAAGACTCGATCCAGATCATGCAGGGAATGCTGCAAATTGAACAGTTTAGTCAGCAATATCACTTTGGGCGCACGGCGATCGCCGCCACGGTGGGTTTAGGCAGCGCCACTTGGACAGGGATTGCGATCGCTCCCCAGCTCGCCCAGCAGCGTATCGAGCGCCCCACTCCCCCTTGGCTATTGGGCGTGGATATCCTGCTGATCTTGATCGTGAGCGCGATCGGTGGTCTGGGCTTAGGCGGGCTGGTCTGGCGCTGGTTGCCGAAGATCTTAAAGTCTTAAAATGGGTTGCGTGAGCCATCCCCAGAACAGTCACGATTCAGACCCATGACCCCAACCCCCCTCGCCCCCGCATCCTGGCAAGTCAAGCTCCTCTACGATGGTGAATGCCCCCTCTGCGTGCGGGAAGTCAACTTCTTGCAGCGACGGGACGCCGGGCGGGGGATTGTTGCCTTTGTGGATATTGCCGCCGAAGACTATCGCCCTGAAGACAATGGCGGTGTAGACTTTGCCACCGCTATGGGCCGCATCCATGCAGTGCTCCCCAGCGGGGAAGTGGTGCAAAATGTTGAGGTGTTTCGACGGGTGTACAGCGTTTTGGGCATGGGCTGGGTTTATGCCGCCACAGCTTGGCCCGTTATCGGCTCCCTGGTGGACTGGGTTTACGGTGTTTGGGCTGACTATCGTCTCAAGGCAACCGGTCGCCCAAGCCTAGAAGAAATCATGGCCGAACGAGAAGCCCGATTAGCCCAGCGCGAAGGCAATCGCTGCCGCTTGTAACGGGCAAAACTCATCCAGAAGCGATAGTTTGTACTCCGTTGCAGATGCTGGGGACTTGAACGATGATGAGAGCGCAATGACACGGCTGGATCATGCCCGCTGGCAATGCGCAACGCATCCCCTGCCGTGATCAGCGCATTGCTAAATCTGGATTTGAGTCTGAATGATCGGCTGTCGGCATTTTGAGACTGGGTCTAACCCGATCGCCATCCTTCCCTTAGCGTCATGGTCTTTCCCCGCATTCCTCATCATTTGACTCACCCGCTAAAACGGCAAAAGACCCTGGCCCAACTTTGTTTTTGGACATCCGGGGCGATCGGCTTTATGGGGGGTCTGATAGGGTTAGCGGGCGCTGCTGCCCAAAATCCGATCGTGGTCATTCTCGGCTGTAGCCTGTTTGCGCCCAGTGTGCTTTGTGGTTTGCTCGCCGATTGGGCCAGCCGAGAACTCGCCCGCCGCCTGACCACTGCCCAAAAAGAACAGCTGACCCTCGACCTCCAACTGCAAGCCACTTGGAAGGCGGGGTATGAAGCAGGTTACGACGCTGTTCAGGCAACCGGCTTCGGCTCCAATGGTGCTGCTCACTCTTCTGCTCCGGAAAACCCGCAACAAAAGCAAGCGATCGCCCATCTTCAGGCCCAAGTCACCACGCTCCAGAACCAGATGCAGCAGACTGTGACGCTCTATCAACAAGAAATTGCTGCCCGCGAACAGACGATCGCTGAACTCCATGCCCAGCTCACCCGCACCGTGAATGACCGCGCGCGACTGTATGCCCTCCAGGGCCAGGCTCTAAGCACTGGACAATTACAAAGTGAATCAACCACCCTCAACCAAGCCCGTCAAGATGTGGATCGTTTGGAAACCGTGATGCTAGAGCAGCAGCTGGCCCAGCGCGATCGCCAGATCCAGACGTTGCAAGCCCAAATTGAACAACTCCGCCAATCCCAGCAGGTTGCTCTCGCCGCCGAGCGACAGAGGGGCTATGAGGAGGGGACTGATCAGACCCGCGAGCAATATACCCTCCAGCTCGAAAAACTCACCACGCTCAATACCAAGCTCCAAGTGCAGTTGCAGCAACGAGCCCAATGGCCAACCTTGGCGCGATCGCCCGAGGCAGTAGCTGCAACCCAACCACTTGGCGTCGATGGAGTACTGCCCGGCGATGCCTCCCCCGAGGAGAGCAATACCAATGAGGCGGCGGTCACCGAATGCCCCCATTGCCATACTGTCACTCGGCACGCGATTCAAGCGCGCAATAAAAAAACGGGCGCCGTGAGTCGTTGGAAATGCAAAAACCGCGATTGCCGCAAGACTTTTAAAGCAAATTAGGGCGCGTCATTGATCTAATGCCATAATCTAATGCCATCTTACCGAGCATTACGCCTCACCTTTTGGTAGCTGGGGACACTGAAGATCTGTTAGTCTATCTGAATTGCATTTGGGAGCCGGGAGAGCGTGGAGATTCAAATTGGACGCGGCAAAGCCGCACGTCGGGCCTACGGTTTCGATGAAATTGCCCTCGTACCCGGTCAGCGTACGCTGGATCCGGTAATGGCCGATACCCGCTTTGCGATCGGCGGCATTGAGCGACAGATCCCGATTATTGCCAGTGCCATGGATGGCGTCGTAGACACGCGCATGGCCGTGTTGCTCTCAGAACTCGGGGCCATGGGCGTACTCAACCTCGAAGGCATCCAAACCCGCTACGCCGACCCCAACCCGATCTTGGACAAGATCGCCGCTGTGGGCAAGGACGAATTCGTCACCCTGATGCAGTCGCTCTACGCCGAACCCGTACAGCCGGAACTGATTCGTCAGCGCATCCAAGACATTAAATCCCAAAAAGGGATTGCGGCGGTGAGCCTTACCCCCATCGGCGCTGCCAAATATGGTCAAGTCGTTGCCGAAGCGGGGGCAGATCTCTGCCTGATTCAAGCCACCGTGGTTTCGACCGCGCATCTCTCACCGGAAGGCTTGATGCCCCTGGACTTGACTCGGTTTTGCCAGGAAATGCCTATGCCTGTTGCCCTCGGCAACTGCGTGACCTACGAGGTCACGGAGCAACTGCTGCAAGCGGGGGCGGCGGCGGTGCTGGTGGGTATTGGCCCCGGTGCGGCTTGTACCTCGCGAGGGGTCTTGGGTGTGGGTGTGCCCCAAGCCACGGCGGTGGCAGACTGTGCCGCGGCTCGCGATGACTTTGCCCAGAAAACGGGCCAATACATTCCCGTGATCGCCGATGGCGG
>JBMYQW010000500.1:0-3283 GCA_049601735.1 Spirulinaceae cyanobacterium
TTTACATACGATCCTGCGGCTACCCACGGGGATTTTCTACGCTCAGGGCGTGAAGACCAACGTGCTGTTTTTCCAACGGGGACAGACTGAAACGGGCAACACCTCGGCGGTGTGGTTCTACGATATGCGAACGAATATGCCCAGTTTTGGCAAGCGTACGCCCCTGACGGCGGAACATTTTCAAGAATTCGAGCAATTTTATGGGTCTGATCCCAACGGGGGGAGCGATCGCACCGACCAGGGCGAGGAGGGCCGCTGGCGGTGTTTTAGTCGGGAGGCGATCGCCAAGCGGGGCGATAACTTGGATATCTCCTGGCTGCGAGATGAGAGCTTGCAACGGGCGGAGGATTTACCAGAACCGCTGGAGCTGGCGGCGGAAATTCAGGAGCGGTTGGCGGTGGCGAACGGGGCGATCGCGCAACTAGTCGAACTCCTCGCCCAGTGATGGGGCTCACTCTGGGTCGAGAGAACGGCGGAATTGCTGATGTCTTTGCTTAACGTCCTGATTGAGGAGCTTTCACCCAACCGGGCTAAGGCTTCGCCGCCTCCCGATCGCCGTATTTAAGAAGTAGCGCGATCGCCACCGTCACTGCGGTAATCAGCACCATGCTCAACGCCGAACCAAAGCCCCAATTTCGCGCCGCGCCGAGGAACTGGTTATAGATCAGCCGCGAGACCGTCATGCTGGATGCACCGCCCAACAGTTCCGGATCGACAAAATCCCCCAGGGCCGAGATAAATACCAGCAATGAGCCTGCCGCAATCCCCGGCAGGGTTTGGGGCACCGTGACCTTCCAAAAGGTCTGCCAGTCGTTGGCCCCAAGATCCCCTGCAGCCTCTAGGAGCTGGCGATCGAGCTTTTCTAGGGAAGCATACAAGATCAGCACCATATAGGGTAGATAGCTATAGGCCATACCCACAAAGACGGCGCCACTGCGATTGAGCAGTTCGATCGTGGGAAGGTGCAACGACAGGAGCACCGTATTCAGCAAACCGGTGGGACGCAGGATCGTGATCCAGGCATAGGTGCGCAACAGGGAAGAAGTCCAGAGGGGCAGGATAAACCCCAGTAGCAGCAGGGTGCGCCAGCGGGCAGGCGTCATCTGAGCCAGCCAATAGGCCACGGGAAAGCCCAGCACCAGACAGATGCCCGTTGTGCCCGTGGCAAAGAAGAGCGATCGCCCCAACACCTTGAGGTTAATGCCATCAAACACGCGCCAATAGTTCTCCAGACCGCTGGGGTTGACTAGATCCCCCGGCCGAATGCCGGGCACTAAACTCAGCTCAAAAATGACCAGCGTTGGCAGAACCAACAGCAGCAACAGCCAGAGCCCAGCCGGGCCAAGCAGCACGGAAATGCCCAGCCAACGCGAGGGTGTGGCGTCAGCGATCGGGGTGGAGTTAGATCCGGTTGAATTAGAGCGGTCGGTTTGTTCGTAAGTCATAGACCAAGACCGGATGGAGTCTATAAAGGCAATTGTGTAGGGTGGGCATTGCCCACCACAACCCAAAATATGGATGTGGAATCATGAACGTATTTTCCCAGTAGGAATAACACGATCCGTGCTTATTATGCCGCAAGTTCCCTAAGTCAGTTGATCCGGGTCAAGACCCAATTCCTGGAGCTTGGCCCGCAGAATGGCTTGTTGCTGCTGCTGGGCTTTAAGGGCGGTCTCAGCTTGGGCTGCTCGCTCTTCAGCTGAGGCTGCCCGTTCTTCAGCAGAGTCAGCCCGTTCTGCCTCCTGCTCTCTGGGCAGAAGAACCAATTCACCCTGCGGCTCGTAGAAACGCAGCCATTGAGCCGTTTCCCGCAAAATCTGACCCGACCAAGTGCCCAGCCAGAGCCCCAGCGGATCGCACCAGAGCCAGCCTCGGCGATTCGGCTGCAACTCAACGTAGCGGCCATTTTGCAAGATCCAGCCCTGCAAGGAGGAGGGCGAAAACGGGTCGTAGACAAAATAATGGCTGGCGTGGAAGGTCTGCTCGTAGAGATCTTTTTTGAGGGTCAAGTCTACCTGTGCTGTTGTGGGCGAGATTAGCTCGACAATCACGTCGGGATACTTCCCCGCTTCTTCCCAGACCACCCAGCCCTGGCGGGGATAGCTGCCATCGATATCCAGGGCAACGAAAAAGTCTGGCCCCCGGAATTCCCGGCTTTTGACCTGGCTGGCGCTGTAGTAGATGAACATATTGCCCCCTGCAAAGAAGTCTTCGCGCGGCGCAAGAGCAGCGTAGACCGTATCGATCAGGAGGTTCATGGCCAGGCGATGGCGGTTACTTTCCAAGGGCACTCCATCATCAAAAATCAGCTCAGTTGACGGTGGCGGCAGGGGTGGTGTCCAGATTGCCTCTTGGGTAGGGGCTAGGGAGGTGGGGGTCGGTAAATTGGTCATGGATCTACCGTGAAGGGGTATGGGCATTCTAACCTGCATTATTCCTGAGTGAGCCCGACTCAGCGTTAGGATAGGCTAATCGTAATGCTCAATTCGACACGCTCAATTCAAGCTATGCCAGCGACCTACCTTGTCACGGGAGCCAATCGGGGAATTGGCTTAGAATATTGCCGCCAACTGCATCAACGGGGTGAAAACGTCATTGCTGTCTGTCGCCAGAGCGCCCCGGAACTGGAGGCGATCGGCATCCCTGTAGAAACGGGCGTTGAGATGACCAGCGATCGCGCCATTGCCGACTTCAAAACCAAACTCGGCGATCGCCCCATTGATGTGCTGATTAACAATGCTGGTATTGTCGAGCGGATTAGCCTAGAAAACCTGGATTTTGACTCGATGCGGCGTCAGTTTGAAGTGAATGCCTTGGGCCCCCTGCGCTTGACCCAGGCGCTGCTACCGAATCTGCGATCGGGCGCAAAGATCGTGTTGATGACCAGCCGGATGGGTTCGATCGGCGATAACACCTCGGGCAGCTCCTATGGCTATCGGATGTCCAAGGTGGCTCTCTCCATGGCGGGAAAGTCCCTGGCCCATGACCTCAAGCCGCGTGGTATCGCTGTGGCGATTTTGCACCCCGGTTTGGTGCAAACCCGGATGACGGATTTCAATCCTCAGGGCATTACGCCGGAAACATCGGTTAAGGGCTTGCTCGATCGCATCGATGCATTGACCCTGGAGAATAGCGGTACATTCTGGCACGCCAATGGGGAAGTGCTACCCTGGTGAAAATGTGGGTTGGCACAGTTTTTCTCAGCAGCAAATTCTGGATGAGTCCCCAAATACCCCGAACCCACCCCGGTCATCGCTACGCGAGACCGCCCCTCCCGAGAGGG
>JBMYQW010000501.1:0-3246 GCA_049601735.1 Spirulinaceae cyanobacterium
ACAAATTCATCGGGGATTGCATCATGGCCTTCTTTGGCGCACCCGAGCCCCAGCGGGATCACGCCGATCGCGCCGTCTATGCGGCCTTGAAAATGCTCAAACATCTTGACAAACTCAACGCAGCCAATACGTTTGTTGAACCCTTGCAAATCCGGGTGGCGATTAGTAGCGGCAAGGCAGTCGTCGGCGATGTGGGCAGTGCCCAACGGGTGGACTATACCGTTCTGGGTGAACCGGTGAACCTGGCGGCTCGCCTCGAAGAGCTCTGCCCAGCGAGCGAATGTATGATCTCAGCGGCGACCTATGAGCGTCTGAGCCAGCCCCAGCCCTTTGCGCTGGTGGGCCAGCAGACGCTCAAGGGCTTTGAGCGTCCCCTGGATGTGTATCAAACCCGTCGCCGTCATCTGACCTCCCCGCTCGTGTCAGAATGAGACAATTATGGCGTGAACCGTTATTGATTGTTGATGTCTGAACCGACTGCCCTTACCCAGCGTGAACCGCCCCTGAATCGAATCTGGTATCACCTCCTCAAATGGCCGGTGGTTGCGCCCCTGTTTCGGGGCTATTTTCAGGGGCAAATCATCGGGTTAGACCACATCCCTCGCCAGGGGCCGGTGATTGTGGTCAGCAATCATGCCAGTAATTTTGACCCGCCGCTACTCTCGAATGCCCTCCAACGCCCGGTGGCCTTTATGGCCAAAGCGGAACTTTTTGAAATTCCTGTTTTCGCCAGCGCGATTCGGCTCTATGGGGCCTATCCGGTGGAGCGACAACGAGCCGATCGCAGCGCCATCCAAGCCGCCTTAAACATGGGTCAGCAGGGTTGGGCGATCGGCGTCTTTCTCGAAGGCACGCGCACAGCCGATGGACTTGTCCACAAGCCCAAGCGGGGGGCGGCGCTGCTAGCAGCCAAGCTCCAAGCGCCGCTCTTGCCCGTCTGTCTCTGGGGCACAGAGAAAATTGAGCAGGGCGGCTTCCCGAGCAGGACGCCGGTGACAGTACGCATTGGCTCGCCCATCAATGCACCAACCACGACCCAACGGGATGAACTAGAACAAGTTATCCAGCATTGTGCCGAGCAGATCAACAGGTTGCACGCGCTGGGACGAGTCACGGCGGCGATCGGAGCGTAATGCAGCGGTGGCGGCGGCAGTTCATGCGGTTGTTACAAATCCTGCTGGGATTACTCTGTGTGGCAGCGATCGCCCTCGCGGCCCAACTCTACCGCCATGCCCAAGCCCCCACCGATGCGGTGTTGGTGCTCGGTGGCAGCATCCGACGGGAAATCTATGCGGCGCAATTGGCTCAAGAACTGCCCGATGTGCCCATTTTGATCTCGGGAGGGTCACAAACGCCCTGCATCAGCTTGATTTTTGAGCGGGAGCAAGCGAGCCTGGAGCAGGTCTATAGCGATCGCTGCGCCAGGGGCACATGGGGCAACTTTTATCACAGCACGCCGATCTTGCGATCGTGGCAGGCCCGTCATGTGCGCCTTGTCACCTCCCCCTCCCATCTGCCCCGTGCCCTCTGGATGGCGCGGCTGCATTTGGGCATTCACGGCATTTGGGTGGAGTTGGATCAGGTGGCGGAAACGGGTCAACCGGGCAACCAAGAACGACCCTGGAAAACGGCGTTGGATCTGATTCGTACGGCTGGGTCAGCGATCGCCAGTCTGTTTGAGCCCGCCCGTCCCCATTGCCCGCTGATCCGTCCGCCCCAAGCGAGGGATTGGGCAAGCTGGGAGCAGCTCAAACCCAAGGTTAAGCCCGCTAAAATCCATTGTGAGCATCAGGCAAGTTTAGATGGGTTGGTGACGCAATGGGGGGCGCAGTTGGAGCGTTATCGTCAAGCGCAATGATGAATCGCCTCGTAGCAATGTTGCGATCGCATTGAATCCACGCTTGCATTGAATCCACGCTTGCATTGAATCCACAATTGACCGAACCGACAGACCATGATTTTTGTTTTTGATATTGATGGCGTGATTCGAGATGTCGGCGGTTCCTACCGCCGCGCCCTCGCCGACACCGTAGAGCAGTTTACCGACGGGCATTATCGCCCGACGCCCGAAGACATCGATCGCCTCAAGGCCGAGGGCTGCTGGAATAACGATTGGAAGGGATCTCAGGAACTGATTTATCGCTATTGGCAGGGGCAGGGGCGATCACGCCCCGAACTCAACCTCAACTACGATGCCTTGGTGGAATTTTTCCAGTCGCGCTACCGAGGCGATAACTTAGATGGTTATATTGCTACCGAGCCCTTGCTAGCCAGTCCCGGCTACTTTGCTGGGTTAACGGCTCAAAACGTTTGCTGGGGCTTTTTTAGCGGTGCGACGCGCGCCTCGGCTGAATTTGTGCTGCATCAACGCTTGGATCTCGATAAGCCTATCTTAGTAGCCATGGAAGATGCCCCCGAGAAACCCGAGCCGACGGGCTTGTTTCAGGTCTGTGAACAACTGCAAGATCAGGGCCAGAAGCAAGCCGCCACTGTCGCGGCGATCTACGCGGGCGATACGGTGGCCGATATGTATACCATCCGAGAAGCCCGCGCCCAACGGCCAGACCTGCCGCTCTTTGCCGTCGGCGTGATTCCGCCCCATGCCCAGGGCACATCAGCACGGAAAGTCCAGTATCAGCAACAGCTTGAAGCGGCGGGTGCAGACTGCGTGATCGACAACATTGAGCAGTTGACGCCGGAGCTGGGGCGATCGCTTACCGGATGCTAGGTGACACCCTAACCGAGCATTTGTTCTAAAATTGCTATCATGCCCAGGATGGCGCTGGAGAGATCTCAATGACCCAAACCCCCCTCAAAGACCTGCCCAAAACGCCCATTGTTTATCCTGAACCTGACGGTGCCCCAATGGCCGAGAGCGACCCTGCCCGCGACTACCTGATCTATGGCGTTGAAGCCCTCAAACAATATTTCCACCCCCGCACCGATGTCTATGTTTCGGGTAATCTCTGGCTCTCCTACGAACAGGGAGTTCCAGATGCCGTGGTCTGTCCGGATGTATTTGTGGTCTTTGGCGTGGAAAATCGCCCCCGCACCAGCTACCGGGTTTGGCAAGAAAATAACAAAATGCCCGACTGGGTTATGGAGATCACTTCCGCCAAGACCCGTCATAAAGACGACAACGACAAACCCCTCACCTATGCCCAAATGGGGGTTCCTGAATATTTCCAATATGACCCCACAGGGGATTACCTCAAACCCCCTCTCAAGGGGCGACGCTTGCAAGCC
>JBMYQW010000502.1:0-3219 GCA_049601735.1 Spirulinaceae cyanobacterium
TCATCCAAAAAAACCAATCCATCATCATAAAAACCGTCAAAATGTATATTCATTGAGCGGATCAAAGGAATTCCTTCGCTTTTGTAAGATTTTGAACCACCCCGAGGAGTAGAGCCACTACCGACTTTGACAGTGACTTCCGATAACAGAACACTTTCCCATCGTTCATTGAGATTCATGAGATGTAGACGTAGGGTGGGCACTGCCCACAAAAAATCAACCCAAATTGGTGAGATGTAGGGTGGGCATTGCCCACAAACAACAAAACAGGCAACATCGCCCACCATTCGAGCCGTCACTATACCCCAAACCCCACCCCCAAACTCAAACCGCAACAGACCGTAACCCACCAACCGTCGGAGCAGATCGCATCCCATCAGGGTGAACTTAAGGCCGAAAAAACTGCCCCGTCTTCGTTCTAGCCTGTGGCAGGTCCCAGCTGCCAGGGTCGTCCAATTTTGATCGACCCAACGCCCTCAGCGCATAGAGTTCGCGCTAATGATGAGAGCCCCTAGCAATGTAAAGGAACCAGCAGCAACGGCAAGAGCCCCCACAACAGCCAGATATAGCTTTGTTGCGTCGCTTCGGCGATCGGTTCATCCGCCAGCATGGCATCAATGCGCTCGGTCAAACGATTGCGCTCATCATCCCCAAACGCCGCTGCAAATTCCGCCGGAAAGTCCACTGGCGATCGCACCACCTGTACTAGGGCTTCAGCAAGCAGCAACGGATCAGTTTGGGCTGCGGCCCAGCGATCGGCCCGCATTTCGCGCAGCAGCAAGAGTTCTTGCCAGAGGGCTTCGGTATGGGGCAGCCAGCGGGTGCAACGGCGCAGCCAACCCAGCCAGAAAAACCAGAAGGTATCGTGATAATGACAATGGGCCTGCTCATGCAGGAGAACGGCCGCTAAATGTTCAGCGTCTAGGGCATTGAGCAGACCTTGACTGATCACCAATTGGGGACGCCAGAGGCCAATTTGGGCAATGTAAAGGAGGGGGGTCTGGAGTAAGCGGTAGGGCTGGCCCTGGGTCTTGTGGAGCGCATAGTGATCGAGCAGCCGTCGATGCAGTTGGTGGCTCTGCCAACTCAGGTGCAGCAGCAGGAGGGCGATCGCTACCAAGTAGCCCACCGAGATCCAAACATAAAGCCAGCCCTCGGCGCCAAAGACCATCCAGCCCTGACGATCCATGCAAACCACGGCGATCGCGGTCATGAACAACACCAAAGGCGGCAGGGCAAACTGCTTGAGCGCCTGTTGCCAGCGGTCTTGCCAATTGCCCGTCTCCGGAACGCCAGATTGACGCAGCAGCCATGCTACCCCGATCCCGAGCAAAATCATCAACAGGTGCATTATTCTGCCTCCCGCGCCTGCCGTATTGCTTTGAGCTTGGCAGCGATCGCATCCAGTTTATCCAGACTGGTGGTGTCTAGGCTATCCGCAAAGGCGGCGACAATATCCGGGTTACTCACGGCCAAGAAGGCTTCCATCTGGGCATGGGACCAGAGCATCTGGGCTTGGGCGTGGGAAATTTTGGTCTGCCATTGATGAACTTTGTGCGAGCGATCGCAATTCACCCAGCCTTTATTGCTCAGTCGCTTGAGGACAGTTGTGACGGACGTATAGGCCAGTTCTCGGTCAGGGTCCGCGAGGATGCGATCGTGAATCGCTTTGGCGGTTGTGGTGCCTAAGCCCCAGAGAAGCTCTAAAATTTCACGCTCTAGGGGGCCAAGGGAGAGTTGTTGGGGGCGGGAGTCGGGTAACGGGGGCATCGCAAAGGGCTTTACAGTCTGTCATCTACGACAGGTTGTCTTTTGACAGTATAGGTGTGATTGCTGAGAATGCTGAAGAACCTGAATCGGAATTTTAGAAATGTCGTTGAAAGCCCTTTTATCGATTGTTTTGACCGCGATCGCGGTGCTCACCTTTAGCTTCGCTCAACCGGCTCTGGCTGCGGACATTGCCCAGGGCAAACAAGTGTTTGGCGCTAACTGCGCGGCCTGCCATATGGGCGGTAAGAACGTGGTTAACTCCGCCAAAACCCTGCAAAAGGCTGATCTTGAGAAGTATGGCATGGCCTCAGTGGAGGCGATCGTCACTCAAGTCACTAACGGCAAAGCGGCAATGCCTGCCTTCCAGGGTCGCTTGACGCCTGAGCAGATCGACAATGTTGCCCATTACGTGCTGGCCCAAGCAGAGCAAGGCTGGTAGCAGCAACACTCCCTTTTTTCTATAAAGTTTCAACGTGGATCTCGACTTACTCTAATCAGTGGGTCGTTTTTTTTCGCCCGTCTCGCCAGAGTTCCCAAGTTGCCCGCAAACAGAGAATCAACCCGCCGAGAAAATAGCAGCCGATGCCAAGGAGCAGAAATTGATCGCGCCAGGGGAGGGTACTCAAGTCCACGTTTTCTAAGCCTTGGCGCTGGAGTTGCGGCGAACCCAGGACTTGTAAACAGAGAACGGGCAGTAGGATACAACCATTGTGGAAGGCATGGAGCGCGATCGCCCAGCCGAAGCCATAGCGCACCCGGACAAAGCCAAATAACAGCCCCGCAAGGATTTGAGGCAGCACCAGCAGCGGTAGCAGCCCCCAAACCTGTGACTCATAATTGGTGATGTGAATTGTGCCAAACAGCAGCGTGAGAGTGTAAAAAATTAGCCGGGGGCAGCGTTGGTAGACCTGAGCGATCGCTCGACTGGGCGGCCGCTGTCGCCACAGGTAGAGGGTAAAACCCGCCAACAGCGCCATGATCATGACAATTTCCGAGCTGCCGAGAGGGGTCAACCAGAGTAACCCCAGACCAAGGAGCAGCGAACCGGGCAGCACCAGATTAACTAAGCCCGCGCACAGGGGCAACCGGAACAGAATCTCTTCAACGATCGGCGCAGCAACCACCGCAAAGAAAAACAATGCCCCCGGGGAGATTTCATCAAAGAGTTCCGGAATGAGGCTATCCCCCTCCTCAAGGACTTGCCCAATCAGCACCCCCACCCCAATGATCAAAAGGAGGTGAAGGCTGTAGAGCCGCAGGGTCTGGATGATAATTTGACGGAGAGATGGGGGACGTGGCGGTGGCGTTAGGTTGGGCGATCGCAGAAATTTCAGGTAGTCACTCAGGAGGCTGGAGAGCATAGAATTTGCAGGGGAAGGGCATTGGCCAACGAATTAGGAGATTTGCCAAAAAGAATGTACCTCGTAGGGTGCTGTATAGCCTTCGGCA
>JBMYQW010000503.1:0-3201 GCA_049601735.1 Spirulinaceae cyanobacterium
GCCCACCGTGCCAAGGTTTCAGAGATCTTTGGATTTATACAAATGAAAGAACGCCATGACAGGAGTCGCAGATCAAAAGCGGCAATCCTGAACGTGCTAACCTAAGCTGCACTCAAATTTCCATCTCCTCCCTACTGCGCAAGGGCAAAGCCCGACATCCTTCATCCTTCTCCCCTCATCCTTTATCCTGCTTCCATGGTCTATCCCCACCAGCGCCAGCAGCAACTGCGAATCCTCGTTCAACGTCTAGGGCTACCGGAAGATGCACCCGTGGACTGGCAACTGCTCGACCATGCCTTGACCCATCCCAATGTCGATCGCCAGACCAACTACGAGAAATTGGAATTTGTAGGGGATGCGGTGGTGCGGTTACTCGCCTCAGAAGTCCTCCTGCAGGATGATCCCGATGCCCCCGTGGGCGACTACGCTGCCATTCGCTCAGTTGTGGTGAGCGATCGCGTCTTAGCCCGCTGGGGTGAACGCTACAGCTTAGACCGCTACCTGACCACAGCCCAAACTTTAGGCAAACATTCGGGCCAGCATCCGAACACCTACGTGCGCTTGGCGGATGTTTTTGAAGCCGTCCTGGGCGCACTCTATCGCAGCACTCGCGACATGAGCCTGGTTGAACCCTGGCTTACGCCCTTGCTTCAGCAAGCCGCTGCCGAAGTTCGTGCTGACCCAGCTTTCTACAACTACAAAGACGCCCTACAAGACTGGACCCAACGCCAGCATCAAACCTTGCCCACCTACGCCGTTCAAGAGCAAACAACAGCGCCCCCGCAAACTCGTTTTAGCGCCGGAGCTTGGCTTCAAGATACCCTTCTGGGTCAGGGGAGCGGCCCAACAAAAAAAGCAGCCGAGCAGGCTGCGGCCAAGATGGCGTTTTTTGCGGTGGTGCAACCGACAAAGGAAGTCCTTAAGGATTGAGGGGTCTGATCAGCATTTTGTGTAAGCAATTTCAACCCCTCTCCCTTTCAAGTCATTGATCAAGAGGGCGATCGCACTTTGTGCGCTGCCCTAGGCAATCGCGCTCTAAGTACTACCCCAAGCGATCGCACCCTAACAAGCACCGCCTGAACCCGCATTCACATTCGAGCAGGGATGATCTGGCGTCGCATCGCCGTTATCTTGGTACGGGCGCACCTGCACATCCTGAACGTTCGTGCGCCCAGTAATCGGGAAGGCCCGACCCGAGGGTGCGTGTTGGTTCACCGGCCATTCATAGACATTGCCGCCGTTAAACGGGTTATGGGTAATATTGTTGCCTTGCCCCCGCACGGTACGGGAATGGGTAAAGTGGTTACAGTTTTCTACCTCCGGCGTGCCCTGAATATCTTTGACTGAGCAGTTGTTGTTAAACACAGCGTTGCGCACCGTCACCTTGCTGTGGTCAACATTGCCCCCGGCATAGATCGCTCCGGAGGTCTCGTTACCCGACTGGTTATTCGCAAACGTGTTGCGAATAAACTTCATGCTGCCCCGGCTCACCAGCACAATACCACCGCCTCCGGTTTCATTTTTCTGGGGATCAGGAACCCGGCCAGATTCATTGCCGTAGAAAGTCACTTGGCGGAAATCAAGGTCGAGGTTAGCATTGCCGCCACCAGCCCAAACCGCCCCGCCCTCTTGGTCGGCGACGTTGTTGGCAAAGACCACGTTCGTTGCTTTAGCGAGGGATTTACCCCCGGCATGGTTGAGCTTGATCGCTCCACCGCTGCCAATCCCGGTTTGACGATTAATCCGGGCATGGTTATTAACAAACGTCGAGTTGCGCAACTCCACATTCACACCATTGGCCTGATTGAGAAAAGCGGCCCCGCCCTCATGGAAGGATTTGTTGCCATCGAAGCGGGAGTTGATGATGGTAATGGGTGTGCCTTTATTGAGATCATTAAAGGTCAGCAGAGCGCCGCCGATGCCATTCAAGCCCTGACCGATTGTGGTGGAATTGTTGGTGAAGGTACTGCTGTGAATCAGCAGATCCGTTGTGTTGGTATAGACGGCTCCGCCTTGGTGGGCGGTGTTGCCGGTGAAGGTGCTGTTGCGAACTTCTACATCGGCTTGCCAGTTGCCACAGACTGCGCCGCCGCGGGGGGCAAAGTTATCTTGCAGCGTAACGCCATTGAGCACCAGCTTGCCAAACGTGACATGAACGGCGCCTCCTTCACAGCTAAAGTTACCCGCTTTACGGTTAACCTTGCCCTTGCGCAGGGTCAGGTTCTGGAGCGTGAGATTCTTGGTCGTGCGGAAAATGCGAGTGCGATCGCGCCCGTCGATGATCGCGCCCTTCCCGTCGATGGTTAAATTCTTGTTGAGGACGATTTCTTGGTTGAGGGCGATCGCGCCACTGCCGCAATCGAGCGTGATTTTGCCACCATCGGCGGTGTTGGCAATCGCCGCTTTAAGGCCCGCCTCGTTACATTGCGTTACCGTATTGGCTTCGGCGGGCAGGGCATTGACCAGACCCACGATGCCGAGTGAGAGGAGTAAGGTTTGGCTGAGTTTACGCATGGTTTTAGCAGTCATGAATTCAAAGAATATTGCTGTCTTAGCTACAGTTAAGTTGTGATCTCTCGGGTATCCCCTGGATTTGACGATAGAGGGAGTCGGGGGCTCTGGCGCTGGGGGGGCAGACCAATTTTTAGACTGGCTGCGATCGCCCAAACCCACTCCTAGCAACACTTACACCAGTCGAGTCCCTCTCGTCCTCCGCTAAATCTCGCAACTTTCTGGGGTCAAATCTACGACTTTGGTACGCCATGATTTCGCCATTGGATCAGCCTGCTTCCCGATGACCCTGCCACCCGATGACCCTGCCGATTATCTATCACCCCGACTACGTCACCGCACTCCCGGAGCAGCATCGTTTTCCGATGCCCAAGTTTCGGCTCCTGCATGACTATTTGCTTCAGCAGCAAATCATTCAGCCTGAGGAAGTGTATCGTCCCCAGCGCGTGGCGGCGGCGCAACTAGAGCTCATTCACACCCCAGACTATATTCAAGGCTATTGCAACGGCACATTGAGCCCCCAAGCCCAACGCCGCATTGGTCTGCCCTGGAGTGAAGCCCTCGTGACCCGGACTTGTACGGCGATCGGCGGCACAATTTTGACCGCTCATCTGGCGCTGGAGTTTGGCATTGCCTGCAACACCGCTGGCGGAACCCATCATGCCTTCCCAGACTACGGTTCGGGGTTTT
>JBMYQW010000504.1:0-3178 GCA_049601735.1 Spirulinaceae cyanobacterium
AAACACTACTACACACAACATTGAGTGGCATCCTCTTGGCTGTTCTGGGGTGCTCCGCTACCATTGTCGATCGCTCTGATCCAGAGACCCCAAGCCAGAGCATCACGGTTGGAGGTTCCTCAGAGGTCTATGAGGTGCTAGAACTCCTCTCCGAAGCCTACATGACAGAAAGCGAAGGCGTAGCCTTTGAATTTCTACCCCCGAGCCAAACCAGTGCAGGGCTCACGGGCGTCGAAAGCGAAACGATGGATATTGGCGCTGTGAGCCGAGCCATAACGGCGGCGGAAGCAGGAGAAGCCTTGCGCTACCTTCCCTTGATCGAGACGCCCTTGGTGCTGGTGGTACATGAAACGGTTACAGGAATTACAGACATTACCGCAGACCAAATCAAGGCCATCTACAGCGGTGAGATGACCAACTGGCAGGAACTCGGTGGGCCCGATGCGGCGATCGTTCTCTTTGACTTTGTCGAAGATGAAAACGAGAAAAAAGTCTTACGAGACGCGTACCTTGGGGCGGATCTCGACGTCACCGAGACTGCTATTGTCTTTTCTGAAGATGATGAGCTGCTTGAGGTTGCCATCTCCACAGAATTTAGCCTTGCAGCGGTGCCTTTTGAGGAAGAACTGAACGATCTGCCGATCAAGATTTTGAGCATTGATGGCATTGAACCAAGCCCAGAGAATCTCAATACCGGAGACTACACCATGATATTGCCCCTCGGGATTGTCACTGCCCAAGAGCCCATTACGGCGACGGCGCAGTTCATCGAATTTGCCCAGAGTAAGGCGGGGCAAGCGGTGTTAAGGGAAGCGGAATACACGGTGATTCAACCCTGAGTTCCGTGAAATTACTCACCCTCCCTGAGTTTATGGCTATAATTGGGTTTCCTGATAGCCAAAGTTTATTGCTGGGAGCAGCCAATCGCGCTCCTTCAGAGTGGGCGAGATCGGGCCGCCAGACACAGCCTTACAAGCTGCGAGGGAACATTCGTTACCCACCGTGGGTTGCCGCAACACTAGAATCCTCTGCACTTCAGTGGAATTGCCCCAGTCTGCCCCGATAAGATCACATTGCTGACTGAACTATTCCAATGCTGGAAAAGAACCAACTGCTAAATTATGATCAACTCTCTTTAGCCCTGAAGCTGAGTCTTCCCTTTATCTTTGTTTTTGTGGGGCTCTGGGTTATGGGCTCAGTGCTAGTGGGTCAATATTTTGCTGGCAAACTAGATCGGCAACAGCGACAAGCGGCCGCCGAACTTGCGCTTTTATTAGAGCGAGAAATGCTACTCAAGCAGCAGGGCCTACAACGGAGTGCTCGCCTCCTCGCCCTGAACCAGAAAATCATTGATGAACTATCGGCGCAAAATATAGCTGGCTTACGCCAGGAGATTTTACCCATCAGAGGGATTTTACAGAGTGACCAAATGACCGTGATCAACGCCGAGCAGCAAGTCCTCTTAGACTCTCATGCTCACACCATTAAGGCCGGTCAACTGGATGATCGAGTGGTCAGGGAACTGCTGGTTAAAGGGGGCGATCTAGCCACAATAATTGCGTCCAAGGCGTCTGGTCCACCGATTTTAGTCGGAACGGCTCCTATCAAAAACTCACAAGCCATTGTGGGGGGGGTGATCTTAGGTGAAGCCTTGGATGATGAGCTGCTAACAAGCATCACTGAATCCCTGGGCGGTGAGATTCTGGTGCTCTCAGAAAATCGCGTTGTGGCCTCGACGTTCCCGATAGGTTTAGCCAACCAAGTTATTACAGATCTCAACCAGAGTAATCGTCTTGACATTGTTGTGGCCGATGAACCCTTCATGGCTAAATCCATTCAGCTTACAGGGCTAAAAAAGCAAAGTTTTGACCTGATTTTCCTGGTCTCTCGACAGCCAGTGCTCCAGGCAAAATCCATCTTGTGGTGGGTGGTGATCGGCGTCAGCTTGTTGGGCTCAACCTTAATTACCAGCGTGGGGGTTTGGTTAGCCAAACGAGTCACGCAACCCATCCAGCAGGTGACAGAGATCGCCCAACAGGTGGTCAATGAGCAGGATTTCAGTCTCCGTGCCCCTGTTACCAGTCGAGATGAAGTGGGGCGACTGGCTCAAGCTCTGAATCAGTTGATTCGTTGGAGTGAGCAATACACTGACAACCTAGAACTCACAGCCCAAACCCTAGAAACACGGGTAGAAGAACGGACGAAAGAATTGTCTGAGACACTGCAAAACCTTAAGGCGACCCAAGCCCAATTGATCCAAACCGAAAAAATGTCGAGTCTGGGTGAAATGGTGGCAGGTATTGCCCATGAAATCAACAATCCCCTGAGTTTTATTCAAGGGAATATTGACCCCCTCAAACAATATTTTGAAGAGCTGCTGGATTTAATTGCGACCTATCAAGTCGAATACCCCGACCCTACCGACGCAGTGATCGATAAACAAGAAGAGATTGAGTTAGAATTCGTCAGTGATGACTTGCATAAATTACTCCAGTCTATGGATTTGGGAACTAAGCGAGTGCGGGATATTGTGGTTTCCTTACGAAATTATTCTCGCTTAGATGAAGCCGTTGTGAAAGATGCCAGTATTCATGAAGGCCTAGACAATACGCTCCTAATTTTGAATCATCGGCTACGGCATCAGTTTGAAGTCATCAAGAACTACTATCCATTACCCCTGGTTCGCTGTTCGCCCGCACAGATCAACCAGGTGTTCACGAATATTATTGTCAATGCCATTGACGCCATGGAGTCTGGGGAGGAGCAACCCAAGCGATTAGTGATTGAAACGGCTGTCACGCCCAAGGGCGACGTGAAAATTAGCATTCGTGATAGTGGGATAGGAATGCCGCCGGATGTTAAAGCTAAAATTTTTGATCCCTTTTTTACAACCAAGCCCGTGGGCAAAGGAACGGGGTTAGGTCTAGGGATTTGCTTCAAAATCATTGAGCAGCATCAAGGAAACCTTGAGGTGTTCTCAGAAGTTGGTCAAGGGACAGAATTTATCATTACGTTGCCACAAAATTCAGGTTACGGAGAAGCATCCACCTCGCAGATTTCTTCGTAACAACATTCTCCTCTTGCTCCCTGGACGATGACCATCACCACCTCTCCCAGTGATTTTGATCACTTTTTCTCAGGTTTTCTATATTTACGTCACTGGAGTAACTGCGTAAAG
>JBMYQW010000505.1:0-3177 GCA_049601735.1 Spirulinaceae cyanobacterium
CGTGAGGACAGAATGGGGTCAATTCATACCATATTACAAAGAGATGGAGGATCAGGACGGGATCATCTCTGCCATCCCCCAGCCCATGTCATGGTCTGACCCAATTTTTGGTAGCTTTAGAGTAAGAACGTGCAAACACCGCGCAGGGTTTTGATGGGCATTTCCTCCTCCTCTCCTTATCAACTGAGCCAAAACGGGGAAAATTTGGCTGAACAGTTGATGGCTCAGTCGCAGAATTACAAAAAGCTACTCAAGTTTGTTTTGGCCTGGACGGGCAAAGAGCCGCTCCTGACCCAGTTGCTTTTTAAGATGATGCTGGATACGGACGAGCCGCCGATCGCCGGGGAAGAAGCCGTCTGGGTGGACGACTTGGTGCGATCGCGCCTGCTCAAAACCTGGGAGCGCGACCCCCAGATGAAGCCGTTGCAGATGTTGCGCGATCGCCTGATCAAAAACCGCGACAAACGTCATAGTCTCAAGCTGCTGCGCTGTTATCGTCAGATTCTCACCGACCCGGAAACCTTCGCCGAAAACAGTCCCGAGCAGAATGAACTGCGCCTACTGGGTCTGCTGGTGCAGAACCGGGGGCGGATTGCGGTGCATAACCGCATCTATGAGGAAATTTTCAACCTCGACTGGACGAACCGGGCGATCGCCAAACTGGAGCAAACCATTGGCCCGGACGATGAGGAATTTTTACGCACCTTTGAGCAGTTGGAGCGGCGCTTATTGGCCTCCCAGAGCGAGATTGTGGCGCAAATCGACGATGGCCGCACCGATACCGATGTCAATCGGGCGGTGCATGAGGTCTTGCGGGAAGTCACCACCAAGCTGGGGCATCTGGTGCAGGCCGATCGCACCAGTGTCTTCTTGCTCAACGACGAACAGACGGAACTCTGGTCGCTGGTTGCCGAAGACGAAACGGGCAAACTCCTGGATATTCGCGTCCGGGTGGGCCAGGGAATTGCAGGCTTAGTGGCGCGAGAGAAGCGCGTGATCCATATCCCGGACAACGTCTACGACGACCCCCGCTCCAAGTTGGTGCAGGAGTCTGATCAAAAATACAACTACTACACCCGCAACATTCTCGCCTTCCCGATCCTCAACGACAACATGGATCTGGTGGCGGTGGTGCAACTGCTCAACAAGATCCCCAAGCCCAACGAGGACGAGGCGACGTTCACCCACCGCGATCTGGAGCAATTGGCTAAATGTGTGCTGCCGATTCGCAAAATCCTCGAAACCTGCCAGTCCACCTACGAGGCGATCAAACGGGCCCAAGCCTCGGCGGCATTAGCGAAGGCGACGCGATCGCTCGATCAGGTCAACCTCGATACCAGCATGATTCTGGAGCGGGTCATGGATGCGGCTAAGGAACTGCTCAACGCCGATCGCTCCACCCTCTGGCTCTACGATGACCAACAGGGGGATCTCTGGACGCGGCTGCCGGGGGAAG
Organism: Spirulinaceae cyanobacterium; assembly: GCA_049601735.1. Taxonomy (GTDB): domain Bacteria; phylum Cyanobacteriota; class Cyanobacteriia; order Cyanobacteriales; family Spirulinaceae; genus SIO3F2. The sequence continues at coordinate 1,457 of JBMYQW010000505.1, forward strand.
GGGAAATCCGCTGCCCCATGGGCGTAGGCTTTGCCGGGCAGGTGGCGGCCAGCGGCAAGCTGATGAATATCCCCTTCGACCTCTACGACGACCCCAACGCCGAGAACGCCAAACGCATTGATGCCCAGACCCGCTATCGCACCTGTAGCTTGCTCTGTATGCCCGTGTTGAGCCCGGATGGGGAGCTGCTCGGTGTGACGCAATTGGTGAACAAACGCAAGGCGGAGTTTCCGGAGGCAAGCTACGACCCCCACACCTATCCCGATGTGCCCACCGTCTTCCAAACCAGCTTCGATCGCAACGATCGCCAATCCATGCAGGTCTTTAACGAGCGGGTTGGAGCCATTTTGCAGTTTGCCAAAACCCACGAAACCCTCAAGGCCAGTAGTGCGCCGCCCCCACCCCCTGCCCCGGCAACTGCCCCCGCAGCATCGCCCCCACCTCCTGCCCCCGCAGCCTTGACCCTGGCGGACTTCTTCCCGGTTTGGCAGCAAACCCTGAACCTGGAGCAAGACCCGATGCTGGGAACCGAGGCGTTTTACGGTCTACTCACTGGGCTTGCCCTATCACTCTGTCGGCAATTCCAGGCGGACTCTACCCAGTTCTTTTTTGTCGATCGCCAGACTCAGGATCTCTGGACTCTCGTGTTTGACCCCCGCAGTCAGCGCGTCAAGGAGGTGCGCCTGCCCATGAATCGGGGCATTGCCGCCAAGCTCTTGGGCGATCGCAGCCCCAAAAAGAGCAACAAGGCCGCTCAAATCCAGGATGCCCTGGTGCGTCTGGGCCTGCGCCGCTCCCAAGTCGAAGAGTTGCGCAATGTGCTCTTCTACCCCCTGCTCGACGCGCAAAACAACCCGATCGGCATTTTGCGCTTGCTTAACAAGCAGGCCGATGCCAGCGGCGGCAGTGACTTTAGCGCCGAGGATATCCAACAACTGCGCACCTTGACCCCCCGCTTCGTAGCGATGCTGGCCCTGTTTGAGCAGTTCCACCACCAGCCCACCGTTCCTCAAGCCAGTTGAAGCCCACCTGTAATTTTGCATCGATAATTTCGCACCTATGATTGAGCTGACGGACATTGTTGGGCAACCCAATTCGGGTTAAACACAGTGCGGTAGATCGGATTGTAGACCTGGAGTTGCCCCTGCTGTTTGACCGCGATCCCCGTCAGCAGCAACTCTCGCTCTAGGGTGTTCTCTAGAGCCGTGACCTGGTCTTGCGCCAAAATCTGTTGATACAGATCCAAAAGTTGAGGGGTGCGATCGCTCCGCAGCAGTCGATCGCGAATCGTGCGCAAATGTTGAGGCTCATCTTGGGCCTCCCAATGCTCGATCAGCCGCGTTTGCACCAGTTGTTCCACCCATTGCGCCTCCCGGTTGGCGGGAATGTCGATGTCCACATCCCGAATCATCTGACAGAGCTTTTGGGTCAAAAACGGTTGTCCCCCCGTCCAGCGCAAGACTTCGTTGAGGACGGTTTGCGGATTACTCATGTGTGCGGCGATGCCATGGAGCAAGGGCTGGGCTTCATGGGGTTGAAAGCCATTCAAGGCGATCGCTTGCCCCAGATTAAACGGCGTGCGTTGCGGGTCGGTCATTAAGTCCGCTGGCGAGGCGACGCCAAATAGCGCAAAGGTGAGTTGTTGATAGAGAGGCTTGACCCCCCGTTGATTGTAGACGGAGCGCAGCAGGGCAAAAAAGTCGCGCACGGGAAAATTAAGA
>JBMYQW010000506.1:0-3164 GCA_049601735.1 Spirulinaceae cyanobacterium
ATGCTCAACTGAAACAGATTTACCTCAATCATTTGGATTGGACAGAGTCTATATTAATGATGGTTTCGCTCACAAAATCCAATAAATCATGTGAACGTATTATTCGATTGTCAATGGAAGTTCATATGAATTTAGCCATCAAGTTAATCAATGCAGTTAAGTCGGAGTTTTTACCTCAAGTAGTTGCTAGCGTAGAGCAGTCAATAGAATCTATTCCTTGCAGATTTTGGTTTAAGGGAAGAGTAAATTATGCTAATGGACATACAGAGCTTATCGAGATCTTGACTTCTCCTGAAAATCCATACCATCATACTGCCGCCATGGGATTATTAGAAGTTGATCCCAATAATTTGCCTCAGGAAGCAAGAGATATCTTGGTTTCTGAGGGATATGTGAAAATATTGGAGTTTCCAGATCCCAGTAAAACAACAACTATTGGTGGGATATTAGAAGCTCAAAAATCAAGACAGGAAAAGATGTCTTATCGAGATAAACTCTTTGATTTTCAGCTAGGAGGCAATACATTCTTGGCTGATATAATCGAGCAGGCTTGGGATATCTGTAGCTACTACTCTATCATTACAATCCTTGTACTTATTCTCCAAGCGTGGAAGAGCACATATTCGAAGGAGCATCTTGAAGAATTCGAACTTTTTAGAGATGGTTTGAATCCAGAAAGTATGAATGATTTTTATAAGAGTGCATTTGAGTACATAGAGAACAAAAATAGACATCAAAAAAATATTTTTGCAACGCTCATTAGGCTAATAGAAATAGATTTCGAAAAGTCAATCGCCTTTTCTGTATCCTCACCACTATTATTCCTTGCAATACTTTCTCCACCAGGTAAGTTTCTAGAGTTGGCAAATAATGATGCCTTACTTGAAATAACGTCGCATGGATTCATTGAGTCCCTCCTTGAGAGATCTTGGGAGAATTGGCGATTTATCAGAGATATGTTTGAAATAATAGAAACCATACAGTCTAGATATAGATTCTACAACTACGAAATCAGCCAACTCCCCCTCCCCGCAGACCAACCCCCAGCGCCCCAAATCGTACAATACGATCAATATGATCTACGCGGAGCACAGATCGGCAATCTTGCCAACACCGTCCACGGCAACCAACAAACCCACACCCCCCAGGAGCCGCAATATGATCCAAAGCCCTGAAAATCAACAAATGATCCTGGGCAGGTTTACCCCCGCCCTAAACGATGCCAAACCTATGATTCGGGCCAAAGCCGCTGAAACCCTCGGCAAACTAGGAATCGCCGCATCAGCCCATGACTTATTGCACCTGCTCAATGATCCAAACCGCGAGGTACGCATCCAAGTTGCCCAAGCTCTCGGCAACCTACGCAACCCGGAAATTATCCCTCAACTGTCTTTTGCCCTCGCCGATGCTGATCCCACTGTTCGCGCTGTAACAGCAGAAGCATTAGGTAAAATCGGCGATGAGCAGGCTATTAATTACCTAGAAAATGTCTTAGGCGACGCTGATCCCCTTGTTCGATCCAGAGCCGCCTATGCTCTTGGGCAAATTGGTACAGAAGAAACATTACTTCGGTTACTGAACTATATTTCTGACCCCGACGAAGACGTGCGCTTCAGGATCGTTGAGGCAATTGGAGAAATTGGGGCTCGTGGATGATCCAAAATCCAGCTATCCGCCGCCAGATCATCGAGGCTATGGGTAAAAGACTGTTGCAGGAGCAGAGCCTGCGCAACAAACTCAAAGCAGCGGAAACCCTAGCCAAACTAGGGCATGAAGATGCAGTGCCCTACTTGCTAACCGCCCTAGAAAACGTAGCCGATGAAGCGTTGTTTGCAAAAATCACCTGTTACATTCAAATGATCATTGAAGCTCAACCAGAAGCACCTGCCGCTACAGCTCCTAAATACGATCTGCGCCATTCCACGATTGGGAATCTAGCCGATATTGTGAAAGGTGACCAACAAGTAACTGAAGAATGATGTCTGAAGCCCCTAAATACGACCTACGTGGAGCCCAAATTGGTAATCTCGCCGATACCGTTAAAGGCAATCAAGTCTACAACGCCGCCCCATCCCCCGAAACCGCCCGAGCTCTCAGCGAGATCAAGCAACTGCTCCAAGACCTGCAACAGCAGCATCCTAGCACCAACCCAACGACCATTCCCGAAGTCCTGGATGCCGAACTCGACACCTGGCAAGCTCAAGACCCTAGCCGACATCAAGCGGTTCTCGACTGGCTCAATGTTGCCTTTGCTGGAGGTGTTGAAACAATCAAGATCTTTTTCCCGTTGGCGGGAATTCCGATCGAGGTTGGTCTGAAGCTCTACGAAATCTGGCAAAAGCGCCAATCTCTACCGGAAACACCAAATACCCCATGACCCCATCCTTTGCCCAAAAACTACCTCCAACTGTCGAGGACTTAAACACCTTTTCTCCCGAGTGTTAACGCCAGAAACGACAACATTACCGCACCTTTAGCTTGTTTGTTAGCCGCCCAGTTGTCATGGTGGGTAATATCCGGTTATTGCGCTCACCATTCTGCCATCTGTCAGCGCCACCTCCAGGAGGTTAGGAGGTTATAGATGGAACGGTCTGCTCCCCATCTGGATAACTTCACTTCCCTGCCCAGGAAACGGTAGGGTAATCAGCAGCGCCCGCTTGTCCTGTCTTTAACGTCCTAACGTCATTCCCTAACGCCATGACCGCTGCTGCCCACGCTGTTGCCGTTCACAATGTCCAGAAAGTCTACGCCCAGACCCCCGTGGTCAATGATCTGTCCTTCGAGATTCCCCAAGGCGAAATGTTTGGGTTGCTCGGCCCCAACGGGGCGGGCAAGTCCACCACGATCCGGATGCTGATTACGCTGACGCGACCCACACGCGGCGAAATCCGGGTTGCGGGCTATGATGTGCGTCGCCAAGCTGCCCAGGTGAAACAATCGATCGGTGTGGTGCTGCAACAGGTCAGTGTCGATGTGGATCTAACGGTGTGGGAGAACTTGGAATTTCATGGACGGCTGCACCATATTCCCAACCCCGAGCGCCAGCGCCGCATCGATCGCTGGCTGGGCTATGTGGGCTTGAGTGAACGGCGGGGCGATCGCGTCAAAACCCTGTCTGGGGGTATGAAGCGACGGCTGCAAATTGCCCGCGCTCTGCTCCATGA
>JBMYQW010000507.1:0-3141 GCA_049601735.1 Spirulinaceae cyanobacterium
GCCACATTATCGCCAACGACCGTCTGAAAATAATGGGGAATCCCCAAACGAGCCAGTTCTGCGGCCAAAAACCGGGCATTGCCATTTAAAATTTCGCCGAGCAGTAATTCTGTCCCGACACAGATAATCTCTGCACTCATGTCATTTTTGCACTCAATATCATGCCTGTTGTTGTTGGTCTTTAAACTGTGTCTAGTTTGCAACCTGGACTGTAGGTGAGTTGAGAGAAATCACAAGACCTAGCCGCTACAGAGGGTCGCTACAGAGGGTCGCTACAGAGGGTTGTGTTGGGTTACGCTGTCGCTAACCCAACCTACAATATCAAGGGGGTCTGGGTTTAACCCCGAACCTTACGACTATTGCGCCAAACTTGCCAGCTCACGTAGGAGAGCAGCATGGTGGACCCAATGGCATAGCCCCAGCCATGGGGCAGATTAGAAATCGCTAGGGCGAGCGTGCCCACCCAGAGCGTGAGGGCATACATAAAGAGCACCGTCAACCGTTGAGAAATGCCTGCCTCTAATAGACGGTGGTGGAGATGACGTTTATCGGCCAAGAAGGGAGACTTCCCTTGACAGAGGCGGGAGAGGATCACTGCTGACATATCCAGAATCGGCACAGCCAAAATGAGGTAGGGGAGAACCACCGCCGTCACCGCCGTGGTTTTGACCAAGCCGATCACGCCGATCCCCGCAAGGGTAAACCCCATAAAATACGAACCCCCATCCCCCATAAAGATCTGAGCCGGGTTGAAGTTGTAGCGCAAAAAGCCCAGCGCCCCACCCGCGAGGGCCGCCGCAAACAATGCCGCCCCCGACTGTCCCATAAACAGGGTGACGATCAGCATGACCACCGCTGCAATCCCGGAAACGCCAGCGGCTAGACCATCGAGACCATCAATCCAGTTAATCGCATTCACCATGCCCACAAACCAGAGCACGGTAATCGGCAGGCTCAACCAGCCAATATCCCACAGACCATCAAAGGGAATGGACAGAAACTCAATTCTTACCCCCAAACTCCATACGGCGATCGCCACGATAAACTGCATAATGAGCCGCGAGACCGCACTTAGACTAAAGAGATCATCCGCCAAGCCAATCAAAAAAAAGCTGGAACTGCCCACTGCAACACCGACCACGCCGCGCTCAACCTCCGGACTGAGATCCGCAAACCCCCCCATGAGCCAAACAATCAACAGGGCGGCCAGGGTGCTGACAAAAATGGAAACCCCGCCCAACCGGACAATCGGTTGACGGTGAACTTTACGCTCGTTGGGGTGATCCACATGGCCACTCTTAAGACCAATGGTTTTGACCACGGGCGTTGACCAGAGCACGATCGTTGTGGAGACGAGAAAGGCGATCAGAGGATAAAGAAGCATCACACTAGCAGGCCGTGGAGAGATTGAGGTCAAATCTACACCAAAGCTGGCCCCCTTGCTAGGTTAGACCCCAGGCTCACTGTAGAGTCCAGGTTGGCTAGCGTCTGTCATCCTTCAATGACTCCGGCTTTACACCGTCGCCGCCGCAGGGGTTGGGCTCAGATGGGGATAGAGCGGGAAGCGATCGCACAGCGCCGCCACCCGTCGTCGGCAATCACTGGCCACCGATTCATCCTCAGGATTCAGCAGGCGATCGGCCAGGATATTGGCAATTTCGGTGAATTCGGCTGGGCCCATGCCCCGAGTCGTCATCGCGGGTGAACCGAGGCGTAAACCACTGGTGACAAAGGGAGACTCCGGGTCAAAGGGCACAGTGTTTTTATTGGCGGTAATGTTGACGCCGCTGACCAGGCGATCAGCAACCTTGCCTGTCATGCCAATCGAACGCAGATCTACCAGAATCAGGTGATTATCCGTGCCGTCGGAGACCAGCTTAAACCCTCGCGATTGCAAGCCCTCAGCTAAGGCTTTGGCATTGGCAATTACCTGACCCGAATAGGCTTTAAACTCCGGCTTGAGCGCCTCCCCGAACGCCACAGCCTTCGCGGCGATCACGTGTTCAAGGGGCCCGCCTTGCGTGCCGGGAAAGACAGACTTATTGAGCTTTTTACCCAGTTCAGCGTCCCGACAGAGAATCAGACCGCCCCGTGGTCCCCGGAGAGTTTTGTGGGTCGTGGTGGTGACGACATCACAGTAAGGCACAGGGTTGGGGTGATGCCCGGTGACAACCAAGCCTGCGATATGGGCAATATCTGCCAGTAAATAAGCGCCCACTTCATCGGCAATCTGACGAAACTGAGCGAAGTCAATCACGCGAGGATAGGCGGAATAGCCGCAGATGATTAATTTGGGGCGGGTTGCTTGGGCCACCTGACGAATCTGGTCGTAGTCGAGGCGTTCGGTCTCCTGGGCCACACCGTACTGCGCCACCTCGAACCATTTTCCGGACACATTTACGGGTGAGCCATGGGTCAGGTGTCCCCCGTGGGACAAGTCCATGCCCAGGATGGTGTCACCCGGTTCGAGGAGGGTGAGAAAGACGGCAAAGTTGGCTTGAGCACCGGAATGGGGTTGGACATTCGCCATTACCGCGCCAAAGAGTTCCTGGGCGCGATCGATCGCCAGTTGCTCGACTTGATCAACAAACTCACACCCCCCGTAATAGCGTTTGCGGGGCAGGCCCTCGGCATACTTATTCGTGAGCACCGAGCCTTGGGCCGCCATCACCGCAGCGGAGGTGAAGTTCTCACTGGCAATCAGCTCCAGATGGGTCTGCTGGCGTGCTCTCTCTTGCTCCACCAAAACCGCGATCGCTGGGTCAACCTCAGCCAAATAGTTCAGACCAGTCATCCACTACTCCTAAAATCTGCTTGAATTAAAACGCCAGAAGGCTGCCATTGTACCAAAGGTCTGGGGCCGATGCATTGGAACTCAGTACAGACACCCATTCCTCTCCCCTATGGAATAGTGCAGACGGCTAAGAGCGGAGTCGCTAGCGAAGCCTCTCGAAGGGATCTCCGCGTCTCGTCTACCAGGGATGATTATTTTGGGGGCTCCCCTTAAGTGATCAAAGTATCTTTGGATTTATCTTCACCTAGCGGTGGCAGCGGCCGCTTGGACTGGCCCGGAGCGCCTGTCCCGGTCGCGCCTTCTTCAACGCGAATCTGAATTTGTGGCCCAGAACTCGCCAAGCGAAT
>JBMYQW010000508.1:0-3084 GCA_049601735.1 Spirulinaceae cyanobacterium
AGATCCTGGTCAATCTCATTGGCAATGCCCTGTATTACACGGACAGCGGCAGCATCACCCTCAAGGCCTGGCGGGGCCAACAGGAGGTTTGGCTGGCGGTCAGCGACACGGGCGTTGGCATTGCCCCCGACGATTTACCCTATGTCTTTGAGCGGTTCTGGCGGGCCGATCGCTCGCGATCGCGCCATTCGGGGGGCTCGGGTATTGGCTTGGCGATCAGTCGCCATCTCGTCGAACGGCAAAATGGCCAGATCGAAGTGGAGAGTGTACTCGATCAAGGCAGTACCTTTCGCTTTTGTCTGCCCCTGGCCAAGACAAGCCCCGGCGAGAGCCTGCGGCGGTTGGGTCGCTCGATGAATATGGGCAACGCCAATGCAGGGTCGTCCGCTCCGCCTCAAGCGGCTTCGGGCGCGGGATGAACAGATATTGATCTTTTTCAGGGGAGTTATTCTCCTGATCTCAGGCTTCAATGTTAGTCTAAACAACAGTAAGCGGCTTACTCCATTGCTCCATTTCGTTAAGGTTTCCCTCGCTCACGGTGATTGTTCTCACGCTTTTGCATCCTAGTCAATCGACACCGGTCCAAAGCTGGGTCTTCGACACAGACTCGGTTGTCCGCCTCGGGCGGGGCAATCACAATGATGTGGTGCTCTACAGTGCGGTGGTTTCTCGTCGTCATGCCGAACTGCGCCAGGATGGCGAGGACTGGCATTTGGTTAGCTTGGGGACGAATGGAACCTATCTGGATGGCGAGTTGATTGAGAAAACGACATCGCTCGATAATGGCATGATTATCCGTCTGGGGGAGTCGGGGCCGAAGATTCGGGTTCACTTGGGTGCGATCGATCCCAAAGCCCTCGGCAAGGTAGTCAAGCGGCGGACTCTGTCTTCTCCGTCAGGAGAGAGTTCTAGCTCGCGTAAGAGTCCTAAAATTCGTGACCCCAAAGGCGACAAATCAACCTTTTTGGAGTAGGACAGCTTTTTGGATTCGAACAAACTGAGGCGTCGGGGATGCGCTGTCCTCATGAACCCTATTCGTCACAATCAAGCAGGCATTAGGGACTTGCAGAGTAATAAAATACCTTGGACGCGTTATCCCTGCCGGGAGGCCAAGCCAACGACTCCGCTCAACGCTCGGGGTTAGTAGGTTGAGCGGAGTCGTAAGCCTAACGGCTGGCTCCGCCTACGCGTAGCGTCTCCAAAGGAAATAACCGGATTGATGGGGACATTATTTTAAGATCCCTTAGCAGAACAATTCAGATCAGGATCATCAGGGTAAGGGGCAATGGGCAAGGAGCAGCGGATCTTAATCACCCGATCGACACCCGCCCTCGCCCCGGGCCAGACTCTCAACAATCCCTGGGACCCTTCGCCGCTCCCGGACGAACCGACGGATACTTTACAGCAGACCCTGGTTTACCAGGAACGCCAGGGCCCCGTGCAACTGATTCGCTTCACGACCCTGATTGCGGACTTACCCGTCGCAGTCTCGCTCCGGGAACAAATGCGCCAGCGCGATCGCGGCTGGCGCTTCCTGCTCTTTTGGCTGATTGTTGCCATCTGTGTGCTGGGTGGCTTCACCATTGCCGGCATTTGGCTGGCCCAACGGATGCCGGAGCGCGCCTGCCACCAGGAATTCCCCATGCGCTCCACCAGTGAATGGCTCTATTGCCAGGAGGCGGCGGCCACTGCTGGCGACCTCTCGGCCGGGTTTGCCATTCTGGAGGAGGTGAGTCAATGGGCACCCACGCATCCCCTGTATTCTGAACAGCAGGAGCGGTTGCAAGTCTGGTCTCAATGGGCGTTCGATCGCGCCCAAACCGCCCTCGACCAGGGGGATTTCGACCAAGCCCAACGCATTGCCCGGCGGATTCCCCCCAACAGCCCCCTGGCCGAAACAACTCGCAATACCCTGACCACCTGGCAGGGCCAATGGCAACAAGCCGAACAACTCGAAGCGGAGTTTGAGCGAGCGATCGCCGCTCAAGACTGGCAGCGAGCCCTCAACCTCACCTACAAACTGGCCCAGTCCCCCCTGGTCTATTGGCAGACTGAGCGGACTGATCTCCTCTTGCAGCGCCTGCGCTACACCCGCGCTCAATATCCCCAACCCGCACCGCCACCCCCACCCGTCACCCCAGCCCCCGTCCCCACCTCACCCCCCCAAGCCCCCCCCAGTCCCGTGCCATAATGAGCAGCAGGGGTCTCGTCGCGCAGTTTTCGCTCCTTACTTCCTTAGATGGTCATTAAGACGCATCATCCAATTCACCTCATCCCACATCCGCTTGGAATCTCAATGGTGTAGCCCCTAATGGCTAAAAAACGGCAAACCGCGTCTTCCGTCACCGCCCCCCCTCTGAGCGCCAAAGAGCAGGCTCTCTTGAAGCGCCAGGCCAAGGAAGCCCAGAAAAAACGGCTCAACGTTGCGGCGGTCTGTCTGGCGCTGGGCATCGTCTTCGGCCTGCCCCTGGTCGCTGTTGACCCCAAGATTGGTTTGGCGATCGGGGCGGGGCTCCCGGTAATGTATTGGTCGTTTCAATATCCCCGCACCGCCCTGTGGATGTTTCTGGCCTATATGCCCTTTAGCGGCACGGTCATGTATCAACTGGTGGGGGGCAATGCCATTTTTAACTTGGCCAAAGATGCCTTTTTTATCCCCGCCCTGATCGCCCTGTTTCTAGAGTCGAAGCGCCGCAAGCAAAAGCAACCGCTCTGGGTCACAGATCAACTGACCGTCACCGTAGCGATCCTGGCGCTCTCGGCGGGCTTAACCCTCTTGGTGGTCAACGGCGCGATGCAATTTGTGTTGCCCCTGTGTGATAACTTGCCCAACGAGGGGCAGGGCATGATGTGCAAGGACGGCATTCCTCTGGCCCAAGGGGTGTTAGGCATCAAGGTGTTGCTCGGCTATGTGCCCTTGATTTTCTGTGGGTTTCATTTTATTCGTAATAAACGCCAACTACTGTGGCTGGGGCGGTTTCATCTGTTACTGGCGATCGCCTGCTGCGGGCTGGGCATCTTGCAATATTTGATGTTGGAGCGGGGGAGCTGTGTGGGAACCCGCAATGAAATCGGGGATGCCCT
>JBMYQW010000509.1:0-3081 GCA_049601735.1 Spirulinaceae cyanobacterium
TTTGAAGCCTTTTGTAATCCGAATATTTCGGCTAGTCCCTTTACTGCAAAAGTATTGATTACGGTTCGAGACGACAAAATCCGTCTCAGTGGAGAGACGGAATTGACGCGCTTGCGCGAAGACCTCAGCCAATATTTAGAAGCGACATAAGGCTCAGGTGGAGAGCATCGCCAAGGTGAGCAGTGAAGTGAATATTAATCACTCGACCAGTCTTCATGGGCAATCAGGTCAGCGACGCGATCGCGCAGCAAATAGTCACATTTCTCCAGTTCTGCTTCCACATAGACCCATTCTCGCGCCGGAATATATTGGCACAGAACATAAAGGGGCTGCTGACGACTGATAATTCCCTGTTCAACCAGTTGACGAGCCTCATTTCGGAGCGTATCGATCGAATAGACTAGGGCATTCAGCATGGGGATAGATGCGGAAGGGGTTGGGGCAGGCAAGGTATTAACACTCATGATTTAGACTCTATTTCGTGGATTGGATAGGGGTTGAAATGCTGATGCTGTTTTAAAATTCACCCAGGGGGCGATCGTCGGATACGGTCTCGGCTTACCATTCAGTATAGAGAGCTACAGTTCATTCGATTAACACTGATAAGAAGATCAAATCCAGCAGATTGGCAGGCTTATGGTATTCTGCGTCAGAGGCTTTGGACAGGATTTACTACTTTTAGTCAACAACAGGGTGAATGGGGGGATCGCTACGCCTCACTCCCGTTCATTAGGATTGGATGGTTCGGATCTTGGGGTGAAGTAGGACGAAAGCTAGTACACCAAGTTCAATTTTATTTTTTCGAGAGATTAATGTCTTATCAAACCCTATGGGGTAAGGGTTTGGGGTTTCAAGCGTTCATTGCTGAACCGAAAGCGGGGCAACAGCGAATTCGGCAGGCGCGACGTCGGAATGATGATTAAAGAAGGTTATATGAATCCGGCGTCGGAAGAGGGTGCGTCCGGTAACTGAGCTGGCAGGAGGGCATCCATAACAATGACTTGAGCCGCTGGCATCTGGCCATAGCTAAAGCACCAAGGCAATCCAGGGGGGCAATATTGCTGGAGCCAATCGTGTCCATAAGGGCTACCGTAGAGGACAATGGCCCCCAAAACCTCCTGTTTTAAGAGTTCTTTAACTTGTTGTTGCACAATGTCACCCAGACTCGCTTGCCCCCGAAATGGATTTCCTCGAATGAAGAGTTGTAGCAAGTGCGCCCCCGGGGGCAGGGCGATGGCTTGAAACTGCTCATAACTCAGGAGTTGCAACGAATATCCCAGGGCGGCGGGACGAGCGATCGCGGGTGTATGATGCCCCAAGCCCTCACAACGCCAGACATCGGGCACAACCACGATATTCCGTGCTTGCATCCTCGGCTGTACTGCCAGCGTCGTTGACGGCAACCGATTGGAGGCGTGTAAGCTCTCCCGGACGACTTGTTGGGCAGCAGGCGTACTAACCATTGCCAAAGCATCCAGCGGCGGGGAAGCATGAAGATTATTAATCTTTTGTTTAGCGGCGTAAATGCGTTCAACAGAATCGCTAATCTGTGCAGCCGAGAGACGACCTTGCTCGACGGCTTGGGCCACGGCTTCGATCGCCGCCCCCGGATCGGCTGGCATGAGGAGAATATCGGCCCCCGCCGCAACGGCGGCCACCGCCACCTCAGCCGGTGTGCCCCAGTTCGCCACGCCCGCCATGACCAGGGCATCGGTGACAATCAGCCCTGCAAAACCCAAATCCTGGCGCAGACATTGGCCCAAGGCCCGATGCGAGAGCGTGGCCGGAGCGGACTCATCCCAAGCGGGCAAGCGGATATGGGCCGACATGACCGTATCTACCCCCGCGGCGATCGCCGCCTGGAAGGGGGGCAACTCCACCTGCGCCAGCCGCTCCGGGCTGTGGTGCATCACGGGCAGGCTCAGATGGGAGTCGGTAGCCGTATCGCCATGGCCGGGGAAATGCTTGGCGGTGGTGAGCACCGGGAGCACTTGGGCACCTTGAATAAAGGCGGTGGCCAGTTGGCTCACCTGCTCCGGCGTTTCACCAAAGGCCCGCACATTAATGACGGGGTTGCTGGGGTTGTTGTTTACATCCACCACCGGAGCAAGTATCCAGTTGATCCCCAAAGCGGCGGCTTCCTGCGCCGTTACCTGCCCCATCTGGCGGGCTAGATGGGTTGCTTGTTCTCGGTCGGCGATCGCCGCCAAGGCCAGGGGCGGCGGAAACCAAGTCGCCCCTTCAAACCGTTGCCCCACGCCTTCTTCAATGTCAGCGGCAATCAACAGCGGCGTCTGCGCCCATGCCTGTAACTGGGCGGTGCGCAGCCGTACCTCCGCTGCCGTACCCCCCAGCAAAATCACGCCGCCCACATTCAGATCCCCAAGCCAATGCTGGAGCTGTGCGGCATTAGCTTCCCATTGGGGATAACGAATTTGGCCCTCAAAGTAATGCCCGGAGGTGCGCACTACAATCATCTGGGCAATTTGCTGGCGCAGCGTCCAAGACGGCAAGGTTGACGGCAGCTTTTTCGGAGAGGGCACCATGGTCAGACGGCATCTCCCGCTTCCGTTTTCGCCTCAAGGGGCAGCTCCCGCCGCTGGGACTCCAGTTGGTTGAGCAAATGCACCATCCGTTCCCCCCGTTCGAGGGAGCGATCTTCAAAGAACAAAATTTCAGGGGTGCGCCGGAGACGAATGCGCTGCCCGAGTTCATGGCGGACAAAGCCTGCCGAGGACTGGAGACCTGCCATCGCCCGCTCACGTACCTCCTCTGTCCCGTAAATACTCACAAAAATTTTGGCGTGTTGCAGGTCGCCCGAAACATCTACATCGGTAACACTGACGATGCCTGCGCCGACACGTTCATCCTTGATGCCATTACAGAGGAGCAAACTCACCTCGCGCTTGATGAGCGACGAAACTTTGGATACTCGTCGATTGGTTGCCATGGTTTTCTCCTCCAACTGCTTTCTTCACAATAAACCACGCTCGTCATCGCATCCCTCAAAGCGTCAGCCATCTCGTTGTCAAACCCGGTTGTCAGGGGGCCAGCCCCCCGACACCTCCCGCTTGTATGTAG
>JBMYQW010000510.1:0-3073 GCA_049601735.1 Spirulinaceae cyanobacterium
AGGGGCGGTCTCGCGTAGCGATGACCGGGGTGGGTCGGGTGTGGGCCGCCACGGATGCTTTGTGAATCAAGGGTTTCATGCTTAAGTTCACGCCAGTGGTTTGAAACCCTCCCCTACAAGGTCTAGGGCAAATCTGGGAGGAATCTCCTACGATTCCGAACAGTACAGACTCGTTAGCTTGGATTAGGCTTGAGATTCAGTTGAGCATCTCGCCTAGAGATAAACTCTTATTGTAAATCTCGCAATTCTCCGCTGTCTAGGTTTCATTCGGTGAAGATTCTGCCGTCTAGTCCGAATGTACGAGGGGGAGAATGGTAAAATCCCCCTATTTGACAGGGAAGACTAAGAACTGTGGTTCAAACCGTTGCCAGAGCTCCTGAGCGTACGCTACGCCTCACCGGAGCCGAACTCGAAACAACCCTCGATCGCTTTTTGACCAAGATTCTCGCGGGCGATCGCCTCACCAAGGCCGAGGCGATGCGCCTCACGACGATTGAAGGCGAAGCTGATATTTTGCAGCTTTGCGCAGCCGCCGAGCAAGTGCGCCAAGCCTGTTGTGGCAATACCGTTGATCTTTGTAGCATTGTCAATGTCAAGTCCGGCAACTGCTCAGAAAACTGTGGCTTCTGCTCCCAATCCGCCCATCATCCCGGTGAAAATTCTCCAGTTTATGGTCTCAAGTCTTCGGAGGAGATCCTGGCTCAGGCGAAGTCTGCTGAACTTGCGGGAGCGAAGCGGTTTTGCCTCGTCAGTCAGGGACGAGGGCCGAAATATCAGCACCATAACTCCCACGCGAAGAGTGAGTTTGAGCAAGTTCTAGCCACGGTGCGGCAAATCATTGCCGAGACGAACATCAAGCCCTGCTGTGCTCTGGGTGAAGTGACGCCGGAACAGGCCGCTGAACTGCGCGAAGCCGGCGTAACCCGCTACAACCATAATCTGGAAACCTCGGAAAATCATTTTCCGGAGATTGTCACCACCCATACCTGGCGCGATCGCGTCGAGACGATCCGTAACCTCAAGGCGGCGGGCATTCAAGCCTGCTCTGGCGGCATCTTTGGTTTGGGGGAATCCTGGGAAGATCGGGTCGATCTGGCCCTGGCCCTGCGAGAACTGGACGTGGAATCTGTGCCGCTCAATCTGCTCAATCCGCGCGAAGGAACACCCTTGGGGGATTCAGCACGACTCGACCCCTATGAAGCCTTGAAGGCGATCGCCCTCTTCCGGCTCCTGCTTCCTGAACAAATCCTGCGTTACGCGGGCGGCCGGGAAGCCGTCATGGGTGAGCTGCAACACCTGGGCTTTAAAGCCGGGATCAACGCCATGCTGATCGGTCATTACCTGACTACCCTGGGTCAACCGCCGGAAGCGGATCAGGCAATGCTCAATACCTTGGGTCTTGAGGGGGGAGAAGCCCCGATTCCTGGTGAATATTCAAACCAATAAGTTAGCCAAACCGGTCAAAAAGCGGCCCGCCGCGCCGCCCTCTGCTCGACGGCGGGCAGTCTTCCCGCTGACGCCCGTGCAACAGTTGCTCTGGGCGGGGATTGGCCTGGTGTTGACGATCGGCGGTACGCTCATGGAGGCGGCGGCCACCACAATGCCCTGGCTCTGGCCCGAGCATGGCTTGCAGTTTCAGCCCTTGGGCGTGACCTACCAAGTGGGGGGCGTGCTATTGATCGGGTGCTTAGGCGGCCCCTGGGCGGCGGCGGGATCTCAACTGGTCTACCTGGCCTTGGGTCTGGCCGGTCTGGCAATTTTCACCCACGGTGGTGGCATTGATTATCTCCAAGAGCCGACCTTTGGTTATCTGGTGGGCTTTGTGCCGGGGGCCTGGCTCTGTGCGCGGCTGGCATTCCGCTATGTGCCGACGTTGGAGGCGCTGATGGCCAGTTGCCTGGCGGGTTTCACCACAATCCATTTCTCCGGAATCGTCTACCAGGTGGCGCTCTATCTGGCGAGTCCGGTGGATGAGGGAATGATCACACTCGGGCAGGGCATTTTCAAGAATTCGATTCAACATTTGCCCGCCCAATTGGCGATGACCTGTGCCGTAGCAGTGGTGGCGTTTGTGGTGCGGCGGATTTTGTTTTATTAGGTGTTTTATTAGGGGGCTGCTGCCCCGACTCAAACCGATTGAGCGTCTGTTCCAAGAGGGGCAAAATCCGGTTCACTCCCTTGAGCCGGATTAGGGCATCCCAAATCGGCTCGGCCTTTTTCCAAGCGCCGGTGTAGGCCAGGTGGCGCAGTTGACCGCGCCAATGGTCTTTGGTTTGAGCGGCTTGCCAGATGGCGCTCCAGCGGTAGAAGTCTTGATAGGATTGCCAATAGCCCCGCTCCAGGGTTGTCACGCTCATTTGAGCGGGTTGGTAGACCGCGTGACGGGTGTCGTACAGATCCCAGTTGTCGTGGGTGATTCGGTTAGCGGCGGCCATATCGCGGTAGAGGTTCGTCCCTGGGTAGGGCGTCAGGATGTGGAACGTGGCGGTTTCAACACCTTGGTTAATTGCCCAGGCTACCGTGCGATCGAACACCGTTTCATCATCGCTATCCATGCCATAGACAAAGCTGGCGTTGACCATCACGCCCTGGTCGCGTAGCCGTTGAATCGCCCGGTTATAGTCCCGGTTCAGGTTATGGTATTTGTGCTGCGATCGCAAATTCTGCGGATCGAGCGTCTCAAAGCCCACAAACAGGCTGCGCAATCCTACATCCACAGCTTTTTCCAAGAGACCCGGCTTGAGGATCGACTGCACCGTCGCCGCCGCCTGCCAAACTCGGCCCATCCCCTTCATCCCCGCAAACAGCTCGGCAGCAAAGGCTGCATGGCCAAAGAGGTGATCATCGAGAAAATACAAATGCTTGCCCGGTAGGCGCTCCATCTCAGCCAGCGCCGCGTCCACGGGTTGGGTATAGAACGACTTGCCACCCTGGTAGAAGGCGTCTTTATAGCAAAAGTCGCAATGGTGCGGGCAGCCCCGTGAGACGACGAGTGAGTTGGGCACAAGGTAGTGATATCGCTTAATCAAGTCCCGCCGAATCGGCGGCGCACCCACTAGCGTCCGGAGTTTAG
>JBMYQW010000511.1:0-3071 GCA_049601735.1 Spirulinaceae cyanobacterium
CACCTGAATCTTGGAAACATTGAGATTGGGTCGAAAGGCCCGGTTGGGGTAGCCCGACAGAATGCCCATCCGATACGCCTGGGTAATCCGCTCGGCGGCCCAATATTTCGGGTAAACATCAATAAAGGTGATCGCCTCTCGGACTAGGGGCAGGTCAAAGGCGGCCGTCAGCAGACTGGCAAACTGAGCGCGGTTGAAGGGTTTGTCGGGGCGGAAGGTGCGATCGGGAAAGCCTTGAATCAGCCCGGTTTGGGCCAAGCCATTAATGAAGGGCTCGGCCCAATGCCCGGCCGTGTCTTTGAATTGCGGGGTCGTGGGCGGGGGAACAGGCGGCGGCGACGTTTCCTTGGGGGTCAGCGCGATCGAGGCGTTATACTCCCCCGGCGCAATGCCCGTGACTTGAGCGGTGAGTAGCCCTTGGTCGTTGACGGTAACTGGGGTGGCGATCGGTTCCATTCCGTTTGTTATTGACGAGCCCATCTGTGAAATCTAGCCGGATTATTCCTTATAAATGCTGAGAGTCTTTTGCCAGAGATTTTTGGCAAGCGTCTTGAAATAATACAGGCTAGGGACAGTGTAGCGTCTGACTTTGCCGCAACTCCAGAACGACTGCGGTTGCAACGAGATTGTTACAAGACTGAAGGTGGGAATTGGGCGAGGTCGTGCGCCCCTGCTGACACTGCTCCGGCAGGGTTGGGGGCAATCATAGGTAGATTGTCCCCACAAGCGCCCGTTCCGGTGCATCATTCAGAACCTTGCGTCTTCCCTAAACCCCCGCGATCGCCAAAGACTTATGCTTTGATGAGGGTGGATCTTTAAACCCATGGGAGTCGAAATGAATAGACTCTGGTTTGTGATCGGGGCGCTGGTGCTGGGCTTGCTCGGCTTGGTTTGGCAACAGTATCAGTTGCGCCGCCAGATTCAACAGCTCACTCATCTGTTGCCAGGAGGGTTTGGCACAGCATCGGCCCTCGAACCGATGTATCGGCTCCGCCGCGGCCTTGAAGAACTCGCCAGTAAGCAGCAAGCGATCGAGTCACAACAGGCTTTTTGGCAGTCATTGCTAGAGCAAGCCCCCCTAGGCTATCTCCAGGTGGATCAAAACAATACCCTGCTCTGGTGTAACCCTGCTGCCCGGGATCTGTTGCGCATCGATCGCTGGCAAGTCGGGCAGTCACGTCTATTGCTCGAAGTCGTGCGCTCCTACGAACTGGATCAGCTCATCGAAGTCACTCGCCGCTCCCAACAGGCCCAACAGCAAGACTGGGTCTATCGGTTAACGGAGCTGGCCCCCGCCCAACAGCAGCCCCATCCCTCCTCCCAGACCTACCAAGTTGCCTTGGCTTCTAGCACGATCGCCCTCCCTGACCAAGCGGTGGGGGTTTTTGTGCAAAACCGCCAGCCTGTCGTGGCGGCGCTTGAAGCCCGCGATCGCGCCTTCTCTGACCTCACCCACGAACTGCGCACGCCTCTCACGGCGATTCGCTTGGTCGCCGAAACCCTTGAATTGCGCCTTGTGCCCCCCGAGCAGGGCTGGGTACAGCAAATGGTGCAAGAACTCGATCGCCTCATGGGCCTCGTGGACGATTGTCTGGCGTTTAGTCAATGGGATGACCCGCCTGAGCAGATTTTAAACCGGGCACAGCAGCCCTTGCGTCCGCAAATCGAAACGGTTTGGCGATCGCTCCAACCCCTCGCCACCCAGCAAAATGTGGCTTGGCAATACCAAGAAACGCCGCCTGAATTAGTCATTTATGGTGATGCGCGTCGTCTGATTCAAGTCTGGTTTAACCTAATCGATAATGCCCTTAAACATAGCCCCCAAGGCACAAAAATTGTCGTCGAAGCTACAGAAGAAACTACGCATATCTGCGTTGACATCATCGACTGTGGCCCAGGTTTCAAGGTCACTGAGTTGGACTATGTTTTCGAGCGGCTCTATCGGGGCGATCCCTCCCGAGTCCGGCAGATCACGGCTGCCCATGAACTGGAGTCAACGACGGGACAAACAAGAGAGCAAATAACGGAGCAAGCAACAGGGCAAACAAGCCATGCCCCCCAGCCAAACGGGATGGGTTTAGGCCTGGCCATTGCCCAAAAAATCATTCAGGCCCACGGCGGTGAAATCAGGGCGCAAAATCATCCCCAAACCCAAGGCGCCTGGTTACAAGTCAAATTACCCAAATTTCATTGATCCTTAACGTTGGTTTGTTATTAAGAGATTATTAGTAATATTTATTGCTCAGTCTCCCTCGCGTCAGTTTTAGTATCATCATGGTTCTCACCCCGGTCTCTAATTTGTCTAAGTCGCCCACAACCACGCAACTCGAACGGGCTCTGCAACAGCTTACCCAAGAGGTATTGCGGATGGGAACGCTGGTGGAGCAGTCCTGCCGGTTAGCCCATCAAGCCCTGTTTGTGCCTGATGCGGGGGCGATCGCCGCCTTGAACCAACTGGAGCAGCAGATCGATGCTTATTACCGCCAAATTGAACTCGACTGTGCTCGCCTGATGACCTTGCAGCGCCCGGTAGCCAAAGACCTGCGTTTGCTGAGTGCCTTTATGCAACTGGTGCGCGACCTGGAGCGGATTGGCGACTACGCCCAAGATGTCGCCGAACTCTCCCTCAAGCTCCTGCCCTACCCGGCGCATCCGAGCATGACCGAGATTGCCCAAATGTCGAATCAAGCCCAGGGGATGTTGGCCACCAGCCTGGTGGCCCTCGCCGATCTCGACCCGGATGCCGGGCCGAAGCTCAAAGAAATGGACAATGTGGTGGATGATGCCTACGACCACCTCTATCAGGTGCTGGCCCAGATGCGCGATCTCAAGGGCTGTGTGGAACCGATTTTACTCCTGGTGCTGGTGATTCGTCACCTGGAACGCATGGCGGATCACGCCACGAATATTGGCCAGCGGGTTTCGTACATTGTGACGGGGCAACGCCATTGAATTCTCATCAAACTCTCCCTCGTGCTATGGGTCTGCCAGGGGGCGATCGTTTAAACCTCGTCTAATACGAAATCCGGATTGTATGAACACATAAAGCGAATGCTGCTCCTAGTAGCGGG
>JBMYQW010000512.1:0-3071 GCA_049601735.1 Spirulinaceae cyanobacterium
CTCCTTAAACCTCGTCTGAGTTGAGACCCGAAGTTTTTTCTGTAGGGGTAGAGCCCTTCTACCCCAGCAGGGTCTGGGGCAACCACGGGGGGATTGCCCCTACACCATCCTGGAAACTACAGGTTTAAATCTGGTCTTGGTTTAAATCTCCACAGTGACTTCTTGAAACTTTCTTGTTACATAGATACTACACGCTGAACCATTTAAAAGCAACTCCAGGGCATAGAGTTGCGCAGTTTACGAAATTGTGATTCAGCCGACTCACCGGAACAGAAGATGAGGTACGGAGAGGGAGGGATTCGAACCCTCGAACGAGTTGCCCCGTTACAGCATTTCCAGTGCTGCGCCTTCGACCACTCGGCCACCTCTCCAAAAAGTGTCACGGCTTTCCATCCTACCACAGGATTTGGAGAGAGCTAATCAGGAATTGAAGCAACTCTAGAGTCCTGTCTACAGATCATTCACCAAGGCGGGCGAGACGCCCGCGCTACGCGGATTTCAACCAGAACAATCTAGTGCAGAGATCTGGCCTGCCACAGCGATATCAATCATTTCCCTGAAAAATTTTCGCGGGGCATCATGATGCCTGCAAATGGGCAGCGATCGCCGCCGCCGTTTCCTGGCCACGACGAATGCAATCGCCCAAGGCGACGCCATCGGTGAAGTTACTACAGAGCTTGAGGCCAGGGTGGTCTTGGACTGCCGTCTCGATCTGGCTCAAGCGATCGCCGTGGCCCAGTTCATATTGGGGAATCGCCTGACGCCAGAGACGTACCCCCATCACCTTGGGCTGAATCTCGGGTGCGACCAACATCTGGCTCAAGTCTTGATGGACCGCCTGGACGATCGCCGTATCATCTAGCTTGCCTAGGGCGGTATCGGTCGCCCCGCCAATAAAGCTGGTTAGCAAGCACCAGTCCTCCGGGCAGCGCCCCGGAAAGAGTGATGATGACCAAATCGTGCCCAACGTGCGCACCCCCTGGCCCCGAGGAATGAGATTGCCAAACCCGTAGAGCGATCGCTTCAGCGCCGTTTTCGGGTAGGCCAAGACGACACAGGCCACGGGTGGATAGAAGATATGTCCCAATGCCGCACTCGCTGCGGGACTTAACTCTTGCAAAATGGTGCTGCTGACGTGAGCGGGGGTGGCAAGGGCAACGGTTCTTGCGGTCACCGTTTGGGGGCCGTCCGGCGTTTCAAACTGGGCCACGTAGGTCTGTTCGGGCGTTTGCGTCAACTCGGTGAGCCGCCATTGCAAGCGCAACTGATCCCCTAAACCAGCGGCGATCGCCTGGGGTAGCGTACTCAGCCCCTGGCGGAACGACCCCAACTCACCGGGTTTGACGGTAGGCACGTCAGGATTTTTCGCTGGAGGGGGGTTAGACGGGCGTTGACGCCGCCTTAAAATTGCCCCCGCAAGGAGTCCCCCCCCCGCCGCTTGGAGTTGGAACACCTTGCGAAAAGCCGCTGCCATGCTCAAGGCATGGACATCACCCGCATAGACCCCGGAAACGAAAGGTGAAATCAACCGCTCGGCTACCTCCTTGCCCAAATGTCGTGAGACAAACTGCCAGACCGTTTCTTCGGCATAGGGGGGCTCAAGGGCGCGGGCCATGGGCGATGGAACAAAGCCCATCGCCCCCAGTCCGGCGCGGAGTTTCCCCCCTACCGATAGGAGCTGTGTAGTGAGCGCAGCGCCAGGCGTCATCGGAATCGGCAGCAAGCGATTTTGCCAATAGACATAGCGGGGTAGGCGGCGATCGGCAAAGACCAATTCATCCCGTAAACCCAGCTCGACGGCAAACTGGAGCATCGTGGACGTGGGTTGAAAGCTGGTGGGCCCCTCCTCCCACAAAAACTCTCCAGCGGACTGGGTGGTAATATTGCCCCCCACCCGCGATCGCGCTTCGGTCAGTAAGACTGAATGCGTTGTCTTGAGACGGTGGGCGATCGTCAAACCGCTCAAACCTGCACCAACAATTAAGGTGTCTAGCATAGGGCAACCCCAACAACAGAACCGGAAGATAGTTTAACTTAATCCACCGGCCCCAACGTATCCACCCCAACGCACCTCAACTAAGTCTGAAACAATGTTTCCAAATACACCCGCGCACAGACTGGATTGCCTGGGTGTTCTGCTGGGGGAGACGTGTCCTGGGGAGGGAACTCTAGGATATGGCGATTGAGCAAAAAGAGGGATAAGGCCGCCGTGATGACTTGATCTTGATCCCACGCTGGATGACCGTCCAAATAAGCTCGGAGTGAGCCGTGAAGCTCTTCGGGGATTTCTGTCAAGATACTAATTGGAGTTGCCATATTGACCTCGGTACAAAGAAAAAATAACACTGAATTTGTCAATAAAATTCAGTCCAGCAGGCTGTATTTAAAGCAATAGAGAAGTCGGCGCATGGACATAATAAGCGGCCATTATAGACATTCCTAAAGCATTTTATGGTTTTATTGAGGGTACGGAAATCGACGACATTTAAAATGATTCCTGTCCTGTATCTTTCGAATTAACCCTTAGAACGAATCAAAATAGACTTTGTTTTGATTTTAACAAGAGCTGAGGGTATGCAATGTGCGCGTCGAACTTCAGTAGCTAGAACTTAGGAAATATGAAGATTTTGCGAATTTAATGCGGTTCAATTGTGAGCTGGCCCATGTGAGTTATCTGAGTAAAAATAACGAAAGAAGCATATCGCCAGTGGGCTGGCACGCAACTCAGTATAGCTCAGGATACCCGGACGGGCAGGAAAAGTTGGACGGACGCTTGATGCTCAGAACAGACTGTGGAAAAACACTGGGTGATCTGTGGAAATATCCGAACCGTGCTGTGGATTAACGGTTTGAATTTGTGGAAATATTGGCAATGTTGGGGAAAACCTGAGGAGTACCGGGGTAAAAGTACAGTTTCTCTGGTGTGCCCATGTTTATAAACTTTTGTGGCACCGTCCCTCATCGAAAAAATGCTTCCCAAAGTCTTGACCTATTTCTAGGACAATGGTTCTATCTCATACCCAATCTGGTTTGTATACCCATAAAAAGCGAAGACTGAGGGTTCGACAAGC
>JBMYQW010000513.1:0-3066 GCA_049601735.1 Spirulinaceae cyanobacterium
TGGGTCGGCCCACTGGAACTCCCACCAGGAAATGAATACAGCCTTAAGTTCACACGGATGCGTTTTGCTGCCCTGTAACCGCATTGATCCATGGGCAGGACTAGGGTTGTAAGGTTGCGCTGGGGCACGACAACCAAGCCCCTACAGCCGAGCCGGCATAATTTAGGACATTCCCTATGAAAGTTGCTGTTTTTAACGCCCGTCGCTACGATCGCCAGTTTTTGGATGCCGCCAACACCGCGGCCCATCATAAGCTGATCTACTTCGAGACCGGGCTCGAAGCCAAGACGGTTCCCCTCGCGGAGGGCTGCCAGGCGGTCTGCGTCTTCGTCAACGATGACCTGGGCGCTCAAACGCTCAAACTCCTTTACGCCCAAGGCGTTCGCTACGTTACCCTGCGCTGCACCGGCTACAACAATGTGGCTCTCCAGGCCGCTGCGGAACTGGGAATGCAGGTGGCTCGGGTCACGGCCTATTCCCCCTACGCCGTGGCCGAGCATACCGTGGCGCTGATGCTGATGCTCAACCGCAAGCTCTACCGGGCTTACAACCGGGTACGCGATGACAACTTTGCCCTCGATGGGCTCATGGGTTTTGACCTCCATGGACGGGTGGCGGGCATCGTCGGTACGGGTAAGATCGGCCGGATCACGGCCAAGATTCTTCACGGTTTTGGCTGTCAAATTCTCGGCTATGATCCCTACCCCCATCCCGAATTTGAAGCCATGGGCGATACGCAATACGTTTCCCTCGACCAACTTTTCAGCCGCGCCGACATTCTCACGCTCCATTGTCCCCTGACGCCGGAGAACTATCACCTGATCGATGGGGCGGCGATCGCCCAGATGAAACCGGGCGTGATGCTGATCAACACCAGCCGCGGCCCCCTGATCGATACCCCTGCCGTGGTCGAAGGGCTAAAGTCAAGGCAAATTGGCTATCTGGGCATTGATGTTTACGAAGAAGAGAAAGACATCTTCTTCCGGGATCTTTCCGATACCGTCATTCAAGACGACACCTTCCAACTGCTGCAATCCTTCCCCAACGTGATCATCACCGGGCATCAAGCCTTTTTCACGACCAACGCCGTGACGCAAATCTGCGCCACCACGATCGCCAACCTGGATGACTTTGCGGCGGGGCGGCCCTGCAAAAATGCGATCGAGGTCACGCCATGAAAATCTTGGTGCTCAATGCCGGGTCGAGCAGCCAAAAGAGCTGTCTCTACGATCTTGACCCATCCAGCCCACTTCCCGATACGCCCCCTGAACCGCTCTGGGAGGGCATGATCGATTGGAGCAATGCCGCTGGCCCGGAATTGACCGTGGAAATCGGCGGCCGGAAACAGACGTGTCCGCTCAAAACCAGCGATCGCGCCCAAGCCCTGGGCGATCTACTCAGCACGTTGGTGACCGGAGACGCGCCCGTTCTCAACACCCTAGACGAAATTGATATCGTCGGCCATCGCGTCGTCCATGGCGGTACTGCCTACAGCCAGGCCACGCGGATCACGCGCGAGGTCAGGGCAGAAATTGAACGACTGATTCCCCTTGCCCCGTCCCACAATCCCGCTCATTTGGAGGGCATCGCGGCGATCGAGACTCTGTTAGGCAATATTCCTCAAGTCGCGGTCTTCGACACTGCCTTCCATAGCCAAATGCCGGACGCGATCGCCGCCTACCCCCTCCCTTACGAATGGTTTGAGCAGGGCATCCGGCGCTACGGCTTCCATGGCACGAGCCATGCCTACTGTAGCCAGCGGGCGGCGCAGCTCTTGGGGCGGCCCCTGGCGGATCTCCGTTTAGTGACCTGTCATCTCGGCAACGGCGCATCCCTGGCCGCTGTGCAAAACGGCCGCAGCATCGATACCACCATGGGCTTTACCCCCCTTGAAGGGCTGATGATGGGCACACGCAGCGGCTCAACCGACCCAGCGATCGCCCTTTACCTGATGCGGGAAGAAGGCTTTACGCCCGATCGCCTCGACCGGATGCTCAACCGGGAGTCGGGGCTCAAGGGCATCTTTGGTGAATCGGGAGATCTGCGGGCTATTTTGGCGGCTCGGGCAGCGGGGGATGAGCGGGCAACCCTGGCCTTTGGGATGTATATTCATCGCTTGAAGAGCGCGATCGCCGCGATGACAGCAAGTCTGGGGGGTCTGGATGCGCTGGTCTTTACAGCCGGAGTGGGCGAACATTCCCCCCAGGTTCGCGCCGCTGCCTGTGCAGGTTTGGGCTTCTTGGGTGTGCATCTGGATGGAGCGAAAAATCAGGCAAATCCCCGCGATATCGATATTGCAGCGGTTGACTCACCCGTACGGATTTTGGTGATTCATACTCAGGAAGACTGGGCGATCGCCCGCGAATGCTGGCATTACGTCCAGGATCACTTCAAATAATGATCTTGCCTCCGCCGATCCAGAGCGGTAATCTTGTGCTCATGGGCCGGCCAAACCACAGCATTTCCACCAAAGTAGACAAGGAACTCTTGACCCGGATCGACGCGGTAGCGGACGAGCGGGGCGTGAGTCGTTCTGCCGTGGTGCGAGAATTAATTTTAGAGGCTTTGGACGCTGACCATGACCCGAATGCGGCCATGGTTGCCCAGTTGCAGCAGGTTCAGGAGCGCCTTGAACGGCTGGCGACGCAGCCCCCCACAGAACTGATGGCTGAGGTACAACGGCTTCACGAACGCCTGGATAACCTTGAGCAGCAATCCCACCATCAATCCTCACAACTAGCAGCAATTCCCCTGCCGCCGCCCCTCGGTCAGTCTCCGACCGAGCTGACCGTGGACTTGAGCCCGGATGAGCTGGCAACCCTGCTTGAACCAGATCCCCTTGCGCCAGACTTTAGCACTCCAGAATCTATCGCTTCAGAATTGGTCACGTCAGGAGCGATCGCCCCGAACTTGAGCGACCCAGAATCCGTCGCCCCAGAATCTATCGCCCCAAGCTCAAGCGACCCAGAACCAACCGCAGCCCTCGCCCCTGAAGCGGACTCAGCCCTCTTAGCAAAGACAGTTGTAGAGACAGATACACCTGTCAGCGCACTGCTGCCGGAGCTA
>JBMYQW010000514.1:0-3063 GCA_049601735.1 Spirulinaceae cyanobacterium
GTTCTGGCTCAAACCAACCGCAATCAGCAACTGGATGAGTTGCTGCGCCGAGGACGTGAACTGGTGGAGGCGGGCCAATATCGGCAGGCGCTTCAGGTTTACCACCAAGCTGTACGCATTGAGCGAACAAACCCCAAGATTTACTCAGGCATTGGCTACCTGCATACGCTAGAGGGCAACTATACCGATGCCGCCCAAGCCTACGAATATGCCCTGATTTTGGAGCCCAATAGCGTACCGTTTCGCTACGCCCTGGCCCATTGCTATGCCCAGCTCGATCGCCATCAGGCGGCCGAGCGCGAATATCGCAATGTACTGCGCCTTGACTCCAATCATGTGGAGAGTTATCTCGGGCTCGGGGTGGTACTCATGCGTCAGGGACGCCATCGGGATGCCTATCGTCAGTATGAGATTGCAGCACGGCTCAATCCTCAGGATGGAACGGTTTACGGCATGATGGCCACCGCCCTCCTGGAGCAAGATCAACCCGCCGATGCAGTGAGCCTTCTCCGCCAAGCGACGGAAAGATATCCCCGTAACAGTCGGCTTTGGATGCAGCTGGGGATTTTTCTGATGGGCACAACCAATGATCAAGCCGGGGCGATCGCCGCCCTCAACCAATCCGCTCGCCTCGACCCCAGCAACCCCGATGTACAAATTCAACTGGGGACAATTCTGCTGAGTCAGGGGAATGACCAAGCAGCCCAGCGGATGTTTTACCGGGCCATTACGGTTGCACCCGATACCTATGCCGAGCAAGAGCGGATGGGGGATCTGCTCTACAGACAAGAGGTTTACAGTGTGGCGATTTTGGCCTATCGCCGGGCCACCCAACTTGATCCCAACAACCCAGCAGGGTTCCACCGTCTTGGGTTGGCCTTAGAAGGGCGATCGCGCAGCATTGAGGCTGAATCGGCCTGGGAAATGGCAATGAATTTGTATCGCCGTCAGGGCAATGAGATTGGCGCGGAGTTGATGCAGGCCCTGCTCGATGGCGAAGATAGCAGTGAAGATCGGTTTCGGCCGTTTAATTAACCAAGAATCCGCAATGAAGATTGGCGTCATCGGTACAGGATTAATGGGACAGCCGCTCGCCTTGCGGCTCCTCAAACGGGGTCATACGGTAATAGCCTACAACCGTACGCCTGAGAAATTAACGGCGATCGCAGCGGCGGGTGGGGCGATCGCCCCCGATGCGGCCACGGTCTGCCAACAGTCCTCGGTCGTGATTTTATTCCTCACCGATGCGATTGCCATTGAAACACTGCTCTTCAATCCGGCAACCCTGCCTCACCTGGCAGGCACAACCCTAATCCAAATGGGGACGATCGCCCCTGCCCAAAGTCAGCAACTCGCTGAACAGGTTCAAACCGCTGGCGGCGACTACCTCGAAGCCCCAGTTTTGGGGAGCATTCCCCAGGTCAAAGCGGGCACATTGCTCGTGATGGTGGGTAGCACCCTGGCGCAATATCAGCAGCAGTTGCCGCTCTTTCAGGCTTTAGGGGAGAATCCACAACACATCGGCCCAGTGGGTACAGCCGCCGCGCTCAAACTGGCGCTGAATCAGCTTATTGGTTCCCTGACCACGGCCTTTGCCCTCAGCCTTGACTTTGTCCAGCAAGCGGGCGTTCCGGTGGATACCTTCATGCAGATTTTGCGGGAGAGCGCCCTTTACGCCCCGACCTTTGATAAAAAACTCACTCGCATGGTTCAAGGCAACTTTGCCAACCCCAACTTCCCCGCCAAACATCTGCTCAAGGATATGCAGCTGTTTGATGAGGCGGCTAAGGAGCAAAATCCGGCGCAGAATACAGCAATTGTTCAGGGGGTGATTGCAGTGGTGAGAGATGCGATCGCCGCTGGTCACACCGATGATGACTATTCCTCCCTCTATACCGCCATTTCTCAAGTCGTCTAAACTTTAATCTCACCCCAGTCAAACGACTCACGATCGAGCTTTTGTATGTACAGTTCAGTAATGATTTGGCTGCCGACAAATTCAATTCAAGCGAATTCAGCTCAAGCGAATTCAGTACAGTCTTATCATTGACTGTTTTTCGGGAGGCGCGTCGCAACATTTTTGAGAAATATCACGTTAAGATCCAAGTCGCAGAATTGATTAAGTTTCTTGATCTCAGCCAGACTTGAATCAGATGATTGAGTAGGATTTGGGTTTGATCAAGCTGCGTCAAGGGTGTCTAGTCAACTGCAAAGCCGTCAAACTTAATGTTGTTCCAGTTTGTCTCTTCTCCGGAATCATTGTTCTTGGCAACGGATACTGTGGTTGCGGATTATCTTGAAATTTGCCTGAAACTCCTCATTCCCTGTGAGCCAACCTGTGCGCCAAGACCCTGCCCAACTCTCTCGCCGCGATCGTGCTGGGCACGCTGCTAGGGGCGATCGCTGGCAATGGTTCCGGGATCTCCCCATTCAGCGCAAGCAGCTCTGTGGGCTTTTTACCTCAGAGATCATTTCCCTCATCGGGCTTGTTGGCGTTAGCGCCAGCTTGATTGTCAGCGGTGGTCGCAGCCTACTCACCAACCAGGCGGCCTCCGAACTTGCCGTTACGGAAATCAACTACAACATCAAAATCAATCAGATGGGGTTTGGCTTTCGGGGCCAATCTGACAATGCGGCTGTGATTGCTGCGGCCGCGGCCCATGCTGAGGATGAGCCAATCGCACCGGAGTTGGAAGCGCAAGTCAAGCAAATCCTGCGTAATGAGATCACCGCGCGCAATATTGAATATGCCACCTTGGTCGGCAATGACTTACGGATTGTGGCCAATGCCAATGCCGATCGCACCCACGAACAATTTGATCCCCAAGGCCTCGTCAGCGAAGTGCTGCGCAACCCGAAACAGATCAAAACCAGCGAGGTTCTGCCTTGGGCAGAACTGGCGGCTGAAGCGCCACCGCTCCCGGAAGGGCTCTCGCCCCAAACGCTATTAATTCGCTATACCGTGACTCCCGTATTTGTCCCGGATAGCCAACAGGTTTTAGGCGTCTTGGTGTCTGGTGATATTGTCAACCAGAAACCCCAGATCGCACTCGATACCCTAGC
>JBMYQW010000515.1:0-3056 GCA_049601735.1 Spirulinaceae cyanobacterium
TAGCTTCGAGTAATGTGCCCTGGGTTTGAATAATCAGCCCCGTGACGGTGTTGGTCACCAGCAAGATGAGTAGCCAAAAGACCCGCCGCCGCGCCACCGTGAGCAGGTTGGTTTGGAAATAATTGTCGCCATCAGCCTGGACCCCGCCGATCGCATAGATATCTTCCGTGGCTTCCTTCTCCATGATGTCGATCATGTCGTCAAAGGTGACAACGCCCACGAGGCGCTGTTCCTTATCCACCACGGGCAACGCCAGCAGATCGTAGCGTTGAATGAAGCGGGCGACTTCTTCTTGATCCATGTCCGTGGTGACATGGATCACATCCCGCGCCATGATCTCGCTCAAGAGGGTATGGGCGGGCGATATAACCAAATCCCGCAGGGAGACAATCCCGGTGAGGTGGCGGGAGTTATCAACCACGTAGAGGTAATAGACCAGTTCGGAGGCATTAGCCTGGGCCCGAATCTGCTCCAGGGTTTCGGTGACATTCAGATGCTCCTTGAGGGCAATGTATTCTGGCGTCATTAAGCGCCCGGCGGTGTCTTCTTCGTAGCCGAGCAGGGAGGCGGTCACTTGCCGCTCGTTGGGGCTCAGTTGCGCCAGGAGTTGACGCACCACCTTAGCCGGCAGTTCGTCAAAGAGGCGGGCGCGATCGTCCGGGGACATCTTGTCAACAATCTCAATCACCTCCTGGCGTTTGAATTCTTCGAGCAAAGCGTGTTGTACCGAGGAGTCGAGATATTCATAGACCTCGATCGCTTCGTCTTTAGAGAGCAAGCGGAAGGCGATCGCCTGCATCGATTCCGGCAAGCCCTCGATCGCCTCAGCGATATCCACGGGTTGCACAGGCACCAGCAGGGCCTTCGCCCCCTGGAGGTTGCTCTGCTCCAGTAGCATCTGCAACTGCGCCTGGACGAGTTGGCGCAGTTCGTAGCGAGGAATCGTTTGCAGGCTGCTGTTGGTGCTCAAGATTCACATTTGTTTGCAATCTGCCATCTATATTAATGCCTATCTCGCCCAATCTCCGCTTTCCCTCGACGGACGGTACTGCGACGGGCGGCCGAGCGATGCTGTTGCGGGGGATATTTTGCGCTGCGATCACCGCCGCCCTAGGGAAAGCAGCTATAAGCCAGATTTATCAAGAAAACCTAAAATACCGATGCTAACTCATGGGTGATTCGTTCCATTTAGGCTTATCATTGACTCATGATAATCCAGCAAAGAGTTTGGATTGAATTAAATCAATCTATGTTTCTGAATTCAGCGCATTGTTAGCAACAACATTCATGGCTTACACGCTCCTGTTTTTAATGGGCCTCGGGGCTCTTGCGATCGCGCGATCGCCGCAGCAAGACAGCATTCACCGTTTAGCCTGGGGTCTAACGAGTGTCATCGCTCTAGGGTGGTCCTATCTCTGGAGTCCGGCACAAATCCAATTGGGTCTACCCCTTCTCCTGCTTGTTGCCTATCCCCTAGCCGTGCGTATCCCGAACACCCCTCCGCCCTCGTCTTGGGATTAACACATATAAAGATATTATTAATTTACGAAATCCATTTTAAAAACCTGCGCGGTGACCTTTGCGAAGGACTCACCTGGCATTAACTCATGCAGATTACCAACCAAATTCATTTCCGCAACCTGCGTGGTGACCTTTTCGGAGGACTCACTGCCGCAATTATCGCGCTGCCGATGGCCCTTGCCTTCGGGGTTGCCTCCGGTGCGGGTCCCGTTTCCGGCCTCTGGGGTGCGGTACTCGTGGGCTTCTTCGCCGCCCTCTTCGGCGGGACACCGACCCTGATTTCCGAACCGACCGGGCCCATGACCGTGGTCATGACCGCTGTCATTGCTAACCTCACTGCCGCCAACCCCGAAAACGGACTGGCCATGGCCTTCACCGTTGTGATGATGGCAGGGGTGATTCAAATGCTGCTGGGCATCTTTAAGCTCGGGCGCTACATCACCATGATGCCCTACACCGTGGTGTCCGGTTTCATGTCGGGGATTGGCGTCATTCTGATCATCCTCCAGACGGCACCGTTCCTGGGCCAATCTAGCCCCAAAGGCGGAATCGTCGGCACCTTGACGAGTCTGCCCGAGCTCTTGCAAAACATCAATCCAGCCGAAACTGCCCTCGCCTCCATTACGTTGGCTTTGCTCTTTTTTACCCCGGCGGCGGTGAAGAAATACGCCCCGCCTCAGTTGATTGCACTGGTGGTGGGAACCGTTGTTTCTCTGACCGCTTTCAGTGGTGTTGATATTCGTCGCATTGGTGAGATTCCCACCAGCCTGCCCACATTGCAAGTGCCCACCTTCAGTGCCGACCAGTTTCAACTCATGTTTGTGGATGCGTTAGTCCTGGGGATGCTCGGTTGCATTGATGCACTCTTGACCTCCATGGTGGCCGATAGCTTGACTCGCACGGAGCACAATTCCAACAAGGAACTCATTGGCCAGGGTTTGGGGAACTTGTTCTCGGGTCTCTTCGGTGGCATCGCGGGTGCGGGTGCAACGATGGGAACCGTGGTCAACATCCAGGCCGGTGGTCGGACTGCACTCTCGGGCCTGACGCGGGCCCTGATTCTTTTGGTGGTGGTGCTCTGGGCTGCCCCCTTAACAGCAACCATTCCCCTGGCAGTATTGGCAGGAATCGCCGTCAAGGTCGGGATCAACATCATTGACTGGGGCTTCCTGCGGCGGGCTCATGAAGTCTCGATCAAAGGGGCATTCATCATGTACGGTGTGATTGCCCTGACCGTATTCGTTGACCTAATGGTGGCTGTGGGTGTGGGGGTTTTTGTGGCCAATATTCTCACGATCGAGAACCTTAGCAAACTCCAGTCCAAGTCGGTCAAAGCGATTACGGATGCGGATGACCAGATCATCCTCAACCCCACCGAGAAACAACTGCTCGATCGCGCCGAAGGTCGAGTCCTGCTCTTCCACCTCAGTGGCCCGATGATTTTCGGTGTTGCCAAAGCCATCTCTCGGGAGCACAACTACATTAACTCCTACGAGTCGTTGATTCTGGATCTGAGTGATGTGCCCCTACTGGGT
>JBMYQW010000516.1:0-3052 GCA_049601735.1 Spirulinaceae cyanobacterium
TCACAGCCTCCGCCAGCAAGTCAGGCAAACCGATAATGTCAATCGGTTCAGACAACAATCTCATATGACCCGTAACATCCCAAACTAGGCTGTCGTCAGAATAGATCAGCGGGGAGTGTTCAGCAAACTGTGCCTGCTCCGGCTGAAACCCTTGATTTTTCGTTGCCAGAATCGGGGTTTACACAAAATCCTGATCAGACCCGATCAGCGAGTTCAGGGCATCCTGTATGGGTTTAATGATGTTGTTGATGTCACCTGGATCATTCTCGCACAAATAAACAACAGTGAAGCGGAGTGGGCCAACCGTGATCGGCAGTCCCTTCCAAATGGAGAACGCCCGACCAAATATGTAGTCTTTCCAAGCAGCTTTATGGGCAGGGTCTTTTGCTTGATGTGATAGGGGCCGTTTAGGTAAGAGAAACTCAATCAATGCAGTCATTACTTGGAACAACTTTTTCCTTACTGTCTACAGATGTTCTAATTATACAAACCCCCAAAAAAAGGGATGCTTGCGCATCCCCTGCGATGTCCAAAACTTAAACGAGCGACTTACTCAATCCCCTCAATCCGGTCTTCCACCTCTTGATAGAGTTCTTGCAGCCGCTCAATATTCTCATCCGAAGTCTCCCAATAGCCGCGGCCATTGACTTCGAGCAACGTTCCCACCACCCGGCGGAACGAATTCGGATTGAGATCCATCAGGCGCTTGGCCATCTCGGCATCTTTGATGAACGTGTCATTGGTATCCTCATAGACCCAGTTATCCACCGCGTCCGCCGTCGCCGACCAACCCATCGTATTCACCAGGCGCTTCGAGAGTTCCCGCACCCCCTCATAGCCGTGACTGAGCATCCCCTCGTACCACTTCGGGTTGAGCAACTTCGTCCGGGCATCCAGGCGCACCGTCTCCGAGAGCGTCCGTACCTGGGCATTGGCCGTGGTGGTATCGGCAATAAACGCCGCTGGCTTCTTGCCATCATCCCGCAACTTCGCCACCACTTTCGTCGGGTCAGAGTCAAAGTAGTGAGAGACATCCGTGAGGCTGATTTCCGAAGAATCCAGGTTCTGGAAGGTCGCATCGGCGGTCTTGAGCGCCGACTCAAATACCTCCCGGTTGGTGTCCATCACGCCGGGATTGTCCGAATTAAAGGAGAACGACTTGCGATTGAGGTACATCTCTTGCAGTTCCTGCTCCTCGTCCCAGGAGCTGTTTTCGACTGCCAGGTTGACATTCGAGGAATAGGAACCCGAGGCATTGGAGAAGATCCGCGTCGCCGCTTGGCGGAGGTCAACGCCCATCTCTTCCGCTTGGGCGAGGGCGTGTTTGCGCACAAAGTTCAGCTCCAACGGTTCATCCGCCTCCGCCGCCAGCTTCACCGCCTGATCCAGCAGTGCCATCTGGTTAATAAACAGATCGCGGAACACACCGGAGCAGTTGACGACCACATCGATCCGGGGGCGACCCAGCTCTTCCAGATCAATCAGCTCAATCTTATTCACTCGACCTAATGCATCGGGTTTCGGCCGCGCCCCCACCATCCAGAGGATTTGCGCCAGGGATTCGCCGTAGGTCTTGATATTGTCCGTGCCCCAGAGCACACAGGCGATCGTCTCGGGATAAGCGCCGCCATTATCTAGCTTTTGCCGTTCGATCAGGCGATCGACGACGATCTTCGCCGACTGAATCGCCGCCAAGGTCGGGATCGACTGGGGATCGAGGGCATGGATGTTCTTACCCGTGGGCAGTACCAGCGGGTTGCGGATCGGATCGCCGCCGGGGCCAGGGAGGATATATTCGCCTTCCAGGGCTTGAAGGAGTGCGCCCAGTTCGTTGTCGGCGCAGACCTGTTCGAGGCAATATTCCAGGTAGTCAAACAGGGGCTTGAGATCCTCTTCGCTGACGTTGGGATAGCCCGCCTCATGGAGGGACTCGATCCAAGGCAATTTCTTGCCGCCCAGGTTGAGGAAGTTCAGCTTCGAGAGCATCGAGACGCGACCGTCATTGTCCACTTGAGTCTGGACTAAGGCGCCCACGGCTGCGCGGGTGGCCAAGGTGATGTCTTGGAGTAGGTTCACGTCATCCAGGATGCCGCGATCGCTATTGGTGTAAATCTCCTCCATGCCGCGCCCCAGACTCTCAGCAATGATCGTCGGCAAAGATTTAATGCCCTCTTCTTCGCGGTCGAGGCTGGCAATATTCACCAGGGTGGCGATCGCTTCCTCGGCACTGGGCGGCTTACCCACAATATGCAAGCCACAGGGCAACAGGCGCGATTCAATTTCCATCAGCTTGCGATAGATCAAGCCGACGAGATTGTCCCGCGCTTCCGTCGCCTCGTCCGCCATCAGCTTGGCTTTGAGAGCATCGGCATCCTGGAGTTCGGGAATATCTTTATCCAGGTTGAGGATGATGCTCTGATCGACGATCGTCAGGGCAATTTGCACGCCGCGACCGCCTTCTTTGAGGCTCTGGTAGGAGCCGATCAGGTCACTCAGTTCCCGCAAGCCCTTATAGAGCCCGGCATTCTCCGCCGGGGGCGTCAGGTAAGAAATCGTTTCGGCATAGCCTCGACGCTTGGCGATCGTCGCCTCGGAGGGGTTATTCGCCGCGTAGTAATAGAGGTTGGGCGTGGAACCGATCAGACTATCGGGATAGCAGGTGTCGGACATCCCCATCTGCTTACCGGGCATGAATTCCAAAGAGCCGTGGGTACCGAAATGGAGCACCGCATCCGCTGCCCAAACCTTTTCCAGATAGGTGTAATAGGCGGCAAACCCATGGTGGGGCGAGGCGGAGCGGGAGAACAAGAGGCGCATCGGGTCGCCTTCGTAGCCGAACGTGGGTTGCACGCCGATAAACAGGTTGCCAAAATGTTTGCCGTAGATGAGCAGGTTCTGCCCGTCGCTGTTGAGATGCCCCGGTGCTTCGCCCCAGTTCTCCTTGAGCCGTTCGTAATAGGGGGTCAGCTTTTCATACTCCGGCACCGACATCTTGTAGGCCACATTCAGCTCCGGGCTGGCGTATTGGGCCTGGGCATCATGGATCACCTGC
>JBMYQW010000517.1:0-3049 GCA_049601735.1 Spirulinaceae cyanobacterium
TATCGAGGATGGCAAACTCCTGGGTGATCTGACCCAGCCCCAGCAGCGCCTCTGTGTCGCTCACGGCGGCAAGGGCGGCCTCGGCAACCAGCATTTTTTGAGCAATTCCAACCGGGCCCCGGAATATGCCCTACCCGGCCTAGAGGGAGAGCAGCGTTTTCTGCGTTTAGAACTCAAACTCCTGGCAGAAGTGGGGCTAATTGGCCTGCCCAATGCGGGTAAATCCACCCTGATCGCCTCCCTCTCAGCCGCCCGGCCGAAGATCGCCGACTATCCCTTCACCACCCTCGTGCCCAACCTGGGCGTTGTGCGCAAACCTACGGGCGATGGCACGGTCTTTGCCGATATTCCGGGACTGATCGCGGGAGCCCATGCGGGGGTAGGTTTGGGGCATGATTTTCTGCGGCATATTGAGCGCACCCGAATTCTGGTGCATTTGGTAGATGTAACCGCGCCTGATCCACTGGCAGACTACAGGACGATCCAGGATGAGCTGAATGCCTACGGCCGGGGTCTGGGCGATCGCCCCCAAATCTTAGCCCTCAACAAAATCGATGCGCTGGATGCGGAGATGGCCGACTTCATCCGTACTGAGTTTGCCAGCCGAGTCCAACATCCCATTTTTAATATCTCGGCGGTGACAGGAGCCGGGTGCGATCGCCTCATGCAAACAATCTGGCAACAGTTGGAGGAGCTAGAAGCCCAGGAACAGGCCACCCATCAACTCGAACCGAATCCCATCGTTCAGGAAAGCTGACCGTCTTCATCCCCTGCGGGTCAACCGCTCGATCCACCTGAACCCCAATGCAACTCCCACAACTGCCTCAAACCCTCTGGCGCACGATCAAGCTACTCTCTGCATCGCTCATCGTTGCCGCCCTTGCCCTAGAACTCTGGCATCAATACGCGAACAGGGCTGGCTTCGCCCTTCCCGCCATTCTCACGCCCCTCTTTGGGATAGAGCGCCTGGTTTTGCTTGGCCATCTGATCGAAGCAGGACTAGCGATCGCCCTCTCGCTCAAGCGATCCCACAACGCTCTAACCTACGGAATCTACACCTTTTTTGTCGGCTTTGTCGGCTTGGTGGAGTTGTTCGAGCCAGCAGTAGCAAGTGAAGCCGCCGAGGCCGCCGACCCCAACGAATAGACGAGACGCCTAGCAAGAACTCAGCGCGGGTGGATGACAGCGCCGAACTCGGTGGGGTAAGATTGTTAAGAAATTTTTACTTTTGTTTACTCTCTCCCTGCTCCCCTCACCTCCAGAGTTCATATGTCTCTTCCCATCCGGAACATCGCAATCATTGCCCACGTTGACCACGGTAAAACCACCCTGGTCGATGCCCTGCTCAAACAATCTGGTATTTTCCGGGAAGGGGAGGACGTACCCGACTGCGTGATGGACTCCAACGACCTTGAACGGGAGCGAGGCATCACGATTCTCTCGAAAAATACGGCGGTTAATTACAAAGACACGCTGATCAATATTGTCGATACCCCCGGTCACGCCGACTTTGGCGGTGAGGTGGAACGGGTACTCGGCATGGTCGATGGCTGCATCCTGATTGTCGATGCCAACGAAGGCCCCATGCCTCAAACCCGTTTTGTGCTCAAGAAAGCCCTCGAAAAGGGCTTGCGCCCGATCGTGGTGGTGAATAAAATCGATCGCCCCAACGTCCACCCGGATAACGCTGTCGATAAGGTGTTTGACCTGTTTGTCGAACTCGGTGCCGATGACGACCAATGCGACTTCACCACGCTCTACGCCTCGGGGCTGGCGGGCTTTGCCAAAGAAAATCTCGAAGATCCCGACGTGGATATGGAGCCGCTCTTCGCCGCGATCTTGCAGCACGTGCCCCCGCCAGCCGGTGATGCCAGCAAGCCCCTCCAATTGCAAGTGACCACGCTCGACTATTCGGACTATCTGGGTCGGATCATTGTCGGCCGGATTCACAACGGCACGATCCAAGCAGGGCAGCAGGCGGCACTCTACAAGGAAGACGGCTCGATCGCCAAAGGCAAAGTCAGCAAATTACTCGGCTTTAATGGTTTAGCGCGGGTGGAAATCCCCGAAGCCTCGGCGGGTAACATCGTCGCTGTGGCGGGCTTTGCCGATGCCAATATTGGCGAAACCCTCACCTGCCCCGATAACCCCCAGGCCTTACCGCTGATCAAGGTGGATGAGCCAACCTTGCAGATGACCTTCTCGGTGAATGATTCGCCCTTTGCCGGCCAAGAGGGTAAATATGTCACCTCCCGTCAATTGCGCGATCGCCTTTACCGTGAACTAGAAACCAACGTTGCCCTGCGTGTCGAAGACACCGACGAACCCGACAAGTTTAGCGTCTCCGGTCGGGGGGAGCTGCACCTGGGCATCCTGATTGAAACCATGCGTCGGGAAGGCTACGAGTTTCAGGTCTCCCAACCCCAGGTCATTTACCGCGAAGTGAACGGCCACCCCTGCGAACCCTTTGAATATCTAGTGCTCGATGTCCAGGAAGAGGCGGTCGGCACTTGCATCGAGCGTCTGGGTAAACGCAAGGGCGAAATGCAAGATATGCAGGTGGGCACAAACGGCCGTACCCAACTCGAATTTGTGATTCCGGCGCGGGGTCTGATTGGCTTCCGGGGTGAATTTGTCCGCATCACCCGAGGCGAGGGGATCATGAACCACAGCTTCTTGGAATATCGCCCACTCATGGGCGAGGTGGAAACTCGCTATAACGGCGTGATTGTGGCCTTTGAAGAAGGGTCAGCGACCTTCTACGCCCTCAAAAACGCGGAAGATCGCGGCGTCTTCTTCATTGAGCCAGGCACGAAGGTCTACAAGGGCATGATCGTCGGCGAGCATAACCGCCCCCAAAACCTAGATCTCAACGTCTGTAAAGCCAAGCAACTCACGAACCACCGGGCGGCTTCGGGAGATGAACTGGTGCAGTTGCAAACGCCTGTGGAGATGAGCCTGGAACGGGCTCTCGAATACATCGGTCCGGATGAGCTAGTGGAAATCACACCCGAGTCGATTCGGTTGCGCAAGATGAAGACGAAGAAGC
>JBMYQW010000518.1:0-3030 GCA_049601735.1 Spirulinaceae cyanobacterium
CCCCAGACCTTGCTGGGGTAGGCACGGGGGCACTACCCCTACAAAATTCATTGGCCAGATTCTATTGCATCTTTTTAGCTGTGCCACGGCAATAGCTGATATTTTTATATCGAGAAATCGCCTTAGGACAGAACCCCAGCCAGCCGCAATGCAGATTTACCTCGACCATAGCGCCACAACGCCGCCCCATCCGGCGGTGGTGGCTCGGATACGTCAACTGGCTCAGGAGCAATGGGGCAATGCTTCAAGTCTGCACCAATGGGGCGATCGCGCCGCCCTGGTTTTAGAAACGGCCCGAACTCAGGTTGCGCAGCTCCTGAATGCAGCCGATCCGGAAACGATTATTTTTACCTCCGGCGGTACCGAAGCCGATAACCTGGCATTGCTGGGCGTCACCCGTCAATATGCCCAGCCCCAGCATCTGATTATTTCCACTGTGGAGCATCCGGCGATCGCCGCCACCGCCGACTGGTTGGCAACCCAAGGCTGGGATATCACGCGCCTGCCTGTGGATACGCAAGGTCGGGTTAGCCCAGCATCGCTCACAGCAGCCCTGCGTCCCGATACCGTGATGGTTTCGGTGATCTATGGTCAGAGCGAAGTGGGGACGCGCCAGCCGATCGCCGCCCTCGCCGAAATTGCCCGAGCCCATGGAGTGCTGTTTCATACCGATGCGGTGCAGGGGGTGGGCCGCTGTCCGCTGGATGTGCAGACCCTGGGCATTGACTTGCTCTCGCTCTCGGGGCATAAATTCTACGGCCCCCAGGGCATTGGGGCGCTCTACGTGCGACCCGGCGTGGAACTGATGCCCTTGCTTTGGGGCGGGGGTCAAGAACGGGGCTGGCGCTCAGGAACCCAGGCGATTCCGCTGGTGGGCGGCTTGGGCCAAGCTGCCCAACTCGCTGCCCAGAGCTTGACAACCGAAGCGACGCGATTAGAAAACCTGCGCGATCGCTTCTTTGACCAACTCGCTGCTGACTCACGTTTAGAACCAACGGGCGATCGCACCCATCGTCTGCCCCACCATGTCAGTGTTTGCCTGCCCGAAGCACCGCCCGGAATCACCGGCCGTACGCTGGTACGTCAGCTCAAACTCGCAGGCATTGCCAGTAGCGCCGGATCGGCCTGTCACAGCGGCCAAGCCAGCCCGAGCCCGGTGCTACAAGCGATGGGGTATGGGGATGCGATCGCCCGCACGGGTCTGCGCTTCTCTTTGGGTCAATCCACAACGGTTGAAGATGTGGATTGGACGGCCTTGGTCTTGGGTCAAATCCTCGATCGGCTTTGGGCCGAGCATTCTGAGCAGAAATCGCTGGCGTTGTCGGGCATTTCTGCTTGAGCCGCACAACGTATTCCGAGCAGGGACTTCCCTAAACAGTCGGCTTTGATCAACCTCCCTCATCCCAAATCCGACCGTTAGACCCGAATAATGCACCTGAATGTAGGGGCTGGATCTCCCTGCCCTACGGGGTATTGGATTTTTGGTGTAGCCAAAGCGGATTTGGTATCACCGCTGCACCCGCAACAAATCCCCCTCCCGGAGCCGTCCTGTTACCCGACCCACCGCCAAGAAACCACTGGGAGGGGCTTGTCGCTTTGTCACCACAACTTGACCGCGTTGGTTGCGCGTCGTCAAAATTGTTCCGGCATTCACCGTCTCAGGATTAACACCCACGAGCATAACCGTCGCTTCATTCTCGGTCATCAGCTTCACCACCGCATCAGCAGGGGCATGGGACGGTGTCATAAAGAGCATCGGTTGGTTGGCATTGTCGCTGCCAGGCTTGGCTTCGAGCTGGGGGGTTTGATTAAAATGGGTCGGCATGATGCGGTTGACGTGGGCGATCGCTTCAGCCGGACTTGTATTCTGCTGCCAAAGATGCTGGGTTAAACGATAGGTGAATGCGCCCGCTTTGAAGCCATTATGCGGTTCGTCCACCGCCAATTGCAGCGCGTCGGCACCCGATAACACCACTCCCTTGGCAATGCCCCGCTGACGGCGATCGGCAAAGTCATCCTCTGACCAGCCAAACTCATTGAGCCACCGCTGTTGATAGGCTTGCTCCTGGGAGTCTATCTGACTGGCTTCAACGCTATCGAGAGAACGAACCGTCAGTTCAGGACGGTCTGCACCCGCCGCGTGGCAGCTATCCAAAACGGCGGTAAAGTTCTCGGTTTGGAGGGCAGACATCAGCAGAAAGAGGGTGCGCCCCATGATGTCTTGAACGCTGCCATCGGGGTTGCTTAACCGTCCGTCTACGGGGACGAGCGTACCGTTGACGCCTTCCCCTCGGCGTGTGGTGAAAATGGCATCGGGGTCACGCACTAGCGCACCATGTCCGGAATAGTGAAAGAAAGCCACATCACCCGGCTTTGCCTGTTTAATCAGGTGATCTTCAAAGGCCGTCAAGATCCCCTCGCGGGTGGCGTCCTCGTCCCACAACAGCACCACATCCTCCCGCTTGAAGCCAAAGCGATGCACCAGCAGGTTGAGTTGCAGCAGCGTGTCGTTGACGCAACCGCCCAGGGGGGCGCGATCGTATTTATCGATGCCGACCAGCAGGGCGAGTTTACGGAAGCCCGATTGCGCCAGAACATTCTGGTGACGGTCAAGGGTTTGGTGGAGTCCCCAGGTAGCGAGGGTGGCTCCGGCGCCTTGGAGGAGGTTACGACGGGAGAGCTGAACCATGGGATTGAGACGTGATTCGGATGTACAGTCCTCAGTTTAGGTAAGGAGCAGCGAAATCGCCACACTTGCTTCATTTTCGGCAATTCGGCAACCCTATCTCATTCGTGACGGATTTGCTACGCTCAAAACCCTGCACCCTACGATGTCTCACGGGTGTTCTCACCCTTCACTTCCCTTGAGGAATTACAACTCAGTCTGCAAATCCTCAAGCGCATCGCCGTAACCCGTTGTTAGATTCTGCCGACTTCACAAGAACAACGCCCTACATCCTTTCCTTCACCCCTCAAAACTCCCCCTGCACCGTAAACGCCGCCCAATAAAACGGCGCACGAAACTCATCG
>JBMYQW010000519.1:0-3020 GCA_049601735.1 Spirulinaceae cyanobacterium
TGGATGACGCGGCAGGCGCGATCGCTCAGGGGCGAAATTGAAGGTGCTGTCACCGCTACCCTCCAGCAGGGCACAGCGGCCCAATGGGGCGTATTTACCTTGATTCTGATCGCGGTGCTGCGCGAAGGCTTTGAAACCGTGATTTTTATTTTTGCCAGCGTGCAGCAAGGGTTCCCAGCGGTTGTGGGGGCGATCGCGGGACTCCTGGGAGCAGTGGTGATTGGCATCGCCCTGTTTCAATGGGGCATTAAAATTAACTTGAAGGTGTTTTTTCAGAGCGTGGGAACCTTGCTGTTGCTAATCGTGGCGGGTTTGGTCATTTCTGCCCTGCGTCACTTGGATGCCGACGTGAATGCGATCGCCGAGCTGCAACACCTCCCCCTGTGCCTTTCATCTCAATCCTGCATCTTGGGGCCGCTGCTGTGGGATGGCAGCCAAATTCTTCCAGATCAGCAGTTCCCCGGTATCGTGCTCAAAGCCCTCCTCGGCTACCGCGATCATCTCTATCTGGGGCAAATTCTCGGCTACAGTCTTTTCCTCCTCGGCGTGGGAACCCTCTATTTCCAGAGCTTGCAACCCAAACCCAATTCGTCCAAATAATTGGGAATAGGCAACCTCACGGGTATGAACTGAATCCTCACGCCCAGCGGCAGAACCCTACTTCTCCTGAAACTGCCAAATGCCCTGCCAATCTTCGGGCAGTCCCTGCTCTTTGAGAATATCAATTCGCTTGAGGTAGAGCCCAGCGGCGCGATCGCCCCCATTGAGCCCCACCACTGTGGCAAAGGCGTGACGTGCCGCCGCCAGATCGCCTCGGGTATAGGCCGCTAGCCCTTGATCAAACTGGGCTTGGGTTTGGTGCTTCAGGAGCCGTGACGCTGGGGGTTCCGCATCGAGGACTTCATAGATGGCGATCGCCTCCGTGCGTCCCTTCACCACCACGCGATCCAAAAAGCGCAAGGTATAGTCTTCTGGCTGGATGCCCTGCACCACCGATTCTGAAATGAGTAATGTGCAGCCATAAAACTTCGTTAACCCCTCCAGACGCGATGCCATGTTCACATGATCCGAAAAAGCATCACCCTGAATACGGTTTTGCTCCCCGACGATGCCCACCATCACCTTGCCCACATGAATGCCCATGCCCACGCGGATCTGGGGTCGGCCCACCTGCCGCTGCTCGTGGTTAAACTGCTCAATGCGCTCCTGCT
Source organism: Spirulinaceae cyanobacterium (assembly GCA_049601735.1). GTDB lineage: Bacteria > Cyanobacteriota > Cyanobacteriia > Cyanobacteriales > Spirulinaceae > SIO3F2. The sequence goes on from JBMYQW010000519.1 coordinate 1,212, forward strand.
GGGCCAGGGCTGATCTGAGGGCCGCCTCCGCCCCCGTGGGGAAGGCCGCCATTACGCCATCGCCCATATATTTGACGATGAAGCCGTCCTGCTCCCGCACGGGCGGTGACACCTTCTGGAGATAAGCGTTGACAAATTCAAAAATATCCGTCGGCGTCATCACTTCCGCCAGCGTCGTAAAACCGCGAATATCCGAGAAGAACATCGCCATCTCTTTGCTGACGTGCTCGCCCAGTTGCACATTCACCAAGCTGTCGCGCCGCAGAAACTCCAGATATTCCTGAGGCACAAAGCGAGCAAAGGAGTTGCGCTGGGTTTCCAGGCGCTCAAAGGAGGCTTGCAGCTGCTCGGTCATGCTATTAAAAGAAGCCGCCATCGTATTGATTTCCCGAATTTTAGACGGCGCAATCCACTGCTGTTGCCATTGCCCGGCGGCGATCGCTTCGCTAGCGCGACTGAGGCGCAAGATGGGGCGGCTCAGGCGCCGGGCCATCAAGACCCCAATCACGGCTGCCAGCACCAAGGCCAAAACACAGAGCAGAATGGTGTTGCGCACATGGCCATGGATCTGCCCCATAAAATCTGCCTCGGGAACCACCAGCACAATCAGCCAATCCAGACCCCGCCCGTCTTGAAAAGGCGCGACCTGGACAAATTGCAGTTGTCCGTCAAGGCGAAAGTCCAGTTGTTCGGCGCGGCGAATGGCGTCGAGGTTGCCATATTGCTGCTGGAGAAACGTCGCCGTTTGCCCAATCCGTTGGTTTTGGCTCTGCGTGGCAGGCAGTCGCTCGTCCCCTTTATCACTATCGATGGCGATCGCCTCATCGGTGGAGCTGGCAATGAGTGCACCCGATCGCTCCATAATAAACGTCTCGCCCGACTGACCAATCTCCAACTGCTGCAAAAAGCCGCGTAACTCCTCCGAGAGCACCAGATCTACGCCGCAAACCCCGATGATCTGGTTGCCCCGATAGACCGGATAGCTGGCGGTTACGGTGGGCAACCCCGAGGAAAAGTCCAGATAAATTTCGCTCCAGGCGGCGCGTCCCTGTCGCTTCGCTGCCCGGTACCAGGGGCGTTGCCGGGGATTGTAGGGGCCGATGTCTTCGACAAAATAGGTTTTACGACCGCGATTATCCAAATCGTGGAGCTGATAGCGGAACTGTGTCTGGGCATTGCTGCTCATCAACAGGTAGCTGTGACGCTCAAAGCGAGACTGGCTCGGGCGGCGGGTCACGCCCAAAAAGTTACCCTGCTCATCACCGCAATAGATGCCATTGGTGAGCAAAGAAACCTTGATTTGCTGGAGCAGCGGCTCGCCACCTTGGGCAGCGCCGAGGTTGAGCGTTCCCTCCTGAATGGCAGTGGCGTTGAGGCGATTGATCACATGGGGCGTGGCAATATAGGCCCCCAGGCGCTCTTCAATCCGCGCCGTGAGTTCACTGCGCAACTGGGAGGCGAGATCATTCACCGCTCGTTGGCCCGCTCGCCAAGACAAGTAGCCGACTAGCCCGACCGTCCCCAACATTTGGAGCAGGAAGGGCACAGTTAAGAGCCAGCGCAGGGAAATCTGCGATCGGGCAGAAGAGTCGGGCGTCATGGTGGCGATCGGTGGGAATGGTTTGATTGTAAGCAACGACCCGGCCAGCGGCAGATTATTCTCTGCTGACCTCAATAATCTGCGGACGCGAATTATCACCCTCCGGAGCAATTCCCTACCATTCCGGGAGATTGGGGGGCGATCGGGGGACGCATTTGCGGTAAATTGACGGAGTAAAATGCCCCTAGCACCCGCATCATTCCAACCCT
>JBMYQW010000520.1:0-3007 GCA_049601735.1 Spirulinaceae cyanobacterium
GATGAAATGTGAAGAATGAGGGCTGAATGGGGGACGGCAATTCGGTGGGGAATTTGGGCGAAATTCAGGTTAGCACGTTCATGAATCCCCACTGAACTTTGGTCAGGATGGAGAATATTTTGCGCTGACCGACAAACCTAAAGTTTTGTAGGTCATTCTCGCGCCCAAGCGCGATCGCTGCTGCAAAATCAAGCCATTGCGCTCCGGACGCTCGCCATGATCAAGAGCCTCACCCCTAAAATCTTGCTACTTGGGATTGTAATGACCCTCGCAGGCTGTTTCTCTGCAAGCCAGGACGCCGAATTGGCCCAGGCTGCGAAAGCTGTCACAGGCATGGGCAAAGCCCGACATCTAAAGCGCTCCTGTTTTTACATTGTCCATCCGAGCGGTCAGCCTTCAGACTTTGTGGGCTACCTGTTTTCGGATCTGGGGGTTGCTGAATGGCCGATCGCCCTCGACCCAGTGGAAGCCGAAGGGATGGAAGCAAGTGGCATTACGCTGCTCCCCGAGACGGTGCGTCTGGCCCCAGGGCAACGCCAAAATTTACCTGAAAAAGAACTGGTACTGAGCGCCAATGACGCCGAGGGCCAGGTGAAACTGGCCGGTTATCTGCCCAACGAAGTGGAGCCGAACCTGGAAACTACGTTGACCCTCGTTACGGCAACACCGGATGAATTTGCCCAGCAACTGTGTCAGTCAGCAATAGAATCGGGCATTGATCCCGGCATTGGCCCAGAACCAGGTTTTGATGGGTCTCCTGTCCCCGTCGTCCCTGCGCCCTAAGAGGGGTTACGAAGCATCCCGGTCTCTCCCATCAAAGAAGGCGGGTCAACGTTGTTACGGTGATACCTCTATTGATTCAGTACAGTGCTCGCAATGAACTTCTTGAGCAATCATGCCCAACTGCTGGATGAGCCTGCATCTTGTGACCTGAAAAAATTGCTACGTGAACAAAACCGATTCCCTGCTTCATCTTCGTAGATGAGCGCCCTGAGCGCCGCCTGTGACGATCCTTAAACTTTTCCCTTAGATCTATGCTCCACTTACCCAAACTTTCCACCCGCCATTTGAGGGGAGACATCTTTGGTGGCGTGACGGCTGCGGTCGTTGCCTTGCCGCTTGCCCTAGCCTTTGGGGTCTCGTCAGGCGCTGGTGCGATCGCCGGTCTCTACAGTGCGGTGTTTGTGGGCTTCTTTGCTGCTTTGTTTGGCGGGACGCCGTCGCAGATTTCTGGCCCTACCGGCCCGATGACGGTGGTTATGGCAACGGTCTTTGCCGCCATCACGGCCAATGATCCGGAAAACGGCGTGGCGATCGCCTTCACGGTGGTCATGCTCGGCGGGCTCTTTCAAGTGGTGTTTGGCATTCTGCGGCTGGGTCGATACATCACCCTGATGCCCTACACCGTGATCTCCGGCTTTATGTCAGGGATTGGCTTTATCATTCTCTGCTTAGAAATTGGCCCCTTTTTCGGCCACGAGGCCCAGCCTGGGGTTATTGCCTCCTTGCGGCACGTGCCCGAATACCTGGCCGCCCCCAACTGGGCCGCCGTGGGGCTCGGTATTTTGACGCTGGTCATTGTCTTTGGCGCACCCGCCAAGCTCAATCGCATTCTGCCCTCGCCCTTAATTGCTCTGATCGTCTGTACGTTAATCTCGGTGGTGGGTTTCATCGGTAGCGATATCCCCCGCATCGGTGAGATTCCCAGCGGTCTGCCCCAGTTGCACCTACCCCAGTTGACCCTCGCCCAGCTCAAGACCATGGTGGGCTATGGCTTGATGCTGGCTGCCTTGGGAGCGATCGACTCCCTACTCACCTCGCTGGTCGCCGACAATATCACCAGCACTCAGCATGACCCGAATCAAGAACTGGTGGGCCAGGGCATTGCCAACGTTATTTCCGGGCTCTTCGGCGGTCTGCCCGGAGCGGGGGCGACGATGCGCACGGTGATCAATGTCCATTCGGGCGGCAAAACGTCTCTTTCTGGCATGATTCATGCCTTGGTGCTCCTGACAATTGTGCTGGGGGCTGGCCCCTTGACGGCGCAAATTCCCCATACGGTGCTGGCGGGAATTTTGATCAAGGTGGGTATCGACATCATCGATTGGGAATTTCTGGGCCGAGCCCATAAAGTCTCCCTCAAGACCACGGGCATTATGTACCTCGTCTTGCTGCTGACTGTGTTTGTGGATCTCATTGCTGCCGTTGCCTTGGGGGTCTTTGTGGCTAATCTGCTGACGATCGAGCGCCTGAGCAAAATCCAAAGCGATCGGGTTCAATTGATTTCCACCCCCAGTGATGAATCTGACCTCTCCTACCGGGAGCGGGAGCTATTGACCCAAGCCCAGGGGCGAATCTTGCTCTTTCGCCTCGGGGGGCCGATGAGTTTTGGGGCTGCCAAGTCGATCGCGCGGCGGATGGCGATCGTCGAAAACTACGCGGCGCTGATTTTGGATCTGGGCGACGTACCTTTTCTGGGCGTGACGGCGGCTCTAGCGGTAGAGAATATGGTCAAAGCCGCTCGCAGCCGAAACTGCATGGTCTTAATTGTCGGGGCGGAGGGAGAGGTCTTCGATCGCCTCCAACGTCTCAATGTCCTGGCACGTCTCGGGTCGGACTGCCACATTCACGATCGCCTCGCGGCCCTAGAATACGCTGTTGAACAAGTCGATGCGCCGATCGCCGCAAGCAGGAGTGACTTGGGTCGCTGAAACAGCCACTGATGATGGGTCTACATCCAGCCCACGCAATGCTCATTTCTGGGCGATCGCATACAGTACCTCAATCTCCAGCTCAGTGATCTTTTGTCGCTCCAGTTCAGCGAGGTTCTGCTGGCGGAGGCGATCGTACTCCTCCGGCTCAAGCTGTTCTAAGACGCCCCGGTAGCCCCCGCCCATGATCATCGTCCACCAGTCCTCTGGATGATGCAGCGGCTGGAAATCCTTTTCTGCCCTCACCTCAACCGGGCTTGCCCCGCCTGCCACCAACAGCGCCTGTAATGCTTGCG
>JBMYQW010000521.1:0-2980 GCA_049601735.1 Spirulinaceae cyanobacterium
GGTATTGATCACCCGCAGCAGGCTCACCGTGTCTGCCGGATTGGCCACCGCCCGGAGATAGGCTAGGGTATCTTTGATTTCCTTACGATCGAAGAATTTTAAGCCACCCACAATGATGTAGGGAATCTTGCCACGCAGAGCATCTTCCAGGACACGAGATTGGGCATTGGTGCGATATAAAATGGCAAAGCTACCCCAGCCCAATTCGGGGTTTTCAGCTTCGAGCGCCAGAATCTGATTACGGACAAACTGGGCTTCTTGCTGCTCGTTATCCACCTTTTGCACCAATAGGGGATGTCCCTGGCCGCGAGTGGCCCGGAGAATCTTATCGATACGTTGGGTGTTGCGATCGATCAGTTCATTGGCCGCTTGGAGAATATTCTCGCGGGAGCGATAGTTGGCTTCGAGCTTGACCATGGTTTGGGTGGCATCGTCCGCTAAACCATCGCCAAAGTCTTCCTGAAAACCGAGCAAAATCCGAAAATCGGCCATCCGAAATGAGTAGATCGATTGATCCGCATCGCCGACGACAAAAACGGAGCGATCGCGCCAGTCCCATTGGTCTTTTTTCGTTTCGGCATTCGTCGTGAGCAGCCGCACAAAGTCATATTGAATCCGGTTCGTATCTTGATATTCGTCCACCAAAATATGGTGAAATTGCTTGTGCCAATAGCCCAATACTGACTCATTCTGCTCAAACAACCGCACCGGAATTAAAATCAAATCATCAAAATCTAGACCATTATTGGCCGCAAGCTGAGACTGGTAGGCATCATACACTTCAGAAATGGTTCGCCCGGCAAAGGTGGAGTTTTCTCGATAGTAGGCTTCCGGCGAGAGCCCGAGATTTTTGGCATTACTAATCGTGTAGCGAATCTTGCGCGGGTCGAATTTTTTGGGGTCGAGGTTGAGCTGCTTGGTGACGATCGTCTTGACCACACTTTGCACATCGGCATCGTCGAAAATTGTAAAATTACGTTGCCAAGTCCGCCCCCGTTCATCTTGATATTTGTTAATATCAAACCGCAAAATCCGGGCGCACAGACTGTGAAACGTACCGATCCAGAGGGGCTTGATCACGGTTTTGTAAATCTGCGATCGCAGCCGAGTTTGCTCTTCTGGGGTCAGCAGCGTCAGCGGTTTTTGATATTTCTGAATGGCAAGCTGCTCGGCAAAGAGGCGCTCGATCCGCTCCTTCATCTCCCGAGCGGCTTTATTGGTGAACGTGACCGCCAAGATATGGTCGGGTTCAACCTGATGATGATTGATTAGGTTAAAGATGCGATAGGTCAGCGCCCGGGTCTTGCCCGAGCCCGCCCCCGCCACCACCAGCAGCGGCCCACAATAATGCTCGACAGCTTGGCGCTGGGCGGGGTTGAGGTGGGCAAAAATCTCGGTACTCATGAGGCAACATCCATTGGGGGCAAAAAAATCGCACCCTTCATTGTATCGATCGGTTGCCAGGCGATCGCGCCTTGTAACAACAACCCAAGATTCCGACCTGGACGCTTGGGTTGCTAGGGGCTGTTATCATTTAGGTTTCAAACTCTGACTGGGACTGGCTTGCAGCCCCTTTTCCTGTTTTTTGGGTCGGGAATTCCATCCCTTGTCCCATAAGGTGTCTGAGTTTAATTGATGATACGCCGTCCCTAAGTCCAAGATGAGCAAGCATTTAGCAATGCCTCATCTGCTAATGACCTCTACTACTTTCCGACTATTACATCTTCATACAATTCGGTGAAAGGTAGCTCAAAGGGAATGGATTCAAGGGTTAGAGTGGCGTCAAGACCGTCGTAGAGGCGCAAGGTCCAGCGATCGCTTGCCTTTTTAACATATTGCTCGACCTGATAGGTGGCCGGGTCAATGAGCAGATATTCCCGAAATTCTGGAATGGTGCGATAGGCTTGGAACTTTTCGCTGCGATCGTAGTTTTGGGTTGAGGGGGACAGGACTTCGACAATCACACAAGGGTTCAGGATAGTGACCTGGGTATCTCGTTCATACACAGGCTCCCCTTCGACAATCATCACATCGGGATAGGTGTAAATGTTGGGCTCAGGTAGCCAGACTTTCATATCCGCCATGAACACCTGATAGCCCTGACGACGCATCATTACTTTGAAGGCGGAGGCAAAGTTAAGACTAATCCGATTATGATTCGCGGTTCCCCCGGTCATGGCAATAATCTCTCCATTGCGATATTCATGACGCTCCTGCCCTTGTGCCTCCAGTTCCAGGTATTCTTCGGGGGTATAGGTTTTGGGTTTGGTTTGCAGTTGCATGATCACCCGGTCATAAAATCTACATGAATGGTAAGTCTGCTGTCTGAACAGAACACATTGGACAAAACACAGAGCGATAACAATTACAGCTTCGGCTGTTTACGATGCCATTGGGTGGCCTGCTCGTAGGCATGGGCCACTTGCAAGAGCAGGTCTTCACCGAGCACCCGACCAATTAGGTGCATCCCGATCGGCAGGCCCTGGCGATCGAAGCCGCAGGGCACGTTAATGGCCGGGAGCCCCGCGAGGTTCACCGGGATCGTCATCAAGTCCGAGAGGTACATACTCAAGGGGTCAGCAGTTTTTTCGCCTGCCTTAAATGCAGTGGTGGGGGAGGTGGGTGAGATGAGAATATCCACCTTTTCAAAGGCGGCATCAAAGTCCTGTTTGATCAGGGTGCGCACCTTTTGGGCTTTGAGGTAATAGGCATCGTAATAGCCCGCCGAGAGGGCATAGGTTCCCAGCATGATCCGCCGTTTGACCTCCGTGCCAAAGCCCTCGGCGCGGGTGCGCTTGTACATATCCACCAGGTTTTCCGGATCTTCCACACGCACACCGTATTTCACGGCGTCGTAGCGGGCCAGGTTTGCCGAGGCTTCGGAGGGGGCAATGATGTAGTAAGCAGGCAGGCCGTAGCCAAAGCGGGGACAGGAGATGATTTGAATTTCTGCGCCCAGTTCTTGGAGCACTTCTACCGC
>JBMYQW010000522.1:0-2968 GCA_049601735.1 Spirulinaceae cyanobacterium
CCGTCAAACCAAGATCTGCAAGAGAAACCCCAATGGAAGCAACTTTTTGCGTACCGCCAATTTCCTTGGTATTAAGACTAAAGCCTGCATTGCTCCAACCCCCTTTGTTGGATTTGCCGAGCGCCAAGAGATTACCCACAACGTTCCCATCTTTGCCGATCGCCTGAACATCTAGGGCACTATTGCGACCGCGTTCCCAAACCAAAACGTTGTCCACTGCGGTATCAAATAAAACATCGATCGCAAAGTTGCCTTTATCTTCGGTATCCACAATGCTATTGAGGTTGTTATTCCCTAAAGCCAGGGTCAGCGCCTCAGCACTGCCTGCTTCACGAAAAGAGCGGTTTTCTAAACCCGCAATGTCCACCAAGTCGCCCATGTCTGCACTCGCTGCACCGCTGTTGCCGCCGCCCCAAACGTCATTGCTAACGATTTTGGTGCGCTGGGCAAAGGCGAAGTCCGTATAAGTCTGACCGCCGAACTCCACAGAGTCGAGGGTCAGGTCGCCCTTCCATTTGTTGCTGCCCTCTAATGCAGCGGTGTAGTTGGTTTTAAAGTCGAAGGCTTGGGCGGCCGAAGCACCCCCCACAACAGCTAGGCTTGCCAGAATGGCTGCCGAAGTTACTAGATTTTTCATAATTTCCTCTCCCTTTGAGATGAAGTTGACCTGTTTTGGGTGGTCAGGTGTGTGATAGTCAGTAGCGTTTGATACGCTTCATGAACATCAGAATAACGCTTGCATCTGGAGTCCTGGGTGAAGATTCTGTAGAAATGTCGCTTTGCTTTATAAAGATTGCGCTAATTTACGGATGACTCAGAGAAAAATCAGGCCCGATGGCAGACCTATCTGAATCCTAAAATCCGCTTCCTAATGCACCTAGAACCTAATATCCTGCGGGAGGACGGTCGGTGTTGCCCTGTCTTTTAACACCTGTTCCACGTTCCTAACCTGGCCAGGGGCTCTATTTGGAAGGTCGCTTGCGCTACCGGACTATCGGCGGCGGGGCATTAGATGAGCGTTGGTGTTGGATTGGAATCAAGTAGCGATCGCCTGCTATGAGCGCATGGGAGCGACGGTGTTACCCGGCCAGCACATTTGTCGTGTTACGGGGACAAGACTGTTCATCTTAGCCAACCAAGTCGAATCCTGGCTGAAACATCAAACATTCAAATAACATATTAAAACTTCGGGAAAGCGTCGTCTGTCCAAGACTTAGCAATCTGCTTATACTTGTATTCCAGCTCTTCTGTTGCACAGGTGAGATTGCGCGATCGCTGCTCCGATTTCTTCCCAACTTGTGCCAGCATCAAAGTCGCTACATCGAGAAAGAGTCCGATGAAAAGGATTAATATGCCGAAACGATAGACCAATATCCAAAACAGGATAAAGCTGACGAGCCAGAGGGGGATCGAAGCAAGAGCAAGATACATTTGGGGGCGCACCAAAGCAATAAACTCCTCCAAATCCTGCCAGCTTTGAATTTCTCGATGTCGCTTCAAGAATTCCACGACCTGGACTCTACCCCATAAGCTCAGAGCAATAATGACGACTTTTATACCGATGTAGATTGCAAAGACGATCATGCTCAATCCTCGTTGATCTGGCGAGCGTCTTACAACAAAATTTGCTGGGCGACGGCGTCGATCTTTTGGCTAATTTCATGTTCAGGGTATTCCACCGCAAAGATCCCCTTACTGGCCAAAATCATCAGCTCATCCGAGTGGGGCAGAATCGCCGCCACCGGAACATTATAGGTTTGCTCTACTTTCTGCTGGAGTTGAGCAAAGTCGAGGACTGTGGGCGCTTTGTTCACCACCATTAACATCTGCGGGACGCCTAAACGTCGTGCCACATCTACCGTAACGGCAGTGCCCTGAAAATCCTGTTGGTCGGGGCGCAATATAAGGACTAAGGTATCGGAAATTGTGATCGAGAGCAGCGTCTCTTCATTCAAGCCCGGATGGGTATCAATCAAAAGAAAGTCCAGGTTTAAATCTTCGACTAAATCCTGAAAGCCATCGTTGAGCAAACCCACGTCGTACCCTTCTTTCAGGACTCGGGCAATTTCCCCCGCCTTGACGCTAGAGGGAACCAAAAAAATCTTACTCTCGGCTTTGACCTGCCCGCCAATTTGGTTCGTCATATCATGGGCAGCATCGGCGATCGAGCAGTGACCCCAGAGGTAGTCATTGAGGCAGGGCGTGAGCCCCTCTTCTCCCGCCCCAAACAAAACATGAATGCCTGGGGATTGAATGTCGGTATCGACGACCCCGACTCGCTTACCGTAGCTCGCGAGCGTGGCGGCAATATTAGCTGTGGTGTTGGATTTACCCGTACCGCCGCGATAGGAGTGGATCGAAACAATTTTAGACATAGAAGAGGGGGAGTCAGGTCATTCGAGCGGGTTTGCACATTCCAATAGTGTATTGAACTCTCGGCACTTTGGCATAGGCATTTGGCAGCGACGTTAGGGCATCAGCGTTAGGCATCACTCGCGCACCAAGCGAAAGCCAAAGAGAATATGCCGGGACGCCACCGGACGACTGTGTTGATAGGCTGCGCGGCAAAATCCGGGAGAGTCATCCCAAGAGCAGCCCTTGAGCAGTACTGCTGGGCCAGCCAAACGCCGTGCGGGGCTACTCGTCCATTCAAAAACATTACCCGCCATGTCTTCCACACCGTACTCGCTGCGACTGAGGGGATAGGTGGCGATCGCACTGGTGTGATAGTCCCCCTCCTGAGCCCAGTTGGTGGCATCGTCTTGCCAGTCATTGCCCCAGGGAAAATATTGCCCCGTCGTGCCCCGCGCCGCCTTCTCCCATTCTGCGGCTGTGGGCAGGCGGTAGGTTTGGCCATCTTGTTCTCCCTTCCAGGTGGCATAGGCGATCGCATCCTCCTGGGAGACCAACACCACCGGATGTTCCCCTTCTCCCGCGGGATATTGGGTCGCGTCCCACAGGTAGGGCT
>JBMYQW010000523.1:0-2967 GCA_049601735.1 Spirulinaceae cyanobacterium
TTTTGAAGCCGTAGTCGGTGAAGGGGTTGATGTATTTTGCTGGGAATTGGGGGGCGGGGGGGTCGGGCATGGCGGGATGGGGGAGGGCGTTGGGTGTGTTATCGCAATGTAATTGGAGCGTAACGCACCGAACGTCAGCATCGCCTTGGTGCTACCAGTCCCCGATCGGAGGGATTCGAGTTTGATGGGTTTGGGTTTAAGTAATCACGGTGGGGCGATCGCGCCCGGTGAACTGCTGAATTTGTGCCACTTCGTTAGCGAGTGTAATCAAATCCCCTAGTGCTGTCTGCGTATCCTGCTGGTGCTTGCTGCTATCCGATTCATAACTTTCTAGATAAACGCGCAGCGTTGCCCCCTTGGTTCCCGTACCCGAGAGCCGGAAAACCATCCGCGAGCCATCGGTGAAACCAATGCGAATGCCCTGCTTCTGGCTAACGCTGCCATCGACGGGGTCGGTGTAGCTAAAGTCATCGGCATAGTCCACGGTGTAGCTGCCCAAGGTTTGGCCCGGCAGGCTAGCCGTCATGCCCCGCAGCCGTTCCATCAGCTCCGTGGCTTTGCTCTTGTCTACTTCTTCGTAGTCGTGGCGGGAGTAGAAGTTGCGCCCGTAGGTCTGCCAATGTTCCGTGACCAGTTGCTCGACGGACTTGCCCGTGGTCGCCAAGAGGTTGAGCCAAAAGAGTACGGCCCAAAGCCCGTCTTTTTCGCGCACATGGTTGGAGCCTGTGCCAAAACTCTCTTCACCGCAGAGGGTGGCTTTGCCCGCATCCAGCAAATTGCCAAAGAATTTCCAGCCCGTAGGCGTTTCGTGGCAGTCAATGCCGAGCTTGGCGGCGACGCGATCGACCGCGGCGCTCGTGGGCATGGAACGCGCCACACCTGAGAGCCCATTTTTATAACCGGGAACCAGGGTGGCGTTGGCCGTCAGTACCGCCAGACTGTCACTGGGGGTGACAAAGAAATGTTTGCCCAAGATCATGTTGCGATCGCCATCGCCATCCGACGCTGCGCCAAAATCCGGGGCGTTCTCACCGAAGAGAATGTCTACCAACTCCTTGGCATAGACCAAGTTGGGGTCGGGGTGGCCGCCGCCAAAGTCTTCGAGAGGTGTACCGTTGATCACTGTGCCCGCTGGCGCTCCCAGTGCCGTTTCAAACATTGCCTTAGCGTAGGGCCCCGTCACCGCGTGCATCGAGTCGATACACAGCCAGCAGTTGCCTGCGGCAATGAACTTGCGGATGCGATCGAAGTCAAAGAGCGACTGCATCAGTTCCAGATAGGGGCCCACCGAATCGATCACCTCCACATTCATCGTGCCCAGCTTAAAAGAGCCCGCGCGATCGAGGTTGACATCCGCCGCTGACAGAATCTTGTACTCTGTAATCTGTTGGCTGCGCTCAAAGATGGCGCTGGTGACTTTTTCGGGGGCGGGGCCACCATTGCCAATGTTGTATTTCACGCCAAAATCCCCCTTGGGGCCGCCGGGATTGTGACTCGCGGAGAGGATGATGCCGCCAAAGGTTTGGTATTTCCGAATCAGGCAAGAAGCGGCTGGCGTCGAGAGAATGCCCCCCTGACCGACAATGACCTTGCCAATGCCGTTGGCGGCGGCCATCTTGAGAATGGTCTGAATTGCCGCCCGGTTGAAGTAGCGCCCATCCCCACCCAAAACCAGGGTTTGACCCGTCACACCCTCTAAGCTGTCAAAAATGGCTTGAATGAAATTCTCAAGGTAATGCTCTTTTTGGAACATAGGAACGGACTTGCGGAGTCCGGAGGTTCCTGGCTTTTGATCGGAGAAGGGAACCGTGGAGATGAGTTGGAGATTCATACCGGCGGGCGGGCAAGTTGCAGACATCACGACTACTTATAGCGTCATTGGGTCGCTTTGCCTAGCAAGGCTGCACCGGAGCAGAGCACCAGATCTTGCTGCCCTTCAGAAGGCTGGTTGCCAAATGCAAATCGCACCACCTATAATTAAGTGCTGGACAAACAAAAATATGTTTGTTCCCTTGTTTTAGAACACGTCGTTTAAGAACACGTATCCTCAAACAGAGAGTGGGTGCAGCCCGCTTTTTTTATGGACGATTTTCCTGCTTCCTTGCCATGGCTCATCCTATTGTTCCCCAGATTCTGGAACTCGCAACCCCCCTGGCAGCAGATTTAGGTTTAGAAGTGGTGGGAGCAGTGTTTCAGACCAGCAAGCGCCCTCCGGTCTTGCGACTGGATGTCTGTAATCCCCAGACGGACACGGGACTGCAAGACTGTGAACGGATGAGCCGTGCCCTGGAAGCGCCCTTGGAGGAGAGCGGTCTCATTCCGGGAGCTTATGTGCTAGAAGTTTCTAGTCCTGGCATTACCCGACAATTGACTTGCGATCGCGACTTCCTCTCCTTCAAAGGCTTTGCGGTGCGGATTAAAACCGATACCCCCCATAACGGCAAGCAGGAATGGCAGGGGAATTTGCAGGGCCGCGACGCGGATCATGTTTATCTCACCCAGAAAGGCAAGGTGATCGCCCTCCCCCGAGAACGGGTTGCCCACGTTGAACTCCACGACGCCTCTTGAGGGATACCTTCCCTTGCCGCCAACGTAAAGAATCGAACCAGCATTGAGCACACCAGACGCCACCAGGAGCATAGTTAGCGTATGTCATTAGTCAGTTTGCCCGGTTTAGGGGGCATGATCACTCAGATCGCCGAACAACATCGGCTCCCGGAAACAGCGGTAGAAGATGCCCTGCAGGAGGCGCTGCTGAAGGGCTATGAGCGATATCGGCGATCGCAGACGCTGGATCAGCAGCAGTTCACCGAAGACTATTTTGAAAACTTCGCCGTTGACCTCGACACCGAAGAAGAAGGCTTTTCGATTCTCTCCACGAAAGTGATTGTGGAGCAGGTCGAAGCCCCGGATCATCAAATTTCGCTCCAACAGGTTCAAGAAGACTACCCCGAAGCCCAACTGGGT
>JBMYQW010000524.1:0-2966 GCA_049601735.1 Spirulinaceae cyanobacterium
TGGGTTCGGGGTATTTTTAGACTAACCCAGGATTTGTTTCTTAGTGACCAGGGATCAATTTGATCAATAATAATCGGATGTAAACCCATCCCCCGACCCTGATTCTTAGAGATTCACCATGCAAATCCAGACCGTCGAAACCCCACCGTTGCAATGGAACGGCGACACGATCGCCCTTGGTTTCTTTACTGAGCCAACGCCCTTGGGTGGCGCTTGGGCGGATCTGGATAATCGACTCGGGGGCGCAATTACGGAACTGATCACCGAGGCGGAGTTTGAGGCCAAACCGGGCAGCACAGTGGTGACGCGCCTCGATCGCGCCCTGCCCCTGCGCAAGTTGATCCTCGTGGGGCTCGGGGATGAAGTGGACTATACCGCGACTCAGGTGCGGGCTGCGGGGGCAGCGATCGCCCGCCTGGCCAAGCACCAACGGAGTACGACGTTGGGCATTGTGCTCCCTGTCATCGGTGATGCGGCAACGACCACCCAAGCCCTGAGCGAAGCCTGTGCCCTGGCGCTCCATGTGGACGATCGCTTCAAGTCCAAAAAGGAACCCGCCCCGAAACTAGAGCGAATTGAGCTGCTGAGTTTGGGGGATCAGACGGCGGCGATTGAACGGGCCGGTGCGATCGCCAAGGGCGTGATCCTAGCGCGGGAGTTGGTCAATGCCCCGGCCAATGCCGTGACGCCCATTACCCTGGCGGAAACCGCACAGCAGCTCGCTACGGACTACGGCCTGGAACTGGAAATCTTAGAAAAAGCCGACTGTGAAGCCCTCGGGATGGGGGCCTATCTCGGCGTCGCCCAAGCCTCGGATCTGCCGCCCAAGTTTATTCACCTCACCTACAAGCCTGCTGGGACGCCCCGCCGCAAGCTGGCGATCGTCGGCAAGGGGCTCACCTTCGACTCAGGCGGACTCAACATTAAAGCCGGGGCAGGCAGCCGCATTGAAGAGATGAAAATGGATATGGGCGGCGCGGGCGCGACCTTTGGCGCAGCGCGGGCGATCGCTCAACTCCAGCCGGATGTGGAGGTGCATTTCATCAGTGCCGCCACCGAGAACATGATCAGCGGCCACGCCATGCACCCCGGAGATATCCTCACTGCCTCCAATGGCAAGACGATTGAAGTGAATAATACCGATGCTGAAGGCCGCCTCACCCTCGCCGATGCCCTGGTTTTTGCCGATAAGTTGGGTGTGGAGGCGATCGTCGATCTCGCCACGCTCACGGGCGCTTGCATCATTGCCCTCGGCAATGACATTGGCGGCCTGTGGAGCACCGATGACACCCTCGCCGCGCAGCTCCAGGCCGCCGCCGAGCAGGGCAGTGAAAAATTCTGGCAAATGCCCATGGAAGCCAAGTATTTCGAGGGGCTCAAGTCCCAGATCGCCGACATGAAAAATACCGGTCCCCGAGGCGGCGGTTCAATTACGGCGGCGCTCTTTCTCCAGCAGTTTGTGGAGCAGACGGCTTGGGCTCACCTCGATATTGCTGGCCCCGTCTGGGCGGATAAAGAAAGCGGCATCCATAATGCCGGGGCGACAGGCTATCCGGTGCGCACGCTGGTGAATTGGGTGTTGAATTAGAGGTGGCGCATGATTTTGTACATTGTATGCCTGCTCCCCGTCAGCATTAGAGATAAAAATCACGCTACGCTTGAGAGCATAGTGAGTAGCACGGAGTCGGTGTAATGGTTCAGCGAGTTGAGTTGTCTCTGCTGGGCTGGAATTTTGTTGCCGGGTCAGGGGTTCATACCCAGGGTGAGGCGTGATTGGCGTTAAGGATATTTAGAAGTACATTAAGTCATGAACCTTGAAGACTATTTTTGTGTTTTGGCGGATGATGATATACGCCTTAAGGGAACGCGAATCGGCATTGAAACGATTTTGTTTGATTATCTATTTCATGCAAAAACGGCTGAAGAAATTGCCAATATTTACCCGTCGCTGACCCTAGAGCAAGTCTATGCCACAATCCTTTATTACCTACAGAATCAAGAACAAGTCAATGTATATTTGCAAGATTGGCTGGAATGGGGCGATCGTATGAGGGCAGAACAGGCGAAAAATCCAAATCCTGTGGTAGCGCGTTTACATGAGTTGAAAGCCAAGAAATTGGCACAGGCAATTCCATAATGCTCAAGTACCTGATTGATGAGAACGTTAATCCGTTGTATACGCAGCAACTCCGGCGTTCGGAATTAGACATCTTGGTGATGGCAGTGGGTGACTTGACTGCACCCAAACGAGGGACAATCGACCCAGAAATTTTGCTCTGGTGTGAAGTCCAGGGTTACATTTTGGTGACCAATAATCGGAAGTCGATGCCCGTTCATCTGACGGATCACTTAAATGCAGGGCATCACAGTCCAGGAATCTTCATCTTGAACCCTAAGTTAGGCGTTGGTGAAAATCTGGAGCAACTTTTGCTCATTGCTGAAGCCTCGTTTGAGAATGAATATCAAGACCGCATTGAATTTTTGCCGTTGGTTTAAGAAGATGATTCGATTCTGATGTGTATGGTGAAATTTTAGTGCTGACAAAGTTAGCCTTCGTATCTTCTGAGCTCCTCCAGCACTTTAGGGGTAAAAGGATCCTCTCCACTATCAATAGCTGTAAACCAATGCTCACGTTTTTCTCTGCGTTTTGGCTGTAAATTTTTCAGGAAAAAACTTTCCTTTACAATATTGAAATGATATCTGGCTTGCTCAAAATTACCATTTAACATTCTGACTAAACCCAAAGTTTCATGATAATTTCCTCGTGCGCGATCATCATGGTCACCGCGGCCGACGAGGTGGTGGACCGCGATTGGGGTCGTCCGGAACGCGGTGGCGGTCGAGCACCTTGGGGCGGTGATGGAGGCGACAGCGAGGGTGATGGCAGCGATGGCGGAGACAGCGATCGTGCTCGAGGACGTCGAGGTGGAGGGCGAAGCGCAGGTCTGGGCCGGAACGACCGCGAT
>JBMYQW010000525.1:0-2953 GCA_049601735.1 Spirulinaceae cyanobacterium
GGTCGGTCTTGCAACGTCTGCATCAACTGCTCCACTGACTTCTCCGCAGGCATCCGCGACTTCCAAGCCTGCAAGAAATTCCGAATCTGATAATCCGTAAACTCCACTACTTCCAACAGATTCCGGTCGAGCACCACATCAAACTCACGCTTATACACCGCCGTTCGACAGGTGACAATGGCCGGACAATCCCCATACCTCTCCAGCACCCCATTCATCACCACCACCACATCATTCCGGACCTCACTCGGCACTTCATCTAAACCATCGAGCAACAGCAGCAACTTGCCGCTCTCTAGCCCCTGTGCCACAAACCGCTCCGCCTTCGGGAAACCATTCGTATCCAGTACATCCACCAACTTGCCAATGAACTGGGCCTCATCCAAATCCGCAGATCGCAAACTATTCAACTCCAACCGCACCGGAATCGGCTGACCCGGCAAATCCAACCGCTTCTCATTACCGTATTTAAAAGCAATATGCTTCAGCAACACCGACTTCCCCGATCCCGGCGGGCCCGTCACCATCAGCCGCTTGTGTCGCTTCATCGCCGCATAAATATCCAACTCCGTCCCCTGGCTCAAGGTTTGCGCTCTCGCTTCATCCTCCTCCGTTACCTGCTTAATCTTCAACGGCACATACACCTCCGCCATCGCCAACGGCGGCTCAATCTTAAACGGCGTATCCAGATTGGTCAGCTTTGCTTTTAAAGTCTCCTGATACTTACGTAGCGCCAGATTCAGAAAAAGTGGATTGCCCGCAATGCGCTGATAAATCCAATCCCAAACCGCATTTGCAAATGCCGTCAGTTTCTCGTGGGCAACCGTTACACCAATCCCCAGGAAAAAAATAACGATCGCCGAAATCCAGTTGATCGGCAGGTTCTCCCACAGATCCCCTTCCAGCCGATCGCGCTCCGCAATAAACGCCTCAATGTAGATATCGTAAATATCCGGCTCTTCCAGCTCAAACGGGTTATCACCAAACTTGCGATAAGCCTGCTGCACCGCTTCTGAGGGCTCAAGGTTATCCAGTTGAGCATCCCGCTTGGCCCAAGCCTCGATGTCTTGAACGAATTCTTCCTTGGTAGCAGGCGGACTATCCTGCGCCAGACTGAACGAACCCGGACTGAGCAACAGCGTCAGCGTCAACGCAATGGCGAACAGTACCGCTAGAGTCTGAACTTTCCAACGCTTCCAGCCCATCCACCATTGCTGACTCATTTGCACGCTACTCCTACAACTTGCAGACTTCATCCAGTTTCAGGCAGGCGGGGACGCCTGCGCTACGCTCACTGAAACCTTCTATCAACTGATGTACTGACTCAGTTTTAACTCAACTGTGTGGATCATTCCGGAGGTTTAAT
Organism: Spirulinaceae cyanobacterium; assembly: GCA_049601735.1. Taxonomy (GTDB): domain Bacteria; phylum Cyanobacteriota; class Cyanobacteriia; order Cyanobacteriales; family Spirulinaceae; genus SIO3F2. The sequence continues at coordinate 1,367 of JBMYQW010000525.1, forward strand.
CATCTCGTTACGTCATCGGTCAGACAACTGACCCGACAAAAGACAGCCGCTGAACAGAATTGAGTTGACGATCGCCCCCCGAATCAAGCTCGCAGCCATTGCTCAAACGCCCCCTGCTCCTCAGGGCTACCCACCACCAGAAGGCGATCGCCCGTTTCTAAAATCATGCTACCCACCGGATAGCGAAACACCTGCTTCTCCCGCTCCAGCGCGATAATCGCCACCCCCGTGTGCCGCCGCAGATTGGCTTCGGTGATCGTTTTGCCCACGAGCGGGTTGCCCGCCGCCAGGAGATACCAATGGTGGGCCAGCCCTTCCACCGACTGCTCCAGGTTGCTGATGCCCCAATATTCAGCCCGCTCGGGCAGAATATCGCGGTAGCGCCGGGAACGGTAGCGATTGACCACCTGCTGCACCAGGTAGGTGGGGTCATTGAGGTTGAGTAGAATATGAGCGCCCATTTCTAAGGCGGCCTCAAACTCGGGCTGCACCACCTCTTGTGCCCCGAGTTCATAGAGGGTTTCAATCTCGTCATCCCGATGGGCCCGCACCGTGACGTTCAGCTCCGGGGCAAGATAGAGGGCCCGGTTGAGCGTCAAGCGGGTAGCCATGGGGTCGGGCAGGGTAATTGCCATCGCCTTGGCTTGATGCACTCTGGCCTTTTCTAGGACAAAATCGCTGGAGGCGTCGCCGTAGAGGTAGGGGATCTGGCGTTCGCGGAGAAGTTGCAGGACGGCCTCGTTGTTATCAATCACGACCATCGAATGCCCCTGGAAATAGAGCATCCGCATCAACGTCTGACCCACCCGGCCAAAGCCCGCCACGATTACGTGCCCCTGGAGTTGGCTCTCATCAATGCCCACCAGTTCAGGGTTCTCATTCACAAACCAACTGCGGGTGCGCGGCGATCGCATCAGCCAACGCAGTGCTAGGGGCGTGAGCTTGAGCAGCCAGGGCGTGAGCAGGAGCGTGGCCGCTGTTGTCCCGACGGTCAGACCGTAGAGGCGATCGGAAAATAGACCTGCTGCGAGGGCCACATTGGCCAATACAAAGGAAAACTCGCCAATTTGGTTAATGCCCGTGCCCACAATCAGCGCCGTCTGGAGGGAATAGCCAAAGAGGCGGACGATCGCCGTCACTAAAATCGCCTTGCCCAGCAGCACCACAGCCACGAGCCCCAGCAACACCCAGATATTCTGCAATAAAAACAGCGGATCGATCAACAGGCCGATCGAGGCAAAGAAAAGGGTCGCAAAGACATCGCGCATCGGCAGGACGCGATCGAGGGCATGGTCGGCATATTCCACATTGGCGATCATCAGACCAGCAACAAAGGCCCCCATCTCGATGCCCAGCCCCAAGGCCGAACTGAGCAGGGCAATGCCCAAACAGAGGGAGATAATACAGAGCAAGAACAGCTCCTGAGAGCCCTGCCGCGCCACCATGCGAATCACCACGGGAATGAGCCATTTCCCCAGGAGCAGGGCCAGACCCAAGAAAATCAGCAGTTTGAGCAGGGCGGCGGCGATCGCCATGCCCATGGTTTCCAAGGGTTCGGCCAAGGTGGGCAGCACCGCCAGCATGATG
>JBMYQW010000526.1:0-2950 GCA_049601735.1 Spirulinaceae cyanobacterium
TGGTTCTCGCGCTCGATCGATTGCCAAAACCTGACGGGAAAAAAGGCGGTTGTCTTTGGTGATAATACCCATGCGGCGGCGATGACCAAGATCCTAGCCCGCGAGATGGGCATCCATGTCGTGCTGGCCGGAACCTATTGCAAGTATGATGCCGACTGGTTCCGCAATGAGGTGAGCGAATATTGCGATGAAATTCTCATCAGTGAAGACAATGGCGAGATCGGCGATGCGATCGCTCGCCTCGAACCCTCAGCCATCTTCGGCACCCAAATGGAGCGCCATGTGGGCAAGCGTCTGAACATTCCCTGTGGTGTGATCGCCGCCCCGATCCATATCCAAGACTTCCCGATCGGCTATCGCCCCTTCCTCGGCTACGAGGGCACGAACCAGATGGCGGATTTGGTCTACAACTCTTTCACGCTGGGCATGGAAGACCACCTCTTGGAAATCTTCGGCGGCCACGATACCAAAGAAGTGATCACCAAGGGCATCTCGGCGGATTCTGACCTCAACTGGACGCATGATGCCCAGGCGGAACTGAATAAAGTGCCGGGGTTTGTCCGCGGTAAGGTGAAGCGCAACACCGAGAAGTTTGCCCGCGAGCGGGAGATTAGCGAAATTTCCCTAGAGGTGATGTATGCCGCCAAGGAAGCGGTCGGCGCCTAGAACCACTTCGATGGGTTGCCAACTTGCCAACCTCTGGTTCAGGCGACCCAAGCTCGCGCGATCGCCTGCTGGACCCGACAACGCCTGGGATGGATGGGTGGCAGCATCGCTCTGGGGGAGGACTGGGGATGATGGGGCTACAAATTGTTATTGGTAGATCTGTAGATCTAAAGACAGACCCGATCGCTTCAGCCCAATCTCAGGTTTGGGGGGTTATCTTTGAGGGGTGTCACCATTCGGTTCTCCTCTTGCTATGACCTCCACCGCTCCTGCTCCCGGTTGGCTCCAGCGCCATTGGTTTTATACCGTGCTGGGTCTCGTGCTGCTGCTCCTCTACGGCCCGGTGCTGCTCCATTGGGTTGATGGCTGGATCAATAAGAGCATCAGCATTGAGCATGAATATTTTAGTCATGGTCTCTTGGGCATTCCCTACGCAGGCTATCTAGTCTGGCGATCGCGTCGCAAATGGCAAAAGTTGCCCGATGCCTCGCCCCCCTGGAGCTGGGGAATTTTGTTCTTAGGGGCGTTGATGTACCTCAGCGGTATTGAGGAACTGGTGAACCTCTCCTTCCCCGTCGTGTTGGTGAGCCTTTGTCTGGTGCTCAAAGGTATCCAAGGGGTCTGGTTCCAACGCTTTCCGCTGCTCTTTGTGGCGTTGGCGACGCCCAACTCAGTTCCCTACCTGCTCACCCCCTTTACTCTCCCCCTGCAAGTCTTTATCGCCAACGTCGCCGGGTTTATCCTGTTTCAGCTCGGTGTGCCGGATCTGGCGATCGATGGCGTCTACATCACCGTTCAAGATCGCTTAGTTGAAGTTGCCCCCTACTGTGCGGGTTTGAAAATGCTCTTTACCAGTCTTTATGTGGCGCTGCTGCTGTTGCATTGGACAGGCGTACCGCGATCGCGCTTCAAAATTAGCGGTCTGTTTGCGGGCACGGTGATCATTAGCGTGGCGATCAATATTGTGCGTAATACGATCTTGACCTACTTCCATGGCATGGGTCACGATGGGCTCTTCAAATGGACCCATGAGAGCCTCGGTGGCGACCTGATCTCGCTGGGGATGCTGCTCTTGGTGGTGCTCTGGTTTGACCTCCTAGAGCGGGGCTCGAATTACTTCCATGCGGGTGAATGGGTTGGCATCATCAACTACGGTGGGTTGCTGGGCGGAACGCAACAGGCTGATCCAGCGGACCAGGAGGAGTAAGAGCGATGATCTCAACGACCACTAAACAGCGATCGCGCCTGGCGATCGTGCTGATGCTGGGTGTGATTTTACTCTTCGGCGTCGTCTTGGCTTGGCCGCGCACCCCTGCCTGGCGATCGCCGATTGAAGTGCCCCGCCTGAGCGCCCTCCGCGAAGTGCGTCAGCAGGGACTTGACCTACCGAGCGATCGCACCAACCAAGTACTCCCCCTGAAGATTGGCGGCCACCAATGGGTGGCCCAGGATCTCCTACCGGAGCAAGGGGACGAACCCGCCGCCTTGCTGTTGCGCCCCCAGAGCGGCCCGAAAGACAAACCCTATGTGGACTGGTCGGATCTAGATGGTTTCTTTGATTGGCAGCGGGATACGGTGCAGACGCTACAGGTTTCGCTCCCGGCTAGTGATAGCCCAGTGACAGCGCGGTGGTTCATTGCCCGCGACCCCCAAGACACGGCGGTGGTGCATTTTCCCCAGCGGGTGGCGGTGGCTCAATGGTACGCCTTTCGCCAAGGGGGGCATCCGGTGGTATTCCAATGGTTTTGGCGCGATCAGTTGGCGCAGTTGCGCGGTGGGCGGGAGCCTTGGATGGCGGTGTCGCTGCGGTTGCCGGTGAAGCCGGATGTGCCGCTCGAAGAGACGGAAGAAACGATGACGGAGTTGGTGCAGGTGGTGCAGGGGACGATTAGTGAGCTGTTGAAGTTGGCAGAATAATTGGTAGCGAGTTGTAATGCCGTGGCACTACGAAATCAACAATCGCGCTGATTGCCCTCTCGATCCAATCATCGCTCCAGCATATTTTCGATGCTGTTTAACCTGCACAGAAGAGTTGGCTAATCGTCTAAAACTTCTGAGTCGTGTAGGGTGTGTTAGGCGGCAAAGATTTTGGAATAAAGCCTGATAATGTTGATTGCGCCGTAACGCACCGATCCACGGTGTTTATATGAAGAGGGGAATTGACAGAAAGGGGTTGTGGTGCGTTACGCAGGAGCGAAAATTGTACGTTTATGATGGATTATTTCCCTGCTAACGCACCCTACTGCCGTGGCACAGCTAAACAGGTGCAATAGAATCTTGCATG
>JBMYQW010000527.1:0-2948 GCA_049601735.1 Spirulinaceae cyanobacterium
ACACTTCGCGGTAATTATATTGGGCTTGACTCTTGGGGGGTGAATAACGGTACTGGAACAAAGATATACAATATTGCTGCTCGGGGCAATGAGCATCTCATTGGGGGTAAAACACCTGCTGATCGTAATATCATTGCCGCGAATAAACGAGAGCATTCAATTTTATTTCAAGGTGTCAGAAATTCCAAAGTCATCGGTAATTACATTGGCACTGATCCGAGTGGAACTTCCGTGACAGACAATGGTCAGTTGAGTTTTGGCGGAATCTTGCTCAAGGATTCAGCAAGCAACACAATTGCTGAAAATCTCATTTCGGGACATGGTAATGGCATCACCATTGGAGATGAAAGTGACAATAACACTGTCACTGGAAATTCAATTGGAACAGACGCATCTGGAACTCTGGCTCTGGGAAATTTTGTTGGAGTAGGAATTGGAGGTGATAGTAATACTGTTGAGGATAATATGATTGCCTTCAACGAACGAGCAGGGGTTATTGTCTCTGTTGAGGAAGGCTCCTCTCATGAGGGAGTAAAAATCTCGCAGAACTCGATTTTTGAGAATGGCATTGGCATTGATCTTCTCCCTCCTTTTAGTGGCGGACAGTTTACAGATTTTTATCTTGAGGAGGGGCGTACAGAAAATGACTTGGGCGATTTAGATGAAGGTGGGAACGGACTGCTGAATTATCCCGTGATCACTAGCGTCACTCAAGATGGCTTACAACTCACGGTTATGGGAGAACTCAACAGTAAACCCGATGAAAACTATGTGCTGGAGTTCTTTGTTAATCCAGAGAGTAGCCCCAACGGTGGAAAAACGCTCTTGGGCGCAACGTTCGTCACCACCAATTCTGGTGGGAATGGTGACTTCAGCAAAACGTTCGACTTAGCCGAACCATTGAGTAATGCCTTTGTCACTGCCACCACCACTGATTCTCAAGGCAGCACCTCTGAATTTTCCGTTGCTAAAGCGATTGGCACTAATTTGCCCACGGTTAGCTTGACCACTACTGATGACCCAGTGATCCAAGAAGGCGGTTCGGTGACATATCGCATCGAACGGGACAATACTGACGGTGAGATGTTGATTGGGCTGACGATCGATGATGCTTTCACTGGCAACATTACCCAGCCCGAAGACTACACTCTGGCCGCTCCAGGGTTGACCCAGTTGGGTGAGCGTGAATACGAAATCACCTTAGCGGCTGGTCAAACCAACACCGAGATTACCCTCACTGCCACCGAAGATACGCAGATTGAAGGCACAGAACGGCTTGAGCTGGCCTTGGCTGAAAGCAATGCTTATATTCGTGATGCCAACGATCGCCTCGGAATCATCGAAATCATCGACGATCGCCCCACCACCGAACCCGAACCCGAACCCGCTGCCGCCCCCGTCAACCAACTCCCCACCACGCCCCAAAGCACCACCCAAGGCGAAGCCCTGATCTTCAGCGCAGAAACCGATAATCTCATCTCCATCTTCGACGCCGACACCGAAGAAGATTTGCAACTGGTTCTCAACATTGATGGCGGAACCCTCTCCCTCGCCAGCACCGCAGGGCTCACCTTCACCGCAGGTGACGGCCAAGACGACGAAGAACTCAACCTGACCGGAACCCAAACCGCAATTAACCAAGCCCTCAACGGCCTGCGTTTCCAGCCCGACGCCGACTTTTTCGGGCAAACCCAACTGAGCATCTTGACCAACGATCAAGACAGCCTGAACCCCCAGCAAGACCAAGACGACCTGCGGTTTGTGGTCTTCCCAGAGCTAGGAACCGAAACACCCCTGGTGGATCTGCATGAAGGCAACTGGTTTGGTGTCAATAGCCCCGGCGGCCAGACCTTCCGGCTCACCCTGGAGAGCCAGAACACGGGCAACCTCAATGAACTGGGGATGTTCCGTGTCGATGATGCTGAGGGGACGATCGACGGCATTGCCCCCAGCGAAGCGGGTTATACCGAAGCCGCCCTGGCGCGATCGCGCGTGGTCATGTCTGCTCTCTCCAACTTCAGCGACAATCTCTTTCCGGGTCTCGACACCACCCGCCACCTGACAATGGATGGCGACTCATTTTGGGGCTTTTATCTGGTCACCAACGGCACGACCGACACGATCAAAGGCATGATCGCCAACGGTCAAGCGCCAGGGAACCTCGCCTTTGGCTTTGCCGACGCTGGGCGGTTACAGGTGGATGCCTCGGAAGGGGGTATTTTCAGCCTCGGCTTTGACGATGGTTCCGGCGGTCTGAACTTTGATGACTTTAAAGTCACCCTTACGCCCACGTTTGACCTCAGTGGCATCATTGGCACGAACTTGCAGGATCAAAATGAGGGGGAACTGATCGATCTGCGCAATTACGAGGGCTTCAAAGCCGCCACCTTCGGCAACTTTAGCGACGCGGCCTATGGCAATGAACTCGGGTTCTACACCATTGATGATGAACAGGGGGCGATCGATACCCTCATGCCCGGCGATGCGGGCTATGCGGCAGCAGCCCTGGCACGACGGGTCAATTTTGCGACGGGCTTTGAGGGCGGCAAACTCTTTGCCCCGTTTATGGTTGCCAATGGCACGGTGGCTGACTTTCTGGCGCAAAACCCCACGAACCAGTTCAATGCCGAGGTGCATACCTACTTTGCCTTCATCGGGGCAAACCCGGACAAAATCGATCATGTGCGGCTGCTGGGCGACAACACCTTCGCCTTTGAAGACCTCCTCGGCGGCGGTGATTTTGACTACAACGACGCGATTATTCAGGTGAATTTTGCTTAGTCTGGATGATTAGGCAGCCGTCTCGGCTGCGCTACGGTTTATTCTGCTTAACATGAGTTTCAGTTAAGGAATTCCTTCAAACCCTAGTCTGCACCTGGCAAGATGTAGCTATTCTCCGGTATTGCCGGAGTCTGAGGGGGCAATTTCCCCCTCAGCGGGAGGTGTCG
>JBMYQW010000528.1:0-2947 GCA_049601735.1 Spirulinaceae cyanobacterium
CGAAGGCTATACAGCACCCTACGAGGTACATTCTTTTTGGCAAATCTCCTAAGTAGGTCGGCCTTAAAATCATCAACTATGTTCCTGATTGTAAACTAACCTTAAACCTTTAACTGGCAAGGGATACGAGCGATTTGTATTTCGCAATTCACTTAGCCTTTTCTACCCTGATCTACTTATGGATCTCCTGCGATCGCTCCCGATTGGCCTCTATCTTGAACAACCGATCACGCCCCTGCACCGCCTAGACGCTCGCGTCAAGCTGGGCTGGCTGTTGACCTTTTTGCTGGGCCCGATTTGGGCCAGTAATGCCTGGCGGGTGGCGGGTGTAGTGCTGCTAATTCTGCTGACGCTGGGCGTAGGCATCCCTTGGCGGGCCTGGAAACAACAGATGGGCTGGCTATTGCTGATCACCATCTCCGTTTTCGTGCTCACCTCAGTGCTCAGTGATGGCCTGGCGATTAGCTCTAGCCCGCGCCTGCCCGCTGGGCCAGCGGACTTGCCCCAACCTAATGATTACCATTACATCCTTTGGGACTTAGGGCGCTGGAAAGTGACCCGGAACTCGTTTTATATGGCAATCCGGTTTACAACCCTGCTCTTTACCCTGGTCTATAGCAGCAGCCTGTACCTGCTCACCACCGCCCCCGAAGAAATTACCGCCGGTCTTGAAGAACTCCTAAGTCCCCTGGCCCGGTTTAAAATCCCGATCACGGAAATTCTCCTAACGCTAACGCTTTCCCTGCGCTTTATCCCGCTGGTACTCGAAGAGGTGCAAAACCTGACCCGCTCGATTCGCACTCGAGCGATTAGCTGGAAAAAAATTGGCATGAAACAGAGCGTGAATATTTGGCTCGTCTTGGCCGAGCGCCTGGTGGAGAACCTACTGCTGCGGGCGGAGCAGATCGCCCTAGCGATGGATGTGCGCGGTTTTACCAGCCCCGATAGTCACCGCGTCCAATGGCATCAGCTCCAACTCCGGCGCTGGGATGGGGTGGCGATCGCCCTCCTCGTATTGGTCTGGGGCGCTAGACTCACTTGGGGCTGGCAGGTGTGACCCCCCGCACCGCTCCCATTGACCCAATTCACAAGCTCTCGGGGATGGCGATCAGAGGCAAAGGGGGGACGATCGCTGATCATAGAAAGTGAGCAACGGAGAGCCGCTCGAAACTCGATCGGGACTTCTAATTTTTGAGATTTTCTTGAACCGTATTGCGTTCGATCGCAGCCCTCCGGACTCACATCATTCACTTCTCCTGAACGTTATGTTGACCCCCAAACCTTGGGGGTCTTTTTTTTGTCCAACCGGATCGCTTTGGGGAATGGGTGTCACATATCGATTTCTTGATAGTTGCCCACCCTACACCTATTCCTCCTTCGCCTTCTTGCTAGTGGTTTTGCGTTTGGTCGTAGTTTTCTTGGCAGTTGAAGATTTCTTCGCCGCTGTGGTCTTTTTGGCCGTCGTTGCTTTCTTCGTGGTGGTCTTTTTCTTGGTCGTCGTGCTCTTCTTGGCACGGGTTTTCTTTGTGCCTTCCTTCGTTGCCAAGAGCGGCACGGCCTTGTCGAGGCTGATGCTCTCTATGGTCTCGCCCTCGGGTAGGCCGACATTGGTTTTGCCGTGCTTGATGTATTTGCCATAGGGGCCTTCAAAGAGGTTGACGGGCTCTCCATCAGCCGGATGGGTTCCCAGCTCTTTGAGGGGTTTTTGGCTGGCGCGTCGGCCCCGGCCTCGCTTAGGTTGGGCCAGCATCTCCAGCGCCCGTTCCAGGGTGATCGTGAGCACATCATCCGGGTCTTTGATCGAACGATAGTCTTTGCCGTCTTTGCCCTGGTCATGAACGACGTAGGGGCCAAAGCGGCCGAGGCTGGCTTTGACCTTCGCTCCAGTATCTGGGTGTTCGCCCAGCAGACGCGGCAGGGAGAGCAGCCCGACCGCAATCTCCAGGGTGAGGTCTTCCGGCTTCATTCCCTTGGGCAGGGAGGAACGCTTGGGCTTTTTCTTCTCCTCGATCTGCTCGCCCAGTTGCACGTAGGGGCCATAGTTGCCGCTCATGATGTAGATCGGCTGGTCGGTTTCAGGGTGATTGCCAAGGGATTTGGGGCCTTCGAGCTTTTGGCGGACGATCTGCTCCACTTGCTCGGGGTTGAGGTCGGCGGGGGTAAGATCCGGCGGGATCGAGGCTTTGATTACATCATCATTTTCGGCCGGCACTTCGATGTAGGGGCCAAAGCGGCCGATCTTGACCTTGGCTTCGAGGTTATCGAGGGCGATCGCCTTGGCCGCGATCGCATCAATTTCCTGTTCCTGGGTCTTCACCTGGCCTTCGAGGCCCTGGTCGCCGCTATAGAACTTCTTCAGGTAGGGCAGCCAATTCACGTCTCCCGTGGCAATCTCATCCAGGGTCCGCTCCATGCGGGAAGTAAAGCTTGTATCCACCAGATCCTCAAAGTGGCTCTCTAGCAAACTAGAAACCGCAAAGGCGGTAAACGTGGGCACAAGGGTCTTGTTGCGCATCTGGGCATAGCCGCGATCGATGATTGTGCCGATGATGCTGGCGTAGGTACTGGGACGACCAATCCCTTCGCTTTCGAGGGTTTTCACGAGAGAGGCTTCGCTGTAGCGGGCCGGGGGCTGGGTTTCGTGGCCCAGAGCATCCAGTTGGTCACAGTTGGGCTGGTCATCCACCTTCAGAGCTGGCAAGATCACCTCTTGGTCTTCGATCGCCGCGTCCGGGTCATCGGAGCCTTCCACGTAAGCTCGGAAGAAGCCGGGAAAGTCAATCCGCTTGCCCGTGGCGCGAAACTCGGCTTCGGCCACCTCGATCGTCACGCTCATCTGGGTGAGGCGGGCGTCGGCCATCTGGCAGGCGACGGTGCGCTTCCAGATCAGGTCGTAGAGCTTAAACTCCCGCTCCCGCAGACCCGTCTCCCGGGGTGTCCGGAAGCT
>JBMYQW010000529.1:0-2943 GCA_049601735.1 Spirulinaceae cyanobacterium
TCCCCTCTTGGGAGGGGCGGTCTCGCGTAGCGATGACCGGGGTGGGTCGGGTGTTGGCCGCCATGGAAGCCTTGCAAATAGAGGGTTTCACGCTTAAGTTCACACCAGTGGGCGCTTGCGCCCGCGAAAGCCCTATCGCACCCATGAGCCAAACAACACAAAGGGAATAGTGCCGAAACACTATCCCCACAAACATAACTAAAAGCGAGTCAAACCAACTCAACCATTCCTTAGAACGAGAAGGTGGTGCGAAGCGTACCAATGATGGCATCAGTATCGCTGGTTGTGCTCTGGTTGGGGTTGGTCAACCAAATCAGACCAGGGGTGATGCTGATGCTGTCGTTGAGCTGGTACTTGTAGAAGGCTTCAATGTGCCAGGAGAAGTCCTGATCGAGCTGAGAGCGATCGACATTTCCTTCAACACCCCGCAATGTCGGCTGCGCACCCCCGAAGATACCGAGAACACTGCCTTCTTTACCAAGGTCAGGGAAAGCAACACCTGCACCGAACGTCCAGATATCCGCATCGCCTGTGCCAATGATTCGCGCTTGAGTCATGGTTGCAAAACCACTGACAGAGATACTGTCGCTGGGTCGGAACGCCACTTCTGCACCGTAGGAGTTGGTAGAAATACCACCTGTATTATCACCAGAGAGGAAAAGATTCCCAGCTCCAATACCCGTAGCGGTCGGATTATTCGCAAAAGACGTTCCCACAATCCCAGTTGTTGACGCGCCACCGGCAAAGATAGCACCTTGAGTCCCAGTAACACCATTCGCCAAGCTATGGTAGCCATGAACATATGTCAAACCAAAGCCAATGCGATCGCTCAAGTTACCGTTAATCTGACCCAAAACAGCGTAGTCACTATTGAAAAGACCTTCGCTAGCCGTAGCGTGTTGCCCAGCTAGATAACCAAGAGTAACGGTGCTGGGGCCAAGGATGGATTCGATGGGGCTAAAGCCAAAGCTAAAGGCAGCACCTGCACCACCCCCAATCCGATAAATCGGGTTCTCAGAGGCAAAGGTCGAGAGTGCACCGTCTCCACCATCGTAGTCTTCAAAATAGGGGTTCAAAGTCGGAGCAATATCACTCCAGATCCCGCCCGCAGCGGCAACGTAAGCCTGAGAATCCTGGAAGGGGAAGTAATAAGCAAGCCAATCAATGTTGACGCCATTGCTATTCTCACCCAGGTTGAAGGTTTGAGTAGACTCAAATCCGCTTCCAAGCGCCGTACCACCTAACGGTTCTAGATTACCCGTCGCCAGACGCGTTACCAAGCGGTCTTCACCCGTGAAGCTGGTGTTGAGTTCAAGACGAACGCGATCGCCAAACAGAGCTTCACCAACGCTGCTAGCCACTCCGCCAGCATCAGAGTCATTCAGACCATCACTGAAGTCGGAGGTCAGGGCAAAGATCACTTCACCCACGAGCTTGGTCGTGGTTGAAAACTGGTGGTCTTCCAAGAAGGAGACGCGGCTCTCTAGGGCATCGACACGAGTTCCGAGGGTGGCGAGTTCAGCTTCAAACTCTTGGATGAGGCGCTGGAGGGCTTCCAGGTCGGAGCGGGTAACAAAATCCGCTGTTGAAGCCGCGATCAGACGCTCAATTTGTTGGAGGCAAGCGTTAAGACCCGCGGCAAACTCGTAACGGGAGAGGGCACGATTACCGCGATAGGTTCCGTTCGGGTAGCCCTTGAGGCAGTCGTAGCGGCGAACGAGGTCGTCTAGGGCTTGGTAGGCCCAGTCGTTCGGGGAAACATCAGAAAACTGTGCTGCGCCGGGGATACCTTGGCCCATAGAACCGTTGATATCTTCCGTACTATAGATATTCACTTGGTCAAGTGTTCCGCCCGCCGTTTCACCGCCTACTGCGTCCTGAGCGTTGGCCGCCGGTGCAACAACAGTTGAAAAAGCAAGCGTCATACCCAGTAGGGCAGGGCTGAGAGAGCGCAATTTCGTATTTTTGATCATCGTCATAATGTTCTTTAGTCCTCACACCTTGGCCAATATGACCGAAGATTGGCTTTCCAATTTATCATACCGCGTCCGAAATGGCCTTGCATGAGATTCCGGATATTTTTGAATATTTTTGGCGGGGGGTCAGGGCGGGGGGCTGAGACAGGCCTAAAATACATTGCCCAAGAAACCAATACCAGCTTGAAACTACAGGTTTCAAGCTGGTATTGGTTTAGGTTCGGAAACCCGCCCTCGTAAACTCCGGGGTCATCGAGTTCAAAATCGCTAATATAAGGACAATTCTTTACTGAATGCAGCAGGAGTAACGAATGTCTGAAGCCAACCTTCCCAACGACCCCCAAGCTAAAATCCCTCCCGCAGAGGATTTGCCCAAAATCCCCCCCGCAGACGGCGTTAGTCCTGACACCAAGGCGATCGTCGATGAACAGCTCCCCCAAGAGTCGGATGAGATCAAAGAATTAGTCACCGCGTTGATCGAGGCGATCAAGAAGCGGACGCAGAATCAACTCGAAACCGCGGGGGATGTCACCCGTGATGTGTATGTGGGCACGCTACGCCAAGCTCAGGAAACCCTGAAGAAGACAGGCTTGGTTCTCGATGATCAGTGGAACTCGATCGAAACTTCCGTTTCCGGCGTTGAAAACATAGCGAGCAAGAATTGGGACGTGATGCTCAAAGACTTCCAGAAATGGGGCGATCGCGTCGATCGCGCCTTTAGCGCCGCTTGGGAAATCTTGACTGAAGACCACGATGATAATGACTCCGGCAATGGTGGCGCGCCCAGCAAGCCCACCGAAGTTACGATCGATTAGGGTTGTGCGGTAACACAAGACACGCTAGGGGCAGGTTTAAAACCACTGGTGTGAACTTAAGCGTAAAACACTTCGTCCCAAGCGGATTCAGGGGCGACCCACACCCGACCCACCCCGGTCATCGCTACGCGAGACCGCCCCTCCCAAGAGGG
>JBMYQW010000530.1:0-2937 GCA_049601735.1 Spirulinaceae cyanobacterium
TTCACGAACCGTTGCCGCCGAACCATTGAAGTCGCAATCGGCGATGAAGCTTGCTGGCCAGCAACGGTACTCCAGGCAAGCAGTTCGATGTAGATCTTCGGGTAAATTTTTCCAATACTGTCCAGGCTTCAGCAATCTATAATATCTGAGTCGTTTTTCAGGGAACTTAACAAAATGATGTCCATTTTCAGGAAGACCCCGTAGGGACTCGCGTAAAGTTTTCCATTTTGGCAACCCATAGAGACCCTGATTTGAATGTGTTGGGGTAAGATAGGGGAGCTTTTTACCATCTCGACTACAAGCAATAATTACCCTTTCTCGCTGTTGGGGCGATCCGAAATTAGCAGCATTGTACAAGTTGAAGGAAACACTATACCCTGATCGCTTTAGTCTTTGGACAATAAAACGTAATGCACCACCTCTTTGTTCATCTTTAGATAGGGGTGGAAAATCACTTCCTCTCATGTTGTGAGGTCTATGTTTTAAAGGAGCTGACAACAATCCACGAACATTTTCAATGATTGCGAACTTAGGTTCAAGTTCAATGATTAAGTCGATAAATGTCAAGAAAACGTTGCCCCGCTCATCATCGAATCCCTTCCGCCTGCCCGCACTACTGAAGGCTTGACATGGGGGACCACCAACAATTACGTCAATTTCATCGATTGAACTCAATCCTGCTTTTTCCCGAATTGCGGCTGCTGAGTAATCTCTGATATCCCCGATCAATGCCACATCGGGTCGATTTGCCTCAATTGTTTTTCGGGCGGCTTCATCAACTTCGCAGGCCAGGAGCACCTCGATACCTTCCTTTTCTAACCCCAAGTCTAAACCCATACAGCCAGAGAAAAAGCTTAGAGCTTTAAGTGTCGGTTTACTCAATGAGCGCCGTCTGTGGTCAGGGACATTCAAATATCTATCTTCTTCTTTGATGTGGTACTCCTGAACGGACTCTGAAGCAACAATCCAGCGGCTGCTAATCCTCTCGCCGCTGATTTCGCCATGCCGGAGCAACCGACGAACATACTGCTCAGAGCAGTTGAGAATTTCCGAGGTTTCTTTTACGGAGAGGTACGGATTAGTCATGCTTTCGAGACCGAAACTAAAACTAAGTACCCAAATTACTACTGAAGTCGAATCCTTGCAAGGATTCTGAACAAATGTTCACGTGTTACCATCTGGTTCAAGCTAGCCTCAACTATTGAAACTTAACGAGGTTCGAGTCCCCTGAACCGTAGGCTTTATCATCCTTTAGACCGTACGCCAAGACTCTGCTGCAACGGAATGCGCAGACAAAACTCAGTTCCTACACCCATTGTCGAGTCACAGGTGATGGTTCCCCCATGCTGCTCAACAATGACCTGATAGCTAATCGCCAGACCCAAGCCTGTCCCCTGGCCGACCGGCTTGGTGGTGAAGAAGGGGTCAAAAAGGCGATCGCGCACTGTTTCCGGAATGCCAACACCATTGTCGGTAATGCGGATCTCGACGGTTTCCGGATCGGACTGTCGAGTTTGGATGGTGAGTTGGGGCTGATAGTCTAAACCCGCTTGAGTTCGGCGGGTGGCGATCGCATCGATCGCATTCGTGAGCAAATTCAGCAGCACCTGATTGAGCTGACTGGCGTAGCATTCCACTAACGGCAGGTCAGCATAGTCTTTGACCACAGTAATCCAGGGCCGCTCGGACTCAGCTATTCTAAAGCGATGTTGGAGAAAGATTAAGGTACTCTCAAGGCCAGAATGCAGATCCACCGCCTTCAGTTGCGACTCATCTAGGCGGGCAAACGTCCGCAACGACTCAACAATGCCATGGATGCGCTGGGCTCCCGAGCGCAAAGACGACAGCAGCTTGGGCAAATCAGACTGCACAAAGTCGAGGTCAATCTCGCTAATATGATCCGTCACCCGCGGACTGGGATGGGGCAGTTCCTGCTGGTAGAGCACAATCAGCAACAGCAGATCTTGGATATAGGTTTGCGCCAGGGGCAAATTGCCACTGATGAAGTTCACCGGATTGTTGATTTCGTGGGCCAGCCCCGCCGCCATTTGGTTGAGGCTGGCCATCTTTTCCGCTTGAATCTGTTGGAGGCGATCGCTCTGCAATGATCGGATCTGGGACGTCAGAGCGGTTGTCTGGGACTGCTCCTGCTGCTGCCACTGCTGGGTTTGGAGCTGCTGCAAGCCGCCATAGAGGTCGGCCCAACTTGCCCGATGCGTCGCTGGTGGGGGCGTAATGGGGGCCAATTCAGTGAGCAAATCCAGACATTGCTGGAGGTGATACTGCTGTTGGCGCTGCTGCCGATTGCCGAGATAAATGGCGATCGCACTCCCGACCACAAGCCCTAGACCAACGATCCCTAGACCCATCATGACGAGCACCTGCCATCCTAGCTGCCCTGTTACTCCGCCATCTAGCAGCGCCATGCCAGTTAAACTTAGCCCAATCAAAATTAGCCCTGCGCAGAGAACTTGACCTTGGAGATTCAGTAATACTGTCCTGAGTTGGAACCAACCCCGTTCCGTTGGTTGTTTCATGCCTTGCTTGCATCCTACCGCTATGTTGTGTGCAATCGTTCTTGCTGCCGAATCTTTCCCTAGGGGCTGTCATCATTTAGACTTAAAACTCTCACTATGACTGGCTTATAGCCCCTTTTCTCGTTTTTTGGTCGGGCGCGACCTCCCTCCTGCTCCGCACGAGCAAAACTCTACAGGCTTCTGAGGTGAATTGATGACGTGCCCTAATTGAATGCTGTTTTGAGATTTTGTGATACCCCCTAGTTGTACTAATGATTTTGCCCTACGGATGAAGCCTTGACCGCTTACCCAACTGAAACTTTTATTTTGTCCAGAAAGTTTAATTGTGGATGATTTTTAGCAAGCGAATCACGTGACACCTGGGTGTTCAGAAAAGGCTCAAACCAACGGTTTTTAGTCT
>JBMYQW010000531.1:0-2922 GCA_049601735.1 Spirulinaceae cyanobacterium
CTGTATTGTCCTGGCCAGCCGATCGCGCAATCCCCAAACCGCCACAGTCAAGTTCCGTGCCTTGCCCGAGGGTTTACGAACGGTCAAGTTTAGCGCGTTAGCTCAAATCAATCTCACGGATGCAGACTGGTTGGATTGCCCGACAGAGAGCCGAGCCCCGTTTTTGCCGGGAGCGGCGGGGGCTTGGGCGACTTATCCGGCTCTAGCGAATTTATTCAATTACAACGGTTCGGGCGTGATGCCGGGGCGAACCTGGATTATCGCGCCGGATCGGGAGTCTTTGGAGCAGCGTTGGCAAGTTTTGATCAATGCACCTGTTGACAAGAAGGAAGAGTTGTTTCATCCCCATGGCGCGGGCGATCGCACCGTTACGAAAGTACTTAAAGACTCGTTACCGGGGCAACCTCACCGTGCTGTATCCATCGCCAAGGATTCAGGGCAAATCGTTACACCTGTCGGTTATGCTTGTCGTTCATTTGATCGACAATGGATTATTCCTGATAAACGACTGATTAATCGTCCAAATCCTAATTTGTGGGAAATTCACTCACAATCGCAACTCTATCTCACCGCTTTATCAAGAACCTCACCCTCGTCGGGTTGTGCGCTCACGTTGACCCATTTGATTCCTGATCTTGATCATTACAACGGTCGTGGCGGTCGTGTGTTTCCCCTCTGGGCCGATGCCGAAGCCACAATTCCGAACCTCAAACCCGCCCTGCTCGACTTCCTCAGTCAGACCTATGGCCACCCCGTCAGCCCCACAGCCGCCTTTGCCTACATTGCCGCCGTCGCCGCCAACCCCGCCTACACCGAGCGGTTTCAAGACGACCTCACCACACCCGGACTGCGTATTCCCCTCTCCGCTGACCCCGCACTCTTTCAAGCCGCTGTCGAACTCGGTCAGCGCGTCGTTTGGTTGCAGACCTTCGGCGAACGGATGGCCGACCCAGCCCAAGATCGTCCTCCGGGTGCGCCCCGTCTACCCCGTGAACAACGGCCACTGATCCCCAAAGACGGTACGATTCCCAGCGACCCTGAACAGATGCCCGACACCATTGATTATGATCCCGCCACCCGTCGCCTCCTGGTGGGAGACGGCTACATTGAAAACGTGCCCGCAGCCGTTTGGCAATACGAAGTTTCCGGCAAACAGACCCTGGTGCATTGGTTTAGCTACCGCAAAAAAGAGCGCGATCGGCCCATCATCGGCAACCGCCGTCCCCCCTCCGCCCTCAACCAGCTCTACCCCGACCATTGGCTCGATGAATACACCACCGAATTGATTAACCTGCTCAATGTACTGGGTTTACTCGTGCAGCTAGAGCCCCAACAAGCCGAACTCCTAGCGCAAATTTGCGAGGGCGAAACACTTGCGGTGCAAACCCTCAACGAAGCCAACGCTCTGGCAAAAAATACCCTTAAGTCCCCCAAAAAAAGCGATCCGAGCAAACCTTCCTTACCCGGTCTAGAAAACTTCTAAAACCCCCATGACCCAACCCACCATCGACCCCCAACTCCTTCAAGAAGCCCTCACTCTCAGCGACCATCTCACCGCCGACGAACTCATCACCACCGCCCTGCGCGAATATATCCAACGCCGCCAACAGCGCCAAATCTTTGAGCTGTTCGGCACAATCGACTACGACCCTGACTACGACTACAAACAACAGCGGAAAATGGCATGAGCGTTATCGTCGATACCTCGGTTTGGTCACTCGCCCTCCGACGCAAAACGACAGATGCCCAAACACCTGTCATCAATGAACTACGTTCCCTGATTGACACCAATCAAGCACGTATCATCGGAGCCATTCGCCAAGAAATCCTCTCAGGTGTTCGCCATGCTGAACAGTTCGCCAGATTGCAAAACTATCTACGCGCCTTTCCCGACCTTGAACTCACCACCGTAGATTACGAACTCGCCGCCGAGTTTTTCAACACCTGCCGCAGCAATGGTATTCAAGGCTCAAACACCGATTTTCTGATTTGTGCAGTGGCTCATCGTCATGATTATCGCATCTTCACCACTGATCAAGACTTTGCCAATTTTCAAAACCATATTCCCCTGACCCTACACAGTTTCTAGCGACAGTGAGTTATACCAAAAGTGAAACCGTCCGCGAAGTGCTACGCGAAGAACGCCTCACCCTCTGGCTGGCCCTCCTCCCCCGCGTCAGCGACGACGAAATGCAAGAAATCCAAGCCCAATTCGGTGTACCCGCCGACTACGCAACCGATGAATTCGTCAACATGACCGACTGGGTACGTCAGTAATCTTGGCTCCCGTGGCGACATCTACAAGAATTGACTCCGCATAGCTGTGGATGACTCCGCAACCGCCCCAACCCCTCCGAACTCGAACAACAAGCCTGCGAAGTCTGCCGCAAATATGTGTGGGAGGCGTAGGGGTCATGCCCCCGTGCTGACCCCAACCGGGTTTAGGGCGTTGGAGACGGGGTTAAGATAGCAGCACCCCCCTGATGATGTCGAAGAACCATGCCCTCCCTTAACCTGCCCTACCCCGACGATCTCCTCATCACCTCCGGTCAATCTCCCGCCGCCCTCGAAGCCGAAATGCTCTTTCTGCTCGCCGTCAAACTATTTGAATTACGCCGTTTGTCTCTGGGGAAAGCCGCCGCCTTTTGCAACATGGGCAAACTGAAATTCATGTACGAACTGGGTCGCTTACAAATCCCTGTGATTAATCTGGATGACGACCAGATCGCGGATGAATTGCGGGATGACTAAATCTTGGTCGATCGCGGCGAAGCAGAAGCCATTGCTCTGGCCCAGTCCACTCCCAACAGCATTGTTCTGCTCGACGATGCCCAAGCCAGACGTGTTGCCCAGCGGCTTGGAGTAAAGCGAATCGGCACATTAGGGATCTTGCGTCGTGCGAAAAAGGCAGGGTTAATCACC
>JBMYQW010000532.1:0-2920 GCA_049601735.1 Spirulinaceae cyanobacterium
CGTTCCGGAGGAATAGGGGGAGGTGGGTCAGCCCACTGGAACTTCTACCAGGAGCTGAATGCAGCGTTAAGTTCACGCCAGTGAGCCCAAGGCCCACCCTAAGCGATGTTCTAAATGAGTTTCTCCTTACCATTCAAAGCAGATCTGGCTTTGCGTTCTAAATTGATAACAACCCCGAGTCCGTCCGATGACCCCAGCCCCCCGCCTCGACTCTATCCCTGCTGAACAAACCCAAACAGTTTTGCTCCCGGGTATCAGTTGGCAAACCTATCAGGCAATGCTTGCAGAAATGGGTGATCATCGGGCGACCCGTCTGACCTACGATCAGGGGTGGCTCCAGATTAAGATGCCGTCTAAACTCCACGAAATCATTAACCGTTTGCTGGCTCGGATTGTAACCACCCTCACGGAAGAGCTTGATCTCGAAATTGTCAACTACGGTTCTACCACGCTCAACCGAGCAGACTTAGCCAGAGGCGCAGAACCTGACACCTGCTTTTATATTCAAAATGCCCCCCGAGTCCAAGGGTTAGACCCGGCTATTCCATCGGGCGTCCCTCCCGATCTGGTCATCGAAGTTGATATCACGAGCCCTGCCACCCGCCGTATGGGCGTCTATCTCGCGTTGGAGATTCCTGAAGTGTGGTGCTACACCTGCAAGCAGGGCGTACAACTGTTTGAATGGGCTCAACAACCCGACTTAAATTACCTGCTGCTCTCCCGCAGCAAGACGTTTCCACTGATTACGCCAGAGAAATTGAATGCCCTCCTGCGTCAGCGCCAAAGCCAATCCGAGAACGCAGTCATCCGTGATTTTCGTCAATGGATTCGGGAATCGATGCCCGCCTAGGGCACGTCGTCAAAATGCTCAATAATCGCTTGGGCAAATTCCGAGCATTTGAGGGGCTCTACGGGGGGTTCCATCAACCGCGCTAGATCGTAGGTGACTTGTTGGCCTGCGATCGCCGCGCCGAGCCCTTTTTTGATCAAATCTGCTGCTTCCTGCCAGCCCATAAACTCCAGCATCATCACGCCCGAGAGAATCACCGAACCCGGATTGATGCGATCGAGCCCCGCGTGTTTAGGTGCTGTGCCATGGGTCGCCTCAAAGATGGCGCAGGTATCACCAATGTTTGCACCCGGCCCCATGCCGAGACCACCGACGATCGCCGCCGCCGCATCAGAAAGGTAATCCCCGTTGAGGTTCATCGTCGCCAGAATCGAATATTCACCAGGGCGGGTTTGGATTTGCTGAAAGATGCTATCGGCGATGCGATCGTTGACCATGATTTTTTCCTGCCATTGGCCGTTGCCGTGGCTCGGGCCGATCGCCGCTAAAACAGCCTTAACTTCATCACAAATCGCCTGTTGCTTCTCTGGCGTGAGGGCATCGTAGCCCGGATCGATCTTGCGGGCATTGTCTTCCACCGAGAGATCCGGATTTTCATCTTGGTTACTCAAAATCCAGGACTCCCGTTCCGTAACGCAATCATCTCGGAACTCAGCCGTCGCCAGTTCGTAGCCCCAGTCTCGGAACGCGCCCTCGGTATATTTCATGATGTTGCCCTTATGCACCAGCGTCACCATTTGCTTGGCTTTGGGCAAGCGCAGCGCGTGCTGAATCGCCCGTCGCACCAGCCGCTGGGTTCCCGTCTTGCTGATGGGCTTAATGCCAATGCCCGCATCGAGAGGGATTTGCTTCTTGCCATGCTCCGGCGTCGCCGGGATCAGGGTGCTGTTGAGATGCTCGATCAGTTGCTGGGCAATCTCCGTGCCTTCACGCCATTCGATACCCAGGTAAATGTCTTCGGTGTTTTCCCGATAGACAATGATATCCAGCTTTTCCGGGGTCTTGTGGGGCGAGGGCGTGCCCGGATAGTAGCGACAGGGACGCACACAGGCGTAAAGATCATTGATCTGGCGCAGGGCCACATTCAGGGAGCGAATACCGCCGCCCACGGGCGTGGTCAGGGGGCCTTTAATGGCGATGCCGTATTCCTGAATCGCCTTGAGCGTGTCTTCCGGGAGGTATTGATACGTGCCGTATTGGTCGCAGGCTTCATCGCCAGCATAGACCTTGAACCAATGGATCTGGCGATCGCCCCCGTAGGCCTCGGCCACCGCCGCATCCAGCACCTTTTGGGTCGCGGGCCAAATATCCACCCCCGTCCCATCACCGCGAATGAAGGGCACGATCGGATCAGGGGGAACCACAGGTTGACCGTTCTCAAAGGTGATTTTAGAGCCAGTGGTCGGTGGGGTGAGTTGGTCGTACATAACGGAGAGAAAGGGTTTAGCAGATGAGCGCCCCTAGATTCTACTGTAGTGCTGGGGACTCTCAGCAATCGGACTGTCACAGGATCGCGACAACTGCAATCTCGACATCCCTCACCGCCGGGCGTTGGGCGCTTGTCAAAATGTCGCCTAGAATGGGGTGTATTTGCTAATCTGTGGCTAATCTGTCCAAATTCAAGGTCCGGCCAACCTTTGCACGAAACGAGATTGCGTTAATCCATTCATTTATGAAACGAATTTTAGTGGTTGATGACGATGCCCAGCATCGGGAGACCCTCCGAGACTATTTTGTGGAGTTGGGCTACCAAGTCGATACAGCCGACTCCGGGGCCTCGGGGCTCCAACAGCTCCAACAGCAGCAGCCGGACTTGGTGCTCTCCGATGTTTCGATGCCCGAGATGGATGGCTGGGAATTTTGCCGCCAGGTGCGGGCGATTCCCTCGGGGCAACTCATCCCGTTTATCTTTCTCTCAGGGATGGATGAAATTGCCGATCGCGTCAAGGGCCATGAAATTGGTGCGGATGACTATGTCACCAAGCCCGTCGAGTTGCGCGAGTTGCGGGCCAAGGTGGAGGCTCAACTGGAGCGATCGCGCCGCATCAACGCCGAAATTGTCCGGATGAT
>JBMYQW010000533.1:0-2897 GCA_049601735.1 Spirulinaceae cyanobacterium
CGGGATTTAAAAGACGAAAAAAAGCGGGCCAAGGATGTCCAAACCGCCTGCGCCATCCTGCAAGACTACCAAGCCAGTAAAGGGGAATGGCTAATCGAGGAAGCGGAGGACTGTTTGGAACTGTTGGTGCAGCTTCAAGAGCTGGGCGATCGCATCAAAATTGAATGGCCCGAAGGCGAGAAGTTTCGGGTTTCGCGTCAACTGGGCCTGGGAGATTTCCGCTTGAATATTCGTCAGCAGCAGGACTGGTTTGCAGCGGGGGGCGAAGTCCAGGTCAGTGATGATCAGGTGATGGACTTGCAGCAACTGATGGCGCTGCTCGACAACAGTCCTGGCTCCTTTGTGGAACTCTCTAACGGCGAATTCCTGGCCCTGACCCAAGAATTTCGCAAACGTCTCGATAGCCTCAAGCGCCTGGCCGAGCCCAAGGGCAAAACCCTACGCATCCATGGTCTGGCGGCCCTGGCCCTCGAAGACATGGTGGGGGATGTGGAACAGGTGAAGGTGGACAAGGCCTGGCAAAAACACGTCAAGTCCATCAAAGCCGCCCAGACGATCCAACCCAAAGTGCCGCAAACCTTGCAAGCCAATCTCCGGGACTATCAACTGGCGGGCTTCACCTGGCTGGCGCGGCTCTCGGCTTGGGGCGTGGGCGCTTGCCTGGCCGATGACATGGGCCTGGGGAAAACCTTGCAGGCGATCGCCGTGATCCTCACCCGCTGCGACGCCGGGCCGACCCTGGTGGTTGCCCCCACTTCCGTGGGCTTCAACTGGGTCAGCGAAGTGGAACGGTTTGCGCCCAGTCTGCACGTGAAGGTGTTTGGGGGCGGCGATCGCCAACAAATGCTAAATGACCTAGAGCCCCGTGACCTGATGGTGTGCAGCTATGGTTTGCTGCAACAAGATGAGGCCGCTGCGATGCTGACTCAGGTGAGCTGGGAAGTGATCGTGCTTGATGAGGCCCAGGCGATCAAGAATCCGGAGACTAAACGTTCCCAAGCCGCAATGGCCCTGCAAGGCAACTTCAAGATCATCACCACGGGCACACCGATTGAAAACCATCTCGGCGAACTCTGGAACCTCTTTCGCTTCATCAATCCGGGTCTGCTGGGGTCACTGGAGAGTTTTAATCAGCGGTTTGCCGCCGCCATTGAGCGCGACCAAAATGACGCCGCGCGGGAGGCGCTACGACGGTTAATCCAACCTTTCATTTTGCGGCGTACCAAAAACCAGGTGCTCAAAGAACTCCCCTCCCGCACTGAGGTCACGCTCCAGGTGGAACTGAGCGCCGAGGAGATGGCGTTTTACGAAGCCCTGCGGCGGGATGCGATCGAAAAACTCGCTGAAAGTGATGCGCCTGCGGGGGCCAAGCATCTGCAAGTTCTGGCGGAAATCATGCGGTTGCGGCGGGCTTGCTGCAACCCGAAGCTGGTGCGCCCGGAACTCGGTCTGCCCAGCGCCAAGCTCAACCAGTTTGGCGAAATCTTGGCAGAATTACTCGACAACGACCATAAGGCCCTAGTGTTTAGTCAATTTGTGGATCACCTCACCATCCTGCGAAACTACCTCGACCAGCAAAAAATTACCTATCAATACCTCGATGGCAGCACCCCCGCCAAAAAACGGAAACAACGGGTTGAGGCCTTCCAAAATGGCGAGGGGGATGTGTTTTTGATTAGCCTCAAGGCGGGGGGCACGGGTCTCAACCTGACCGGCGGATTTTGTCATTCATATGGATCCCTGGTGGAACCCGGCGGTGGAAGATCAGGCGAGCGATCGCGCCCACCGCATCGGCCAAAAACGCCCGGTCACGATCTATCGGTTGGTGGCCCAGGGCACGATCGAGGACAAGATCGTGGCGCTGCATAAAACCAAGCGCGACTTGGCAGATAGTCTGCTCGATGGCTCGGATGTGAGCGGCAAGATTTCGACAAATGAACTGCTCTCGTTGATTCAGCAGTAGCACCAGCCGATGCATTGAACCCGTGATTGACGGTATTGCATCAGCGGGAATAGACTTTTTGCGTTTTGCGCATCTCCTGGGCTCGGGGGACAAGCGTTGTTTAGTGTAGAACCGACCGGAGAAAAACCGACCCTAGTTGTGCCAACGAGCAGGGCTGCACCCAACAGGAAATCGTGAGCGAGTGAACCGTCGCAACATTTTTGATATAACCTCATCTATAGAGCCACTTCAGCAGGGTCAAGATTTACTTTGAAATCGCTCAAAACTGCTTTTCGTAAAACCCCGATCGCCTGGTTACAGCTCACCTACCAGATGCGACGCTTCTTCACTGCCTCCTTGGGGATTGCGGCGGCGGTCACGCTCATGTTTGCGCAGTTGGGGTTTCTCGGCGCACTCAATGACAGCAACACGGTGCTGCACAAGCAACTGAGAGCCGACCTGGTGATGTTGAGCCCGGAAACTGAAGCCCTCGTGTTGCTGCAAAATTTTTCCCGTCGCCGTCTCTATCAAGCTCTGGCGTTAGACGAAGTGGAATCGGTCACGCCGATGTTTTTTGCACGGGCCAACTTCAAGAATGTCAAAGACGGTCGCAACCAGGTCATTGTCATGCTGGGCATCAACCCCGAGGAATCGGCCTTTGACTTTCCGACGGTCGATGCCCAACTGGCGGTGATCAACGAACCCGACACGGTGCTCTTCGATCGCTACTCTCGCCCGGAATACGGCACGATTGCCACTGACTTTGAAGCCGGGGAGCGGGTATTGGCCGAAATAGACGGTGAAAACATCGAGATCGGCGGCATCATCGACTTTCTGGGGGTCAGCTTTGGTATCAATGGCTCCCTGGTCACCAGTGATATTAATTTTTTGCGACTCTCCCCCCAGCAGCATCCCGAAAATATTGCCCTGGGCTTCATCACTCTCAAGCCCGAGG
>JBMYQW010000534.1:0-2895 GCA_049601735.1 Spirulinaceae cyanobacterium
ATTTTATGAACACCCGTACAATTGAGGTAGAACGACAGGCGAATGAACGGCTCTTACTCAATATTCTGCCGGCTACGATCGCCCATCGTCTGAAATACCAACCAGACCCGACAATTGCCGATCGCTTTGAGTCGATTCCCATTCTATTTGCGGATTTAGTGGGGTTTACGTCCTTGGCGAGTCAACTCAATCCAATTCAGCTAGTTGAACTTCTCAATACGATCTTCTCTACCTTTGATGCGCTCACTGAGCAATATCAACTCGAAAAGATCAAAACCATTGGTGATGCCTATATGGTGGTGGGGGGTCTGCCCAATCCTCATCCTGATCCAGTGGTTGCGATCGCTGATCTTGCCTTGGCAATGCAAGCAGAGGTTCAGAAGCTCGGGGCCGCTCACAGCTATCCGTTATCTCTCCGGATTGGGATTCATGTGGGCCCGGTTGTGGCGGGAGTGATTGGCATCAAAAAATTCAGCTATGACATTTGGAGCGATGCGGTCAATACAGCCAGTCGAATGGAATCCCATGGTTTACCTGGGCAGATCCAAATTTCCGCAACAACGGCTCAACAGTTACCCGCTGGCTATGACTGCCAACCCCGTGATCCGGTTGAGATCAAGGGCAAAGGTCGGATGCAGACCTACTGGCTCAGGGGTAAACATTGCTCAACTCAGGAGTAGGGCTGATTTAAGCGTATGCCAAGAAAAAACTGTCCCAAAAGGAACGTTGCTGATGGCGGGTAAGATGCCCGCGCTACGGATTATCCTTAGAAAAAACGTAGCGCAGGCGTCCCGCCTGCCTCGGGATAATTATTTTCAAGGAGTACAATAAAGCGAGTGCAACGGGGGCGATCGCTCGTTAAAATAAGTCCATCTTCTTGATTTGCCGATACTAGAAGTAGAGGCAGAATGGAGGCTAATTCTTTTTTCTTTGCCTTGTTCTGACCCTAGGAATGCTCGTTATTCACGCCACCACCCATCAATCCTCTCTCCCTTCACCACATCTGGGCCATGACTCCCACCGCTGCTCCGCCTCCTTCCCCCGCTGGCCCCTACAAGAGTCGTCTGTTTAATCTGCTCAATCGTCAGCGGTGGGTGTGGCGCGATCGCCTGGTGCAGGCGGGCCGCCGCCTCCAGATGACCACGGTCTGGACAGGGCAAATGATACTCTATCCGCTGTACTTACTCACGCAGTTGGGGCGGGGCTGGGGATTGCGTCTGGAGGCAGCTATCAGTGGCAAACGGGTGAAGTTGCCAAAAACCCCGGACGAACTCCCTGCCAGCGATCGCCCGATCCAAAAAACCCTGGCGCAACTCGAAGAGCTCTTTGCCGAGGTTAGGGTTGCTCCCACCTCGGCGCTGGCGCTGCCCTCGGCCACAAACCTGATCCGCGCCATTGCCAGCGATCGCGCCAGCCGGAACCTAGTTTTGGTCACAGCGGGCAATCAACCCCAAGACCACCTCAGCTTAGATCAACAGCAGCAGTTAAGCCAGCTTATGCTCTGGGAACTGTCGGACGCGGCTCACCAGCAATATCTGCTCAAGGCTAAGGCAAATCAATACCGCATTCCCCGCCAACTCACCAGCGATGCCAAGGTTTGGCCGCCGGTGCAGCGGTTCTGGCAACTCATGGTCTGGTTGCAACAGAGCCCGATCGCCATGGCGGCCAATGTCTTTGGCGAGGCAGACTTTGCGTTTCCTCCCGCTCTGCCACCGAGTCCGCCCCTGCCCCCCCACCTGCCCACAAACCTCCCGCCTTGGCTGGGGCAGCTCGATGGAACGATCGCCACCGTCGAAACTTGTCAGTCTTATCTCCATTCCGAATGGCAGCAATGGTGGCAAGACCAGGCAACCACGCCCACCCATCGCCTGACCCGGCTCAAGCAGGCTGTGCAGCGGAGTTTAGTGATTTTGTTGAGCCCCCATGAACTGGTCTCGGTAACTGAACCACCGTTACCCGCCCCTGCCCCCTGGCTGACCTGGGAAGACCTCACCGACCCGCGCCGCGATCGCTTCGCCGCCACGATCCCCCAGGGGGACTCTCTAATTGAGGCCGAGATGGTGATTGACCTAGCGTTGGTGAGCCCCGCGGCATCTGAGTCCCTAGCCACAGGGGAGAGCACGCATACCCTTCCCGAGTCCAACTTAGATCATCCGGTTGGGGAACCGACACCAGCATCAACCACACCCCCCACCCCTGCTACCGCCTCGCTCTCGACTCCTGTGATGGCTCACCCCGAACGTTCGCAACCTGAAGCTGCGCCCCTGAAATCCGTACAACCTGAAGTTACGCCCCTTAAATCCACACAACCCCAATCTGGACAATCCGAATCTGGGCAGTTGGAGCGAACTTCCGCCGAATCTCCTGCCACCACAAACCTCACTCGCCCAACAGAAACGCCCGCTGACCCGGACTATCAACCGGATTGGATTGAAGTCCATTCAGAACCCCTGGGCCATGAGGAGCATTTTCTGGCGCGTTTGCTCAATGGCTTTGACCAAGTGATGTTGGTGCTAGAAGAGGCGGCGATCGCCCTTTGGCAAGGGTTAAAGCGGCTGTTGAAGCAGGTCTGGACGCGGCGATCGTGAGCCTGTTTTTAAGCCAAAGCCCCACAACCGCTCGCCTCAAAGGTCAGTCAGGTGCTAGCAAGCCACTGCGGCCTAGACTCGGTTTTCCAGCCGCGTCAAACTGCGCCGACTCGTACGGGAAACCGCCCCATTGCGGTCATTGGCTCCAGCCCCAAATCCCAGCCCCGCGGTGATACCATGAGGATTCAATGTTACGGGTCATTAATGGGTCATTGCTCTGCGCTTTGCCTGATGACCGTTAAGAATTTAAGCCGCTAATTGGGTCGGGTGGGTAATGCTCATCACCAGCCAATTTTGGCGATTGCCT
>JBMYQW010000535.1:0-2854 GCA_049601735.1 Spirulinaceae cyanobacterium
CTGGATTTTTTCCTTTTTCTCAAAGTGAGATTTTCTGAGCGCAAAAATGGAACTCAAAATAGAGTAACTACATCAAGTCAGCAAAAACCTATGTTTTTGTTAAAGGCACAAGAAATCAGCCAAAATCTATCCTCTGAACAAACTGAAAAGCTGCCAAATGACTTCGCAAAGAACTTAGATCATTACCTCTACGGTGCGCCGAAAGTAGAAGAATGAAAACAGTTTTTATCGATACAGGCTACTGGATTGCGTTGATTGCTCCTGATGATGATCTACATGAGCGAACCCTACAGATCGCCGACCAAATTTCTCCTGCTCAGTTTGTCACAACAGAGTTGGTGCTCAATGAACTGCTGAATGCTTTTTCTCGGCGTGGGACAAAACTTAGGCAAGCTGCGGTGAACCTGATCGATTCTTTATTAGAGGATGACACCGTTGAAATTATCCCCCAGAGCACCCAGCTTTTTAATGCTGCATTGACGCTATATCGACAGCGACCTGACCAGGCTTGGAGCCATACTGACTGTGTTTCTTTCCATCTGATGCGGGAGCGAAATATTCTAGAAGCACTGGCTTACGATCGCCACTTTGAACAAGCCAGTTTTATCGCTTTGTTGCGTCATTATTAGGGCGTGTCATTAATTAAACGCAGAAGCCTTATGGGGCAAGGGATAGGGCGCCCGACCCAAACAACAGAGAAAGGGGCTGTAAGCTAGTCATAACAATAGTTTGAACTCTAAATGATGACAGCTCCTAGAATTTTACACAACGAATCAGGGTTTATCGAAGTTCATGAAAATTGACGTATTGCTCATTCATCCCCAATACCATCGTCGTCGGGGGAGCGGCGTCATTCCGCCGCTGGGGCTGGCCTACATCGCCGCCGCCCTCGAATCCCACGGGTTTACCGTCGCCATTCTTGACTGCGCCTTGGACTGTGACTCCCAAACGGCTGAGGGATTAGCCCACTTTAGAGCCTATCTCGACCAGCAACTGCCCCAGTTTCACCCCACGACCTGTGTTGGCGTTGGCCCCACCACCACGCCTGCGCTCAAGTCACTGGTGGTGTTGGCCGAGGCCCTGCAACACCATTATCCGGAACTGCCGCTCGTCTACGGTGGTCCCTTTGCCTCGATTCCCGAGCAAGCCCCGATTTTCTTTGAGCAACTAGGGGCCACCGCGCTCATGCGGGGTGAGGGGGAAGAGACGTTCCCGAAATTAGCACGAGCCTTGCAGGCAGGCGCGATCGCTGCCCCCATCGAGAGTGTGATGTGGCAGCCCCATCAAGTCGTCCTGGCTGCGGTGTCCCAAAACATCAATGCCATTCGCTTTCCGGCCCGGCATCTGCTCGCCAATCATCGCTATCGCCCCTCCCTGCGTCGGGATATCTTCAACGGGCCGATCACGCCCCTCTATGGTTCGCGGGGCTGCCCCTATCGCTGTAGTTTTTGCGTTTCCCCGACGTTACGGAACAATCGCTACTATCGCCGCAGCCTGGAGAATCTGTTTGCAGAGATGCGCCAATGTGTGACGCAATTTGGTATTACGGGCTTCATTTTTTATGATGACTGTCTGTTCTTAAAGTCAACGCAAATTAACGCCGAAGTGCAAGACTTTTGCCAGGGTCTGCTGACGGCGGTGGGCGAGGTGCGCTGGCAAATGGAGTTGCGGGGTGATGCGATCGCCGCCCTGAGTCCCGAGAGTCTGCATTGGCTCTACCGGGCGGGCTGTCGGCAAATCAATGTGGGCATTGAGAAGGCCGCCAACCTGAGCCTGCAAACGCTCCAGAAGCAGCTCCAGGTGGATGAGGTGGTTCAGGCTTGCCGCCAGGTAAAGGCGGCTGTGCCTGAGCTGCGTTTGGCGGGCACCTTCATCCTCGGCGGAGCGGGGGAAACCGAAGTGGACGTGGCGACCACGATTGAGTTTGCGCGATCGCTACCGCTCGACTATGCCCATTTCAACCCGCTAATGCTCTATCCGGGCACGGCGTTGTTTACGGAGTATTTTGGCGCGGATGTGTCGCCTACGGCTTGGGCCGATGCCATCTTGAATGACCCCGATAATGTGCTCGGGGAAATCATTTATGAATCGCCCGAGCTACCGGCCCAGCGACTACTCGACCTCACCCAGCAGGCCTACGAGATGTTTTATGACCAGCGCCATTGGTCGCCACCGGTCACAGAAAATCAAGACACAAGGCAACCCGTGGCGATTGAGAAAACCACCCAGCAATGGCGGCGCGATCGCTTCCAACTCCTCTCATCCGAGTCGGCGCTCCCCTCCCCGTCCTCCTAGAGTTGTGATTTCACTGCTTGAAAAGAGTTGTAGATTGAGCTGTCGGGTGGGCATTGCCCAAAAATTCGGGTTTCAGCTTGTTTTCGATGGTTCTGAAGACGAATATCACTTGCTATCATTCCCAATCAAATCCGCAGATTCTGAATTCCAAAATGCGATCGCTATCCAACATTTTATGGGCTGTGGCGGGGAATGCCCAATAACTCAGCTCACCTTTCACGAAGATTGCCAACCGCCACCACGAGAAGCATGACGTACAATAGCACCAGCGAGTGAACCCTACAGCCCAACTCAAACCCCCATGTTGCCCCTAGCGCCAACCACTCCCACAGTTATCTCTCCTGAGGCGGATGCCCCTGACGAGGCGGCTCCCGCGTTCGAGCTGGATATCAGCCACTTGGTTCTAGAGGACGAAACCCCGGTGGACAATCTCATCCAAGAAAAACTTCAGCGTCTGCTTGTGTATTGTTTGTATAACGCCTATCGTCCGGGGCAACCCTTTGAAGTGATGGCAGACATTGGCTTGTTCTACGGGATCAATTTGCCGCCGCTGGTTCCT
>JBMYQW010000536.1:0-2848 GCA_049601735.1 Spirulinaceae cyanobacterium
GGGCTGTAAGTCAGTCATAACAAGAGTTTGAAGTCTAACTGACGACAGCCCCTAGTTCGCCCGAGTTGTTCGCTTCAGCCTGCCACGTAATAGTCCTGCGTGCCCTTGGCATCTAACGCCTCACCCAAACGGTTGAGGGCATGGATATAGGCCGCCGTGCGCATGGAGGTCTGGCAGTCTTGAGCGATCGCCCAGGTTGCCTTGGCTTCTGTAACCATCTTGGCGGCGAGGCGCTCGTGAATGTCCGGGAGCGACCAGTAGAGACCACTACGGTTTTGCACCCATTCAAAATAGCTGACGGTGACACCGCCCGCATTAACCAAGATGTCCGGACAGAGCCAAATGCCCTGCGCCGCCAAAATCGGGTCGGCCTGGGCGGTGGTGGGGCCATTGGCGACCTCAAAGATGTAACGAGCGCGAATATCGGCGGCGTTAGCGGTGGTGATTTGATTTTCTAGGGCCGCCGGGATCAGCACATCCACCTCCAGCTTCAGCAGGTCGGCGTTACTGACCACTTCATGATTGCCCAACTGACAGACGCTCCCCTGGCAATAGACCGACTGTACCGAAGCGCGATCGCCCTTCCCCTGACGGATATCGGGAACATTCAGACCCTGAGGGTTGTAGATGCCGCCCTGGGAATCGCTGACGGCAACTACTTTGTAACCCGCCTCGTAGAGCAGGGTCGCCAATGCCGCCCCCACTTTGCCAAAGCCCTGGATCGCGATCGTGGTGTTGCTCGGCTGCTGCTCAAATTGGGGCAAGAGCGTCGTGATGACCTGAAAAGCCCCTTGCGCTGTGGCGGTGCTGCGTCCGGCGCTGCCGCCCATGGCCAGGGGTTTACCCGTCACGACAGCCGGGCTCACCTGCCGCTGGATGATCGAATATTGATCCATCATCCAGCCCATGATCATGGCGTTGGTATACATATCGGGGGCAAGGATATCGATGTCGGGGCCAATGAAGTCGGCGATCGCATCGATATAGCCCCGGCTCAGACGTTCCAGTTCGGCGCGGGAGAGTTCCTTGGGGTTGAGCGTAATGCCCCCTTTCGCGCCGCCAAACGGTAGATTTAGCAAGGCGGCCTTGAACGTCATCCAAAACGCCAGGGACTGGACTTCATCGAGCGTGACGCTGGGATGGTAGCGGACGCCCCCCTTGCCGGGGCCACGAGTATCGTCGTAGCGGACGCGGTAGCCCTGAAACACCCGCAGGGAGCCATCATCCATGCGCACCGGAATTGAGACCATCAAACTGGCCTTGGGTGATTTGAGCCGACGCAAGGCATCTTCCGAAAGATTCACGTGTTCCAGGGCCGCCTCGAGGCGGCTGCTGGCGTCAGCGAGCAGGGAAGGGATGGCAGGGACGGTTTGGGGCACAGTTTGGGTCATGGTTTTCCGGGGAGGTGACAGGTTGTAATTCCATTGAAACAATTAAAATGGTATAAATTGATACAAAAAGTCAGGATGTTACATTTATTTGCGCAGGGGTAGCCTCACCTCACCTCGATAATCCCCGCAATCCGGTAGAGCGACGCCCTACAATAGAAGCGATCGACTCGTCAGGGAATTCTACTCACGTTCCAAGTTGAGTCCTGAGCGCATTGCTATGGCTATGGTGATTGGGCTGTTGGCCGCCCTCTCGGCGTCCGCAGCAGCGGGGATGCGCATCGCGCTACCGCTTTTGGTAATTGGTTTACTTCAGGCCGAGACCCTCTGGGACAACGTTCCCTTGCTCTCTCGGTTCCACCCGCAGGTGATCCTGGGGGTGCTCACGAGCTGGTCACTGTTTGAGGTGATCGGCTCCAAGAAGCTGTTGGGTCAGCGGGTGAATCAGCTGATGCAGCTGGGGTTTAGTCCGTTGGTCGGGGCGCTGATGTCGGTCACGGTGTTACGGCTCTCGGCGATCGATTTTTTGCCCGTTTGGTTGGTGGCGATCGTCGGGGGCTTGCTAGCCTTTGTGCTCAAAGTGGTCCAGGTGGGCTGGTTTTTCCGCTTACAGGGTCTACCGATCGGCGTCATTTTGCTCGAGGATGCCCTCTGTGTGTTCCTGGTGCTATTTGCCTTCAGGGCGCCCCAGCAAGGCGGCTTGATCGCCATGATTTTGCTCTGGCTGGCGGTACGGAGCTCTGGGGCCTGGTATCGCTGGTATCACCACCGATCGCGCCCGACGCTAGCGCCCCAGCAGCAACCGAGATGAGCGGGATGCCCGACGCCCCAGAAATGAACGTCCAAATGGTGATTGTGATGGGCGTTTCCGGCTCGGGCAAGTCCACGATCGGTCAGGAACTCGCGGCCCAGTTGCGCTGGTCGTTTTATGATGGCGATGCCTTTCACCCGGCGGCCAATATTGCCAAGATGGCGCGGGGTATTCCGTTGACCGATGACGATCGCCATCCTTGGCTCCAGATGCTCCACCAAAAAATTGTGGCTTGCCTAGAGCGCAGCGAGTCGGCCGTTTTCGCCTGTTCTGCCCTCAAACAGGCCTATCGAGACCAGCTCGTGGGCCATTTAACCCACGTCAAAATTGTCTATTTACACGGCTCCTTTGCCTTGGTTCAACGCCGCTTAGAACAGCGCAGGGAGCATTTCATGAAAACCGAGCTGCTCGCCAGTCAGTTTGCCAGCTTAGAAGAACCCCAGACGGCGATCGTGGTGGAAATTGATCAAGATTTAGCGGCGATCGTGACGGAAATTGTGCAACAGATTGTTGAACCCTAGGGGGGTAGACGAAAACGCTTCCGTGGCGGCCTACACCCGACCCACCCCGGTCGGCGCTACGCTTGACCTGCCCCTCCCAAGAGGGGATTTGAAGTCTCCTCTTGGGAGGAGTACCCGTAGGGGGAGGT
>JBMYQW010000537.1:0-2843 GCA_049601735.1 Spirulinaceae cyanobacterium
TCAGCCAAAGACAACTAGGTGAGCCTCAACCGTAGGCGATTCAGACACTTTGGACGATTCTGACCATCGACCTCCCCAAAACACATGATGAGCCATCCAGGTTAGCTAGCCCAAATAAAACCAGGATGAGGAGACGATCGCCCCCTACACCTGCCGCATTTCCCGCCAAGATTGCGACAACACCTGCCCCGCTGACTTAGCAAACACAAAAGTGAGCAACAAACCCACCGCCAAATCCGGCAGCACAGAATGGGTCAGAGCCACCAAAGCCGCCGCACCCAGCACAGCAGTGTTGGCAATGATGTCGTTGCGAGAACATAACCACACCGAAGACATATTGAGATTGTCTTGCCGATGACGGGTGAGCAACGCTAGACAGAGCAAATTCGTCAGCAGCGCCACCAGCCCAATGATGCCCATCATTGAAGCTTCAGGACTCGCCCCCGTAAAGAGTTGATAACTGGCTTTGGCGAAAACAGCGATCGCGAATAAAAACATGATCACACCCTTGAGGAAGGCTGCTCCTGCTTGAGCTTGAACACTTTTGTTGATCACATACAAACTGCTGGCATACACCAAGGCATCGCCCAACATATCGAGCGAGTCCCCCGTTAACGATAGGGAATCAGCGCGAATCCCCGCCCCAAACTCGATCGCAAACATCAACGCATTAATCACCAGCACGATCCACAGCACCTTGGCCTGGCGTCGTTTGAGCTTTGATAGCTCGGCAGCTTTGGCTTGACAGCAGCGATCGCCCATTTTGACCTCCAAGGTTCAAACATTCAAATGAATATTTGAACGTTATCATAAATAAAACAACATTCAAATGAATATTTGAACGTATGACTAAACCCAGACGATGTTGAATGATATCGTTTGCAGAATCCTGTAGGGGCAATCCCCCTGTGGTTGCCCTAAGCCTACTCAACAAGCTGACTCAGTGCGCAGTGAAGAATCATGGCAACGCGGTGATCGTTTAAAGAGTAGTAAGCCAGCTTGCCCTCATTGCGATACTTCAGAATTTTAAGATCTCGGAGCTTCCGCAAGTGGTGAGAAGCAGTCGCAATCTTGATATCTAAGAGAAACGCCACATCACAGACACACAATTCTGCGCCCCCACTAAGCGCCGACAAAATCTTCAAACGTGAGCGATCGGCTAAGGCACCAAATAGAATTTGCGCTTCCTCCAGCACATCGTTGCCGGGCAGGGCTGCATTCGCTTGCTTGACCAACTCGACGTTGAAGCAGCGGACTTGGCAAATATCGTTGGGCTTGGACTGGGTCACACGTCTTAGGGCTTCGGCTCTACATCTCAATACTACGGGTGGGTGTCCGATTATTGCTCATTGGGTCAGCCTGCTGTGTTCACTTAGGTTCATACCAATCAGTCATGACGGGCTGTAACACTCAACCATGAAAACCCCTTTACCAAGGATGTCAGCGCAGCCGGGGAGATCTCGCTAGCCATGCTAATTAGGTGCAACTGCATAAGTCCTCAAAGATTCAACCTGTGTACGCTATGATAATGATTATCATTTTCATTCCATGTTGTCGATGTCAATTTCATCACCACCTACCCACTCTGAATCCGCCACCATCACCGACATAGCCACCCAGCCTGGGTCTCCGATGCGTGGCTCAGTCTGTCGTCCGCGACGGCTGCGCCGTACAGGGGGGCTGCGGCGGATGGTGCGTGAAACCATGCTGAGAGTGGAGGATCTAATTTATCCCCTGTTTGTGATGGAAGGCGAAGGTCGGCAGGAAGAAGTGCCCTCGATGCCCGGTTGTTTTCGCTATTCTCTGGACTTGTTGCTGGCAGAAGTGAAAGCAGCTCAGGAGCTGGGGATCGGCGCGATCGCCCTCTTCCCCCTGATCCCCGAGCCGCAAAAGGACAACGCGGGCACCGGAAGCTATAACCCGGAAGGCTTAGTTCCCCGTGCAATCCGTGCCATCAAGGCAGCCATGCCCCAAATGCTGGTGATCACCGATGTTGCCCTCGACCCCTACAGCAGCGAAGGCCACGACGGCATTGTCAAAAATGGGCAGATTCTCAACGATGAAACCGTTGCCGTGCTGGTCAAGCAAGCATTGATGCAAGCAGAAGCAGGCGCTGACATTGTCGCACCATCGGACATGATGGATGGGCGCGTGGGGGCGATTCGCAGCGGGCTGGATGCAGCAGGGTGGATCAATGTTGGCATCCTTGCCTATTCCGCCAAATACGCCTCAGCGTACTACGGGCCGTTTCGGGATGCCCTGGACTCAGCCCCTAAATTTGGGGATAAAAAGACCTATCAAATGGATGCGGCAAACGCCAGAGAAGCCCTCAAAGAAGTGGCGTTAGACATTGCCGAAGGCGCAGACATGGTGATGGTCAAGCCCGCTCTGGCCTATCTAGATGTAATTGGCCGCATTAAGCAACATACGGATCTTCCCGTTGCCGCCTACAACGTCAGTGGTGAATACGCCATGATCAAAGCCGCAGCGCAGCAGGGTTGGATTGATGAACAGGCGGTGATGCTCGAAACCCTGACCAGTATGAAGCGAGCCGGTGCTGATGTGATTTTGACCTATTTCGCTAAAGCGGCAGCCCTGGCGTTGCAGGCTTAAGCAGACGCAGAACGGGACGATTTTACGGCGATCGCCCCCCATGAATTTCCAAGATTCGTAATTGTTAACCCATGACCCAAGTTCTTGATGCTTTGCCCACGGATCATCCCGGCAAAGTCTTATGCCACTATCGTAATCCTGCACTCAACTTACAAGTTGTCCGGATCACCAATATTCCCCATTGGTATTTTGAACGGGTTGTCTTTCCGGCTGAGTCGCTTCTTTTTGAA
>JBMYQW010000538.1:0-2825 GCA_049601735.1 Spirulinaceae cyanobacterium
GCGTTCCGGAGGAATAGGGGGAGGTGGGTCAGCCCACTGGAACTCCCACCAGGAGATGAATACAGCGTTAAGTTCACACCAGTGAGGCGTCCCGCCTGCCTTGGGATAATTATTTTCAAGGAGTACTCTAATAGTAATTCCCCACCTTGCGATGGTGAACCGCCGTCAGCGCATCAGCCTTGGACACCCGACCCTCGCTGACCTGGGAATAAACAATCCAATGGTCGGGCACTTCCATGCGGCTGATCACCTCACATTCCAGGTACGCCAACGCATCCGTGAGAATCGGGGAGCCATTCTCGGACGTTTGGGTTTTGACGCCCTCAAAGCGGTCTTGACCCGGCTTAAACCGCTTGAGGAAATGCTTCATCAGGTGTTGATAGTTGCCCTCTTCGAGCACATTGAGCACGAAGCGATCGCCCACCTGCATTAATGATTCGATCGCCCGATCTTTGGCAACGGCGATCGAGAGCCCCAGCGGTTCAAAGCTGGCTTGGCTCACCCAAGAAGCCAGCATCGCCCCCTTGAGGTCACTCTTTTGGGCGGTGATGATGTACAAGCCGCCACTGATCCGGCCGATCGCCCGGTCGAGATCCGTATCCATAGACTTCCGCGCCTTGATATTCTTCTCGCGCATCAGCGACTGGCCCAGGTCTGTGCCCGCCTCTTCGCAGAGCTGATACAGGGCTTCGGTGGGCGCATCTTTCACGCGAATGCTGTCAAAGCTCTTGATCAGCCCCAGGTTGCGGAACTGGGTCAATAGGGGATCGATCGGCTCATCGTCATCGCCGTAGGACTCCACTAAGCCAATGGTTTGCTTCTCATGCACTGAGGCGATAATCGTCCCTAAGCTCACCGCTGTTGCCTGGGACTGGGACCCTGAAGCGGGGGGCATCGCCAGCACCAGACCTGTGGCCCGCTCGGCGAGTTCCCGCACTTCTTGCTGATCTTCGGTGAGCAAATCCATCATCTCCACGGTCACGCCCGCCTTGGTGATGCCGTGGGCCAGGGCTTGGGAGAGGCGATCGCTGTAGCCGTAGCCCGAGGTGTAGAAGACCGCGACGACCTTCTCGCCCTTGGTTTGGTCATTGCTCCAGTCGCGGTAACGGTTGATCAGTTCCGTGGTGTTGTGCTTGAGCAGGGGGCCATGGCCGTTGGCCACCAGCCGCACTTCGCCCAACTTGGCCATGCGTTTGAGAGCCGAGAGCACCGATCGCGCGTTGGGGCCCATCAGGCAGTCGTAGTAAAAGCGGTAGTCCGGGGCGATCGCTGCCAGATTCTCATCGAAGAGAGCATCGGAGCAATAATGCATCCCAAACACATCGCAGGTGTAGAGGATCTGCGTCCCGGCGTCATAGGTCAAAATGGTGTCGGGCCAATGCAAGTTGGGGGCATTGACGAACTCCAAAACGTGACCTTTACCGAGATCAATCTGGTCGCCACTTTTGACGATCTGGGTTTCAAACTCCTGATGCACAAAGCCCTTGAGGAATTGAATCGCCACCTTTGAGCCGACGACCATCATCTGGGGCGCAAGGGCAAGTAAGTCTTGCACCAGCCCACTATGGTCAGGTTCGGTATGGCTGACAATTAAATAGTCAATTTTTGCCGGGTCAATCCGCCCCTGCAAGGCATCAAAGTAAAGCTGCTTAAACTTAGCGTGGGAGGTATCGACGAGGGCTAGCTTGTCGCCCTCGATAATAAAAGAGTTATAGGTCGTGCCGTTTTGGAGCCCAAATTCAATATCAAAGCGATCGCGGTCCCAGTCGAGGGAGCGAATCGTGGTCGTGTCGGGGGCGATCGGGGCGCTCTGAATCGTGAGGCGTTTGTTGAGGCGTTGTTCTTGGGGTTCTGCAACTGCAACCATGGGGAGCCCTCCTCGTTACGGTGTAGTGTGATGAGTATTAATGTTGCTTTACATTGTGACATATTGAACCCATAGCCGAGTTTTGGCTGGGTTATGGCAGGGATTTGGGTTCAGGGGTTATCCAAACACTGCAATCAAAACTCCCCCTGCACCGTAAACGCCGCCCAATAAAACGGCGCAGCAAACTCATCGCTATTCCACAGGTTGAGTTGCGCCTGGCGCAGCGCCTGATTGGGGTCTTTCCCTTCTTCCAACATCCGGCGATAATAATCACTCATCAGATCCGAGGTTGCCTGATCATTCACATTCCAGAGGCTCACCACCACCCGCTTCGCTCCGGCATAGAAAAAACCACTGGTCAGACCCACGACCCCCTCCCCCGCAATGTCATCCCCAATGCCCGTTTGACAGGCACTGAGCACGACCAGTTCAGCATTGAGTTCTAAGTTGTAAATATCCTGGAGCGTCAGGCGATTATTCTTGGCTTCATTGCCGTTTTGCTCATAAAAAGAAAGCGCCAGACCTGAGAGGCGGGCATCATCTTGAATGCAGCCATGGGTTGCCAGGTGCAAGATTTGATATTGGCTGAGGTTTGCATCCGTTGCCGCATCATGATTAGCCGCAAAACCCAAGGCGCTAAATTCCTCAGCATCCGGAACCAAGTCGAGAATTTGATTGGCTTCGGTAGCGGTGTGGTGCAAGCGAGCGAAGTCAGTGCAGCCGAAGCGAGATGCAATATCACGTCCGTCGGGTTCGCTATTGGTTGGGGGATGGTTGCCCGTGAAGCGGTTATCGTTAGCGGTAAAGACCGGGTCGGCAAAGACAGCGACGGTTTTACTCGCGATCGGGCGGTTCTGCCAGGTTTGGCGCTGGACGGCAAGGCTGGTGGCGGAGGGCAGGGCGATAATTTCGTGACGGGCCAGTAGGGGTAGTGCCCCCGTGCCTACCCCGGTCTGGG
>JBMYQW010000539.1:0-2823 GCA_049601735.1 Spirulinaceae cyanobacterium
ATTTCAATATTCTTGAATCCCAGAGAACTAGGTAGGACTTTCCTCAATACACCTTGAAAACCCTCAAGTAATCTCACCTCGTTTTGATCACTACTTGATATCCTGCTTCCATTATTGCCCATGCCATTCTCTTCAATTTCCCAGCTCATCAATACCTCTTTCATGAGGAAGACAGGCTGCTCGGTTGATCTGCCCAAGTATTTATCTGAGATCGCATCATAAACCAGTCTAAACACTTCTTCTCTATCTTGACCTTCGGCTGGCATTTTGTGCATTTCATTATATTGAAATGCCGAAGGATGGGAAGTTATATAAAAGCAATCAACTGGCAACTGGGAGTGAATGGTAATACTGTATCTTGCTACCTTTGATTCTGTGTAAATATTTAATTTTGACTGCTGATCATTTGAATAAACAAGACAACCAATTTTAGTATCACTCCCCTTGTCCATGCCATCAAAAAAACGTGGCATGAATTTCATTTTTTCTGAACCATTAACTCTTTTTGGTATTGCCAAAGGGATATATATCCAATTGCAGTGTTGCGACAGAATATCTAGAATGGTTGTTTTACCACTACCGTTTGCGCCAGTGAGGATGGTGAGGCGATCGTGGAACTCGATGTGGACGTGCTCAAACTGTTGCCACTCATTGATTTCAATTGACTTGAAGTGCATCTTGACGATCGGGGAGAGATGTCATCTATAGGATACCAAGAACATGGAGCGCGAGTTTTGTTTAAGTCGTAGGGTGAGTCCAATACAACCCACTATTCAATATCAACGCCCATGGCTCGAAACTTGTCGACGTTATGAGATCGACACAAGCCCCCAGCCACATGAAGCGGATCACGATGATACAAGCCCCGCCCCGAGCCAAGTTTTTATCACTTCAACTCCTCTACCAAACTCCCCCTGCGAGTCACGCCAAAATAGTTGGCGACCCTTGCCGCTGTGAACCACGCTCTGAGACTGGACCGCACGGCAACCGGAGAACAGACCTAGCTCACGACAGACCCAGACGATCGGAAGTTACGTCAAGGCATAACCCAGCCGTTCGAGAACTGCACCAAACGCTTGATTGAGTGTGGCGATCGTCTCGGGCTGGAGCTTATCTTTATGCTCACCGGGCTTCACCTGCCGCTTATGGGCTCCTAGATCTTCGGATTTAGGGATTTTGAACTCCCGTTGATATTTACGAGCGAGGCGATCGCGGATTTGCGCCGGAGAATTAGGCAAATTCAATAGCCCCAGCATCTTTTTGTCCGGCACTTCTAACACATCAAACGCACTTAAGAAGTCCGTCAACCAAGTCGGATAGTCCGTGACAAGATCTTCATACTTCACCAGCTTGGCTTGCCCCGAATCTAAAAGCGTTGCAATGAGCAGCTCATAGCGAGCCTTGTAGTCTGGCATTTTTTCTAAGGCGTAGGCATCCACACCCGCTTCACGCCAGCGCCGTCGCTTTTCATCGCTGGGGTTAAACTTGCCCTCCTCGCGTTTGTGGGAGTAGGAATGGGAAAAGAATAAAGAAGTTAAAACATCACGGGGATCACGCAAATGCAACACCGCCGCATAGTTGTTTAAATCCGTGGGGAAAATGGCATCGGTTTCACCCCCGCGAATCGGGCCAAAACAACTCAGCTCAGATTGATTTTCAACCGTCTTTTCAATGAATTGCTGCCAAGACTGCTGCTTAATCGTTTGGTAATATTGATCGTCGTTGATCGAATAGTAATGAAGGCCGTATTCTTGGGCAACGTCCGTGGTCAAACGGTGCAAAAACATGGATGCCGCTTTATGCACTGTGTAAATCAAAACCCCTTTCATTGGCTCTTTCCCTCACATTCGACAAGCTCACCGGTTGCACCCGCTGCGGATGTATATTCGATGCGATCGATTTTTAGCTCTCGACCGGAGCGAATCTCTTCCATGGGCTGGTGGCAGTTGGGACAAGCATAGCGCAAACCGATTTGGGGGGAATATTCCTGCTGACAGAGGGCACAGTAGGCAATGAGCGGGGTTTCTTGAATTGCCAATGTCACCCCCGCCAGCCAGGTATTTTGAGTCTGGGCGGTAAAGGCAAACTGGAGGCTGGCGGGTTCGACACAGGTGAATTGACCCACGATCAGATGAATGGTTTCAATCTGCGGTGCATCTGGCTGCTCTTGCCACCATTGCTGCACCGTTTGGATCAGGGCCT
Source organism: Spirulinaceae cyanobacterium (assembly GCA_049601735.1). Taxonomy (GTDB): domain Bacteria; phylum Cyanobacteriota; class Cyanobacteriia; order Cyanobacteriales; family Spirulinaceae; genus SIO3F2. The sequence goes on from JBMYQW010000539.1 coordinate 2,203, forward strand.
TGGTCATGTCGGTTTCATGCATACGCCGATCTCCTGGAGACTGATTCTCAAACCCGCTATTCCCAAACCCGCTATTCCCAAGCTATTGCTTCGGGCTCGGCCTCCGGGTGAATGTAGCTGGGTTTCTCCTGGCGCGGCAACTGCCCCGAGACGACCAGATGGGCCAGGGTGTCGCAGATGACGCGAGTCGCCATCAAGGCGGTGATATCGCTGATGTCGTAGGGCGGTGAAACTTCAACCACTTCGAGTCCGCAGACGGGCGCATTCTGGACAATTTTCTTGAGCAGATAGAGGGCTTCACGGGGGAGCAGTCCGCCCGGTTCGGGCCAGCCTGTGCCAGGGACAAACCCAGCATCAATGCAGTCGATGTCAAAGCTGATATAGACGCAGTCCGTGCCATCGAGGGCCTTCTCTAGCGCAAAATCTGCCGCCGCATCCAGGCCCATTTCCATAATGTCCGTCACGGTGAGGATGTTGGTGGCCCGCTCCCGGCACACTTTGACGCCTTGACGGGGAACTTGCCAACCGCCGATGCCCAGTTGCACCAGGTTTTGGGCGGGAGCATTTTTCATGTTGGTGGCATGGAACCAGGGGCAGGTATGCATCCGCTCATCCAGGTCG
>JBMYQW010000540.1:0-2816 GCA_049601735.1 Spirulinaceae cyanobacterium
CCAACGTCAGATCATGGGCCGGTTCGCCCAACTGATTGAAGTTCACGATCGCCTCGTTGCCAAGTTGGGGCATCGCCCGGCTTGGGGACGTTGGGCAAAGGCGGTCAATCTGGAGACGGCTGATCTAAAGGCGGCGATCGCACGGGGCAAAGCCTATTGGGCGCTGTTTGCTGACCTCAGCGTGGCAGAACTCGAACAAGCCCTAAAGTCTGGCGTCCGCGCCAAAGAACATATGATCAAAGCCAACCTGCGCCTGGTGGTGTCGGTGGCCAAGAAATATCAGAATCGAGGCTTGGAACTATTGGATCTGATCCAAGAGGGAACCTTAGGGCTAGAGCGGGCTGTTGAGAAGTTTGACCCCACTAAGGGCTATCGCTTCTCCACCTATGCCTACTGGTGGATTCGTCAGGGCATTACCCGGGCGATCGCCACCCAGAGCCGCACGATTCGTCTGCCGGTTCACATCACCGAAAAGCTCAACAAAATCAAGAAAGCCCAACGCAAAATCTCCCAGGAGCAGGGCCGCAGTGCTCGCACCGAGGATATTGCCAAGGAACTGGATATGACGCCAGATCAGGTACGTGAGGTGCTGCTGCGTGTGCCGCGCTCGGTTTCGCTGGAGATCAAAGTCGGGAAAGAAAAAGATACCGAGTTGGGCGATCTGCTCGAAACAGAGGAAGCCTCACCGGAAGACACCCTCATGCGGGAAGCCCTCGGCCGCGAGCTGCAAAACCTTTTGTCTGACCTCACCAGCCGGGAGCGGGACGTGATTCAGATGCGCTATGGGCTCAACACGGGCAATCCTTATTCCCTGGCTGAGATTGGTCGGGCGCTGGAACTTTCGCGGGAGCGGGTGCGTCAGATTGAATCTAAAGCCCTCCAAAAACTCCGTCAGCCCAAACGTCGTAACCGCGTTCGAGATTACCTCGAAACCCTGGGTTAGAAGGTTCGGGGTTAGACGCTGAGATCATCCCTATTCCTGTACAACGAGGAGGCAATGCGATTGTCTCCTCGTTTTTGCTTTGCTGAGGACTTAGGGGACTCCTTAATCCCGTAGCGCAGGCATCTTGCCCGCCACCCAAATTGCCCTTTATCCCCCAGCCACCCCATGTTGAATCTGTTCTTATCCCTACGCATTGGTGCGATCGCCACCGCCACCCTGCCTCTTGTTCTCGCCCCAGCTTTGGCCCAAGAGATTCCCTCCCTGCCGCCGGATGCCGAGACGGGCATTGAAATTCCAGTCGAACCCGCCCCGGACGCCTCGACCCTGCCGCCACCGGAGACGAGCGATCGCGGCCCAATTGCTTCCCCACCCGCCGCCAACCCAATCCCCGATGCCTTAACTGAACCCCTCCTAGAAATCCTCACCGAAGGGGTGGGCCAGGTGATCAAGGGTGAACCTGTGGATATTTCACCAGATGTGGCCGTGGGCATTGCGGGAGCGATCGCTGATCAAGTGGAACAAGCTGCCCAATCCGAAACCGCCCCCCAAGGCTTGAGCGAAGTGGTGGAGGTGATGCGGATTGCCATTGACGGGGGCTCCGAAACCGAGATTCGCAGTGCGCTGCAAGAGGCCATCACCATCCTGATGGAAGATGCGATCAATCCCGCCAGCGAATAATCCAAGGGGCTCATTCGTTGCTTATTAGTGACTTAAATAATGATGGATGCACGTCCTGAGCTAGGGGCTGTCATCATTTAGATTTCAATCTCTGAATATGACTGGCTTACAGCCCCTTTTTTTGTTTTTGGGGTCGGGCGTTCTATCGCTTACCCCATAAGGTTTTGGCATTACATTGATGACGTGTCTTGGTATGGATGATCCGCTTCTTCTGATGCGATCGGTGCGATCGCCCTATGTTCCTTGCCCAAGAACGACCCATCTCCACTTCAGCAGGAAACAGGGCTCGTCTTGCGGTATCCTCAAGGAAATCTTGTGGTAAGTCTTGGCGGGTACTGGTAGAATGCATTGTGACTTTTTACCCCACCCCAAATTCCTATGGTTGATAACACTGGCGATATCGAAAGACTTCTGGAAACGAAAAAGTGTCAAGGTGGCGATTTAAGCCATGCTAATCTCAGTAACTTCGACTTGAGTGGTGCAGATTTGAGTGGGGCGAACCTCTACTGCACAAACCTCAGTGGCGCGAACCTCAGCGGCACGAATATGAGTGGTGCAGACCTCAGCTATGCCAACTTTGTTGATGCGGATCTGACTCAAGCCAATCTGCGTGGTGCGGATGCTAAGGGCACCAACTTTTTTAATGCCGTCCTGAGTGGAACCAACCTCAGCGGCACTGACTTAACCTTCGCCATGCTCGTCAATGCCACTCTCAGCGATGCAAGCCTGCGAGCGGTGAAGTTAGTGGGGGCCAACCTAATCGGGGCAAAGCTCAATGGCGCGAACCTCAGCAGTGCTGATCTAGGCGGCGCGAACCTGAGTACGGCCAACTTGGTGGGGGCGAAGTTACTCAGCACTGATTTAAGTGAAGCTAAACTGGTGCGCGTCGATCTCAGTGATGCCAACCTGGTGGGCGCAAACCTCACCGATGCCAACCTCTCCAACGCCAACCTGCTCAATACCAACCTCGCCAGTGCTCTGTTGATCGGGTCTTACCTGATTGGTGCGAACCTGATTGGCACTCAGCTCGAAAACGCCAAACTAGAAGGCACGGTGGGTTTGACGACCGAAGGGCAACTCGTGGTCAGCTAAAGCCTGTGCAATTCATCCAGAACGGGCGCGATTTTGATGTCCTGAACTAAAGCGTCCTGTAGGGGCAGGTTTGAAACCTGCCCCTACGCTCATTTTTGGTGTT